>CACONQ010000026.1 GCA_902628635.1 uncultured Pelagibacteraceae bacterium | reverse complement strand
ATAGAGCAACGGTTTTCTAAACCGTGGGTCGGAGGTTCGAATCCTTCAGGGCGCGCCATATTGAGCCATATTCGTAAAAAATATTATATATTTTGGTATTTTACTCTAAGTTTTTTATTGATGAGAATTATAGATCATGCTTAAATATTAGTTATTCAAAAGTAATTTTGAATTATTTGTTAACAAATAAACTTAAAACAAAAGGAAGAATATGTTTAAAGTAATAAAAAAATTGACTTCTTTCGTAGCAATGGTTGCAGTGCTTTTTGCATTTACAACCGAAGCTATGGCAAAGAAATCAAAAACACTTAAAAACACACAGAAGAAAGGTTTTGTTAGATGTGGTGTTTCTCAAGGTCTTCCAGGATTTTCAAATGCTGATGCATCTGGAAATTGGACTGGTATTGACGTTGATGTATGTAGAGCGGTAGCTGCTGCAGTACTAGGTGATGCAAACAAAGTTAAGTTTACACCATTAAGTGCTAAAGAAAGATTTACAGCTTTAACATCTGGTGAGATTGATATCTTATCAAGAAATACTACTTGGACACTTTCTAGAGATGCTGACATTGGTCTTACTTTCGTAGGTGTAAACTTTTACGATGGTCAAGGTTTCATGGTTAGAAAAAGCTCAGGAATTACTTCTACGAGCCAATTTAAAAACGGTATCTCAGCTTGTACAAACATTGGTACAACAACAGAGCTTAATATGAGAGACTTCTTTAATTCAAGAGGAATTTCTTACGAGCCAGTAGCTTTTGAAAAAGCTGACGAGGTTGTTGCAGCTTATGATGCAGGAAGATGTGATACTTATACAACTGATAAATCAGGTTTAGCAGCTCAAAGAACTAAAATGAAAAACCCAGATGAACACATTGTATTACCAGAAACTATTTCTAAAGAACCTTTAGGACCAGTTGTAAGACAAGGTGATTCTGTTTGGGAAGACATTGTAAGATGGTCTTTGAACACAATGATCGAAGCAGAGGAGTATGGAATTACTTCTGCAAATGCTGATTCTATGAAAACTTCTGATAACCCAGCAATTAAGAGACTTGTTGGTGCAGAAGGTGAAATGGGTGCTGCGTTTGGCTTAGATAATGAGTGGAACCTAAGAATTATCAAGCAAGTTGGTAACTATGGTGAAAGCTACAAAAGAAATATAGCTGATACTGGTATTTTACCTGACAGAGGTCCAAACCAATTATGGACTAAAGGCGGAATACTTTACGTACCACCATCAAGATAATCGTTATCTTATATGATTTAAAAAGGGCTAGATTTATCTAGCCCTTTTTTTTATATTCCCCCAAATGAATAATAAAATTAAACGTATTATACCTCAACTACTCACAATCCTTTTTGTTGTCTTCGTATTTGGTTTTTTCACATTTAATGCACAAGTAAACATGGATAATCGAGGCATTGATTTTGGCTTTGGTTTTTTGAAACAAGAAGCCTCATTTGATATGCAATTTACGCTGCTTGATTATGATGGGCAGGACTCTTATCTTTGGGCTTACGTTGTTGCCTTATTAAATACTTTATTAGTTTCATTTTTAGGAATAATTTTTTGTACAATTTTGGGTGTGATTATAGGTGTTGCAAGGCTATCTAGTAATTATCTTATAAGAAACTCTGCAGCATGGTACGTAGAATTTTTTAGAAATATACCTTTATTATTACAAATCTTTTTTTGGTATTACGCTGCCTTAAGAGCATTACCTTTACCAGAAGGTGCTGAACCTTGGTTTGGTGTCACTTATATGACAATAAAAGGATACTACATTCCTGCAATGATATGGCAAAATTTAAATATATTTATGTATTGTCTAATTGCTGCAGTCGTATCAATAGTATTCATAAGAACATATGCAAAAAAACTACAAGAAAAAGAGGGAAAACAATTACCTCTTTTATATATAAGTTTAGCAATTTTAATTATTTTACCTGGCTTATCTTTCTTAGTTGGAGGAGTGACTTTGGATTTTGAAATTCCTGTTTTAAAACAACTTGCAACTACATCTTACATTTATGAAGGTGGTGTCAGATTGCCACCAGAACTTATTGCTTTGGTATTAGCTCTTTCATTATACACTTCAACATTTGTTGCTGAGTGTGTAAGAGCAGGAATTCAGGGTATAAGCAAAGGTCAAAAAGAAGCCGCTGCTTCGGTAGGCTTAACACCTAATCAAATATTAAAACTAATTATAATGCCACAAGCATTAAGAATTATAATTCCACCAACTACAAACCAGTATTTAAATTTAACTAAAAATTCATCATTGGCAGCAGCAATCGCATATCCAGACTTAGTACTAGTATTTGC
>CACONQ010000025.1 GCA_902628635.1 uncultured Pelagibacteraceae bacterium | reverse complement strand
TATGGATAAAATAATGCAAATTTCAAAAGCAGGGAAAGATGCAATTTCTAAAATTAATAATCAAAAGAAAAAAGATGTTAGTAAATTTCAAAAAATTGAAAAAGACCTTAAGTCTAAAGAGGAGGATTTAATTACAAAAAAAAATGTTATTAGTACTGAAGAATTTAATAAAAAATTAGATGCTTTGTCTAAGGAAATCAATAATTATAGAACTCTGCGTCAACAGGCAATTGATGTATCTACAAAGTCACGACTAAACGCTAGTGCTGATTTTGCCGAAAAAATAAAGCCTATACTAGCTGAGTATGCAGCAGAAAAAAATATAGATATGATTATACAAAAAAAAAATATTATAATGGGAAAAACAGATCTTGATATTACTGATGAGATTTTAAAAATTGTTGATAAAAAAATTAATAAACTAAAAGTTAATTAAGTGACTAATAGTCTTACAAAAGAAGATATAATAAAATTACTTCCACATAGAGAACCAATGCTTTTAATTGATGAATTAAATAATATAAAAAAACTTCATTCGGCAACTGCAATAGTTAATGTAAAAAAAAATAGTTTTTATGTACAAGGTCATTTTCCAGATCAACCTGTAATGCCTGGAGTACTTATAGTAGAGGCATTTGGACAAGCTGCTGCTGCTTTAACAGCTCATGGCATAGATAAATCTACATATGAAAATAAATTAGTTTTTCTGATGAGTGTTGAAAAAGCTAGATTTAGAAATCCTGTAATACCTGATTGCAAACTAGAGTTAAATATTGAGGCAATTAGATCCCACGGTAGAGTTTGGAAATATAAGGGAGAAGCTTTTGTAGATACAAAAAAAATGGCTGATGCTCAATGGTCGGCTACTATTGTTGATAGAAAATAATCAGTAATATTTGTTGATTAAAAGAATATCAAATGTTTGATAGATATTCTATTATGTTGAATCCATTTTTTAAAAATGTCGGACCGCATAGTATAGAAAAATTATTAAGTAAAATTGATATTAAAAATAAAGAAAATTTTAAAAGTGATAAAATCTACGATGTTACTGATCTTTCATCAGCCAGCAAAAAAGATTTAACTTTTTTTCATTCAAAAAATTATGCTTCTTTGGCATCTAAGACAAAAGCTTCTTATTGTGTTACAACCGAAAGTCTTTCCCAATTTCTTCCTAACTCATGCAAAAAAATTATTGTCAAAAATGTTCTTTTAACGATGGCAAAAATTACAACAGAATTCTATCCCAAGTCAATTGTTGATGATTTTGATGAAACTGTCAAAGATATTTCAAAAACCTCTTTTAAAAAAAAAGTTAAACACGGTAGAAATATTTTAATTGGTAAAAATGTAAAAATCGGAAAAAATTGTCTAATCGGTCACAATACAATTATCGAAAAAAATGTGTTTATTGGTTCCAATTGTTCTATTGGTTCAAACGTCATTATTAGGAATACAATTGTTAACGATAATGTAAGTATTTTAGATGGATGTGTTATTGGTAAAAAAGGTTTTGGTTTTTTTCCAAACCCGAAGCGCAATATAAGATATCCACATATTGGTATAGTTATAATAAATGATAACTGTGAAATAGGTTGTGGTTCTACAATTGATAGAGGTTCTTTATCAAATACGGTGATTGGTAAAAATACATACTTGGATAATCAAGTACACATAGCACACAACAATAAAATTGGTGATAATTGTATAATTGCAGGTCAAGTTGGTTTTGCTGGCAGTTCCTCTCTAGGGAATAATGTCATGATTGGTGGACAGGCTGGAATATCAGGTCATTTAAAGATAGGAAACAATGTTCATATCGGTGGAGGTAGTGGTGTTATTAACGATATATCTGATAATACAAAAGTTATGGGCTACCCTGCGAAAAATTTAAGAGAATTTATAAAAAATAATAGATGATAGATAAAACTGCAATAATAGACACAAAAGCTAAACTGGGTAAAAACGTTCAGGTGGGTCCTTATTGTGTAATTGGTCCAAATGTAGAAATTGGAGAAAGTACTAAAATTCACTCTCATGTTAGCATTTCTGGAAATACCAAAATTGGTAAAAGTAATAAAATATATCCTTTTGTATCAATCAACGATCCACAAGATTTAAAATATAATGGTGAGCCTACAAATTTAGTGATTGGAGATAATAATAAAATAAGAGAATATGTAACTATAAATCCAGGTACAGTTGGTGGTGGTGGCAAAACAGTTGTTGGAAACAATTGTTTATTTATGATCTCATCTCATATTGCCCATGATTGTCATGTAGGAAATAATGTAATAATTGCTAATAATGTACCGTTAGGAGGACATGCGATTATTGAAGATAATGTCGTTATTGGTGGTAACTCTGCGGTTCAACAATTTACAAGAATTGGAAAAATGGCAATGATTGGAGGAATGACAGGTGTACTCCATGACGTAATTCCTTATGGATTGTCAACTGGAAATAGAAATTCATTGCAAGGATTGAACTTAATAGGTTTAAGAAGGGCTAAATTTGAAAATAAGGATATCATAAGTTTAAGCGAAGCTTATAAAAAGATTTTTGCTACAAAGAATCTTAATGAAAATATAAGTAAATTAAATGGCTCTTTCAA
>CACONQ010000024.1 GCA_902628635.1 uncultured Pelagibacteraceae bacterium | reverse complement strand
ATATTAAGATCCATAGTTTTTAAAAAAAATGCGAAAAACTTTTAGAGATAAAAATAACTTTGAATACTGGGACGAAAGATGGGCTTCTTTAGAAGCAGATGAACCAATGAAAAATATCCATTCTTACCCCCTAAAATACGCAAATTTGGTAGTTCAAAATAAAGATCAAAAAATTCTTGAGGCTGGATGTGGAATAGGAAGAATATTAAGATATTATCATAACAACGGCTATAAAATCACTGGTGTAGATTTTATTGAAAATGCAATAAATAAATTAAAAAAAATTGATCCGACCTTAGATGTACAAAAAGGCAATATTTTAGATTTAGAATTTGAAAATAAGTATTTTGATGTGGTTTTAGCATTTGGTCTTTATCACAACTTTCATTCAGAAAAATTGCATAAGTCAATTTCTGAAACCTTTAGAGTTTTAAAAAGAGGTGGAAAGCTTTGTGCATCTTTTAGAGCAGATAATATTCAAGAGTTAATTATTGATTGGATAAGAAAAGACAAAAACAGTAGGCACAAAGAATTTCATAAACTTAATTTAACCAAAAAAGAATTTACCAAAATTTTTGAAGATCACGGGTTTGAAATTAAGAATGTATTTAATGTTCAAAACATGCCTTTTTTATATAAATTTAAATTTTTCAGATCAAAAAAGCATAAAAAATTTGATGAAAACAAAGCAAGGCAAGAAGGATATAAACTATCTTTTATTGGACAATTAATTCAAGATTTTTTAATAAAATTTTTCCCAGAAAGTTTTTGTAATATTTACCTTTTAATTGCAGTTAAAAAATGATTAAGAGCTTAAATATATATAATTAAATATTACCTTGAGATTTATATAAAACTTTTTTAAGGTAGTTTTAATAATATTTATAATAAATGGAAAATCAAAAACCTCTGTCTTTTGCTGACATAATATCATCCAGTGTGGCAAACCTTAGGTCTGGATCATTAATAACTTTAAGTGATGTTTTTTTAGCATTGTTTGCAAGTCTAGTTTGTGCAGCAATAATCTCGTACACATATAAAAAGTCTTACCAAGGGGTATTGTATCAAAAAAGTTTTAATTTATCTCTTATACTAATTACTTTGATTACCACAGCTGTGATTATGGTAATCAGTGGAAATTTAGTTTTATCTTTAGGGATGGTCGGCGCTCTATCGATAATAAGATTTAGATCAGCTGTGAAGGATCCTATCGATATAGTTTTTATGTTTTGGGCTGTATCAATAGGTATAGCGAATGGGGTAGCTGCTTTTAAGGTGTCATTTGTATCAACAATCGTGATCGCCCTTTTAATAATGATAATTAAGAAAATGCCACTTTCATCTAAATCTTTTATATTGATTATTAAAGGTGATCCAAAGAATGAAGAAAAATTATTTAAAACACTTTCCGATCATACAAGCCAATATTATTTAAAAAGTAAAAGTATTAACAATAATCAATTAGAGATAATTTTTGAAATAAACGTTGTTGATCAAAATAAATTAACAAATTCCATATCAAGATTGTCTGGCGTATCTGATGTAAATATTTTATCATCTAGTAGTAATGTACTCGATAATTAAATTTGTAAAAAGATATAATATAAAAATTTTTATTTTTATAATATTATCTTTTATAAGTATTTTTTTTTATTTAATTTATAAGTATAATAATCACTATACTTACACTAAAATTCTTTCTTTAAATAATTCCATTTCAAATACAAATTTGAGTGGAAAATTATACTATTGGGGTTTAAATATTTTTGAATTTCTTGTTCATGAAATTGATCCCATTAGAATATATAATAAAAATAAGTTTGATGACCCGAAAACTTTAAATCTTAAAATGAGCTCTTCAGATTTATCTGATCTTAATTCACAAATTAAAATGTTTAAAAATAAAGGCTATATTAAAGATGAGCTTAATTATTGGAGAAAAGCGAGCTTACAATTTAAAAAAGAAAATTATTCAATTAATTACAAGCTTCATGGAACCTCGGTTTCACCATTAATAAACGGTAATTTCAATTTACGAATTAGATTAAAAAAAAATGAGAAATATTTGGATAACATAAGGCAGTTTAATCTCATAAGAATTTACCCAGAAAGTGATGAGAACATACCGACAGTATTTTTAAATAATTTTGCAAGTAATTTTGGTCTTTTATCTCCAATGGGTGAAACTGTTATACTTAAAATAAACGGCGTTGATATTGGTTTTTTTTATAAACAGGAAAGACATGGAAAAGAATGGTTTGAAAGAAATGAAATAACAAATTATTCTCTTCTAAAAACAAATGATGATTGGGATAAGAAAAACGAAATAGCGCACAATTCTGATTTTGACCTTAACGAAAAAAATATTGAAATCTCTGGCAGCGGTGTAAATACTGATATTGCTCTCGGGTCAATAAAAAATTTATTTGATGCAATTAAAGAAAATGAGGTTGAAAAAATATTTCAATTAATTGACAAAGAGTACTTTGCAAAATTTTTGGCTTTTTCAGCACTTATAAATGATAGTCATCCAATTACAGGTGATAACTTAAAATATATATACGACTTTACTAATGGTAAATTCAAAGTTTTATTTAGACAGGAGTCGGGTAAAGTCTTTCCTATTAATTCAAAAATAGAGGATTTTAATTCATCATTGTTTGATAGTAATGAAAGCTATAAAAATTCTTTATCCCATGAGCTTTTTAAAATAATTTTAAATAATAACGACTTTAGATTAAAAAGAGATTTTTACCTTAACGAGCTTTTAAAACAAAAAAAAAATATAATTAGACAAGCA
>CACONQ010000023.1 GCA_902628635.1 uncultured Pelagibacteraceae bacterium | reverse complement strand
ATAATTTCAGCAGATATTGAAAATCAAATTAATCAATTAAGCAACGAGGAAAAAGTAAACTACATGAAAATGATTGGTTCGGATGAAACAGGGCTAAAATTAATGATCAAAAAAGGTTATGATATATTAGAATTAGACACATTTTTTACATCTGGTCCTGAAGAAACAAGAGCATGGACCATTAAAAAGAATAGTAGTGCACCTAATGCTGCTGGCAAAATACACTCAGATTTTGAAAAAGGATTTATTAAAGCAGAGACAGTTTCTTATCTAGATTTCATAAACAATCAAGGTTGGACACAATCTAGAAGTAGTGGAAAAATGAGGTTAGAGGGTAAAGACTATATTGTAAAAGATGGCGATGTATTAAACTTCAGATTCAACACGTGACCAAATTTTTTTCATACTGAAATAAACTAGTATAGTCAAAATAGTTAAATATATAATTGCTCTAAAACCCATTTTATGTCTTGCCTCTAAATGTGGCTCTGCTGACCACATCAAAAACGTAACAACATCTTTCGCCATTTGCTCTTCTGTAGCTAAAGTTCCATCTCCATACTCTATTAAGTCATCCTCAAGAACTTTTGGCATTTTAATTTTGTTTCCATACATAAACTTATTATAATAAACGCCTTCGTCCAAAGTAATTCCAGCTGGAGGCTCTGTATAACCTAATAAGACTGAATAAAGATAATCGACGCCCCCTTTTCTAGCTTTAGCCAAAACAGACATATCTGGTGGGTAAGCACCTCCATTAGCTGCTTGGGCTGCCTTTTCATTTGGATATGGCATTGGAAATTTATCAGATAATCTTGCGGGTCTTGAAAACATTTCTCCATCAGCATTTGGACCATCAGTTACCTCAAAACTTGCTGCTATAGATTTTGCTTGAGCCTCTGAAAATTCTGGTCCACCCTTTTCCATTAAATTTCTATAACTTAAGTATTTCATTGAATGGCAGGCTGCACACACCTCAGTGTACACTTGATATCCTCTTTGTAATGATGATCTGTCAAACTTTCCTAGAGGTCCTTTAAACGACCAATCAGTTTTTAATAATTCAACTTTTTCAGCGCTATTTATTTGAAGAGGTATTGTAAAAAATATAAAGGTAATTAATAGAATTTTAAAAGCTCTCACTCCTCAACCCTCTTTTTTATCACTTTTTGCCATAGATAAATTGGCTGATCCTCCTAAAACTGGATCTGATATACTAAATGGTAAAGGAAGAGTTTTCTCTTTAAATCCGAGTAATGGAAGAATTATTAAGAAGTGCGCAAAATAATAAGCAGTAGCAACTCTTGCGATTAGTAAATATAATCCCTCAGCTGGCATTGCTCCCACGTATCCTAAAACTAATACGTCTAAAACTAAAATCCAATAAAATTGTCTATACAAAGGTCTAAATACAGCAGACCTAATTTTAGATGTGTCTAACCATGGTAAGGCAGCGAGTATTAAAATTGCAGATAACATCGCTATCACACCTAAGAGCTTATCTGGCACAGATCTTAAAATTGCGTAAAAAGGTAATAAGTACCACTCCGGTACAATATGCGCTGGTGTTACCATTGGATTGGCCTCAATATAATTATCTGCGTGCCCTAAAACGTTTGGAGAATAAAAAACAAAAAAAGCAAAAATTATCATAAACATCAATAATGCAAATGTATCCTTGATTACAATATATGGATGAAATGGAACTGTATCTTTAGATGGTTTCTTTATATCAATACCAACTGGATTGTTATTTCCAGGAACGTGTAATGCCCAAATATGTAATACAACTAAACCTAATATCAAAAATGGAATTAAATAATGCAACGTAAAAAATCTTGTAAGTGTAGGATTATCAACTGAATATCCGCCCCATAACCACGTGACTATACCTTCTCCAACTAATGGAATAGCACTAAAAAGATTTGTTATAACTGTTGCTCCCCAAAAACTCATTTGTCCCCATGGAAGAACATATCCCATAAATGCAGCAGCCATCATTAGTAAATAAATTATAATTCCTAATATCCAGATTATCTCTCTTGGAGCTTTATAAGATCCATAAAATAGAGATCTAAATATATGAATGTAAACTGCTAAAAAAAACATAGAGGCTCCATTGGAATGAATGTATCTAATTAACCAACCATAATTTACATCTCTCATGATATGCTCAACACTATCAAAGGCCATATCAGCATGAGCAATATAATGCATGGCTAATGTTAAGCCTGTAACAATTTGAGTAATTAAACAAAAAGTTAAAATACCTCCAAATGTCCACCAATAATTTAGATTTTTTGGTGTTGGGTAATCAGTAAGATGGTTTGCTAATGACAATAAAGGCAATCTATCGTTAAACCACTTTCCGAATTTAGATTTTGGTGTGTAATTATGATCACTCATTAGTTTTATCCAATTTTAATTATGTTATTTTCTAAAAATTCATAGTTCGGGATTGACATATTTGTTGGTGCAGGTCCTTTTCTAATTCTTCCAGATGTATCGTAATGTGATCCGTGACATGGACAAAACCAACCATTGTAGTCTCCTTTATCATTTAAAGGTACGCAGCCAAGATGAGTACAAACTCCTAACATCACAAGCCACTCTGGATTTTTCGCTCTATCCTCATCTTTTTCTGGATCAGGTAAATCTTCCATCCTTACAGACCTTGCTTCATCAATTTCATTTTGAGTTCTTCTTTTAATAAATACTGGTTTGCCTCTCCATAAAACAGTTATGGTTTTGCCAGGTTCAACTGTACTCACGTCTACTTCTGTACTGGCTAACGCTTTTACAGATGCATCAGGGTTCATTTGATCTACTAAGGGCCATACTGTAGCTGCAACACCCACCGCACCAACAGCATAAGTTGCTGTGAATATAAAATCTCTTCTTTTAACTTTTTTCTCGGACATTTTTAAATATAGTTTAAGGTACCTAATATATGATTTCATATAATATAAAAATGAATAATTTCTACTGAAACAATGACACATAAAGCCATTTCAGCGTTCAAAATAGC
>CACONQ010000022.1 GCA_902628635.1 uncultured Pelagibacteraceae bacterium | reverse complement strand
ACAAAAATTTAAATGTTTTTGTATTTGATCAGTGTCAGTAATTCCACCATTAATAATAATTTCCAAATCAGGATTTGATTTTTTGATATCATAGACCATCTGATAATTTAGTTTAGGAATATTTAAATTTTGTTTTGGAGTTAAGCCTTTTAATATTGCTTTTCTTGCATGAAGAATAATTGTTTTACAACCTGAGCTCTTCATTTTATTGATAAACATATTTAGATAATCAAATTCCTCGGTATCATCAAAGCCTATTCTTGTTTTTGCAGTAACTGGAATATTACAAGAGTTTCCCATTTCCGCTAAGCACTCAGATACAAGATCTGGTTCTTTCATCAAACAAGCCCCAAAAGAATTTTTTTGAACCTTTTTACTTGGACAGCCCAAATTAATATTCACTTCATCATAACCATAATCTTCTGCTATCTTTGCTACCTCTGCTAATTCCTTTTTGTCAGAACCTCCAACTTGTAAAGCTAATGGTTTTTCTAAATTGTTGAATTTTAAAAGTTTATGTTTATCTCCACGTAAAACAGCTTTGGTTACAACCATCTCTGTATACAGCATCACATTTTTACTAATTAATCTTAAAAAGTAACGATCATGACGGTCGGTGCAGTCCATCATAGGTGCCACCGAAACTTTTCTATTTATATTTTTTTTAGTATCCAAGTGCTTTACCCATAATTTTATCAGGTAACCAAGTAACGATCTCAGGAAATATACATAAAATTACTATAGCTAAAGCCATTATTATCATAAATGGTATAGATCCTTTTAAAATTTCTGACAAACTAACGTCTGGAGTAATTCCTTTAATAATATAAAGATTTAAACCTACGGGTGGTGTTATTAATCCAATTTCCATATTTATAGTAAATACTATTGCAAACCAATAAGGATCGAAACCTAATGTTGTAATCACAGGCAATAATATGGCTGAAGTCATAACAATGACTGCAACTGGCGGTAAAAAGAAACCTGCTATCAAAAGAAATATATTTATTAGAATAAATACTACCCATTTGTTAGAGCTTAAATCAACCATGCTCTGTGCTAAAGATTGAGTTACATAAAGTTGTGAAAGAGTAAATGCAAAAAGATAAGAGGCAGCAATAATGAACATTATCATTACGCTTTCCTTCATTGATACTTTAACTATGTTCCAAATCTTTTTTGGTTGATAAATTTTATAAACAACTGCAATTAATACAAAAACTAAAAATGCTCCTACACCAGATGCCTCCGATGGTGTTGCTACCCCTCCATAAAGAACATACAAAACACCCGCTATAATCGCTAAGAAAGGAAGAATTCTTGGTAATACTTCAAGTTTTTCTTTTAACGTAGGTCTTACTCTATTTCTTAATGCTTTTGCTGCATCTTTATCAATAAAATAACTATGTATTAAAGCCCATATAGCAAACATACCTGCCAACATGAAACCTGGTATAAGACCACATAAAAATAATCTTCCAATTGACGTGCCTGTTGCAATTCCGTAAACAATTAAAACAATGCTTGGAGGTATTAAAACTCCTAAAGTTCCACCTGCTGCTATTGTTCCTGTTGCGATTTGATCTGAATATCCTCTTTTTCTCATTTCTGGTATTCCCATTGTTCCAATCGCTGCACAAGTTGCGGGGCTTGATCCGCTTAAAGCTGCAAAAATTGAACAAGCTCCAATATTAGAAATTACTAATCCTCCTGGTACTCTCCAGAGCCACCTATCTAATCCTGTATATAAATCTTTTCCAGCCGGAGAATTTGCTACAGCCATTCCCATTAAAATAAACATTGGTATAGAAAGCAAAACAAATGAGTTAAGTCCTGCAAAAAATGTTTCGGCAAAAACATCGAGCATTTGAAAACCTTCGAATGATACTAACAATGCAATCGAAACAAAACTCAAACCAAAAGCAATTGGAATGCCAGAAAAAAGCACCAATAAAGTAAAAACTGCAACAATTAAAGCTATTATCAATGGATCCATTTAATTATAATCCTCATCATCAATTAATTTAATAATTTCTGCTATGTACTGTAATATCATCAATAAAGCACCTAGCATCATTGATGAGTATGGTATCCATAATGGTGGATCCCAAACTGTACCTGTAGAGTAATTTTTGGTAAACGCCTCCTCTACCATTAAAAATCCAAAATAAAATAAAATTAAGAAAAATAACAAACTTATAGAAGATGTAAAAATTTTTAATCTAATAATATTTTTCTTTGATAAAAAATCGTAAATCCATTCCATGCTAACATGAGCTTTCTCGCTAAGCACATAAACACTTCCTATAAAAGTTGAGGCAACTAATAACATAGTGACAAGTTCTGTTTGCCATGTGATTGCTCTTTGAAAAAAATATCTTTCAAAAACAAGCTCAACTATTACTAAGATTGATAAGAGTAATGCTAATACAGCAAAAGCACCACATGCTTTAGCTATTAAGTCACAAAACTGAAGATATTTTTTTTTCATAAAAAAAACCCCTATCTAAATGGTTAAATAGGGGTTTTTATATATTATTTTATTTAACTGATAAAGCCATTTCCATTAGCTTGTCGCCACCTGGAACTTTGTCAGCAAATGCTTTGTGTGAAGATTGCTTAGCAATCTCTACCCATGCAGCATGGTCTTTTGCATCCATATACACTAACTTAACACCTGCAGCTTTATAAGCCTCTTCAAACTTTTTATCTAAGTTTTCTACCTGTGCTGTCATATATTTTTCAGCTTTTTTTCCAGCTTTCATCAAAGCCTTTTGTTGCTTTGAGTTTAAAGCATCAAAAGATTTTTTTGACATAAGGATTGGTTCATACATAAACCATAAACCAAATTTTCCTGGAGGAGTTGCGCATGAAACCTGCTCGTAAATTTTATAACTTACAAAACTTCCTGAACTTGTGTTAGCTCCAGTTAATACACCTGTTTGAAGGCCAGTATAAATTTCAGATGAAGGCATACTTTGAATACCTGCTCCTGCTGCTTCTAACATTTGGTTAAATGCTTTACCTGCAGCTCTCATCACTTGTCCTTTGGCATCACTTGGATTTTTTATACATTTAGTTTTTGAAGCAAAACCACCGCCTAACCAAGCATCAGATAAAACAACTACACCAGCATCATTTATGATTTTTTTAATTTCAGTCATCATTGGACCTTTATTAAATCTTAATGCATGCTTATGGTTTTTAACTGTTCCTGGCATTAAAGTAGCATCAAATTCTGGATGGAATTTTGATGCGTAAGCTAATGGGAATGCAGAAATATCCAATTGACCAGTAGTCATTGGCTTCCATTGTTCTTTTGGTTTGTATAATGATTTAGCTGGATAAATTCTTATATCTATTCCAACGTTTGCTTTTTTGACTTCGTCTGCAATGATTTGAACCATTTCATGACGAGGGTCATATGATCCATCAGCTCTTGGAGTACCTGGCCATTGGTGACTAGCTTTTAAAGTTACAGCAAAAGCAGAACCAATAGTAGTGAAAACAAAAACTAATGAAGTTAAAAATAATGATATTTTTTTAAACATTATTATCTCCTCTATTATTATTTAATTAATGCATTAAAATGAAGATATTGATAAGAGTCAAGGCTACAAAGTAAGCACATATTTTATG
>CACONQ010000021.1 GCA_902628635.1 uncultured Pelagibacteraceae bacterium | reverse complement strand
AAGAAAAATAAGAAAAACTTTCTTAAACATATTAAGATTTTTGAAAAAGACTACGCAGCAATTTTTTTTCTTACCATTTTTTGGTAACTATCAGATAAATCAATTATAGTATCACAGACTTTAAATTTAAATTTATCAATGGAAGCAACTGGGGTTATTTCGGCAGCTGTACCTGTTAAAAAGCATCCAACAAAATTTCCAAGCTCCTTAAGATTAATTTTTCTTTCATTAACAATTATTTTTTTTGACTTTGCAATTTCAATAACTGTACGTCTTGTTATTCCATCAAGAAATGAGTCAGGAATTGGTGTGTGTAAAGCCCCTTCTTTATCTTTAAAAAAAATATTTGCACCAGTTGCTTCTGCAATTTTTCCTTCATGATCGAGCATTAAAGAGTCGGTGTAGCCTTGGCTTTCTGCATCGTGTTTAGACAAAGTACATATCATATATAAACCGGCAGCTTTTGTGTCCCACGGGATTGACTCAGGTGATGGTCTTTTCCATTTTGAAATATTTAATTTAATGCCTTCTGTTTTTAATTTTGGGTCAAAATATGAACCCCACTCCCATGTTGCAATGGCAACATGAATTTTTGTTTGTTGAGCAGATATTGCCATCATCTCACTTCCACGCCAAGCAACTGGTCTAACATAACCATTGCTTACTTTTTGTATAGATACTATTTTTTTACTAGCTTCATTGATTTGATCTTGTGTATATGGAATCGAAAAACCCATTCTTTTTGCTGAGTAAAAAAATCTTTCTGTGTGCTCCTCGAGTTTAAAAATAGCTTCATCATAAACTCTCTCACCTTCAAATACACAGCTAGCATAATGCAAACCATGGCTGAGAACGTGTAGTTTAACATCGCCCCAATCCACTAGACTATCATTGTACCAAATTTTACCAGATCTTTTATCGTAAGGTATCATAAGAAAAATATATTTTATTAAAAAAATATCTTTCTAAATATAATATGTCAATATAACTTACCAATATGAAAGATCTTTTATATTTAAAAGATGATCATTTAAAAGAGTTTATTGAGAAGCTTTTTATAAGCTACAGGGAGTCATTTAATGATGCAAAAAAAACTCTCGATAAACATTCATTAGGAATAGCTCATCACAAGGTAATACACATAATTTCCATCAATGAAGGGATAACAATATCCAATCTTTTAAAAAAGCTCAAAATAACAAAACAAAGTCTTAATCGAGTTGTTAAAGAACTTATTAAATTAGAAATCATACAATTTAAAAAAGGCGAAAAAGACACAAGATTAAAACATGTTTTCCTGACAAAAAAGGGTATGAAAATTTTTGAAGAAATTTTCTCAGCCCAAAAAAAAAGAATTTACAATGCTCTTTTAAATTCTACTTCAAATGAGGTAAATAATTTTAATAATGTTATTAAAAAAATAATAAATGAAAAAGTTTGAAGCACATATATTAGTTGTAGACGATGATGATGGAATAAGAAATTTACTAAAAAAATATCTTTCTGAGAAAAATTTTTTAATAACTACAGCAAATTGTGCGGAGGATGCTCAAGAAAAAGTGCATGAAGTAAAATTTGATTTAATTGTGTTAGACATAATGATGCCAGGTCAAAGTGGCTTAGATTTTATCTCACAAAATAGGGACAAAATTAATACTCCGGTAATTCTTTTAACAGCTAAAGGAGAACCTGATGAAAGAGTAGAGGGTCTAGAGGTAGGTGCTGATGATTATTTACCAAAACCCTTTGAACCTAAAGAGCTTATTCTAAGAATTAAAAATATATTATCAAAAACGAAAATCAAAAATATAAAAAGGCTTATAGAATTTGATAATATTACAATTGATTTAAATAAACTTATAATCCAGAAAGAAACAGAACAATTTAAAATTAATAATACTGAAAAAATTATTTTAGAAAAAATGATTAATTCACCAGGAGAAATCTTTTCGAGAGACTATATTGGTAATTTGATTGATATAGATAAAGAGAGATCTGTCGATGTAATAATTACAAGACTAAGAAAAAAAATAGAAATAGACTCAAAAAAACCAAAATATTTACAAACAATAAGAGGATCTGGTTATGTTTTATGGATTGAATAGTTTTATAAAAAAACTATTACCTAAACAATTATTTTATAGAGCATTATTAATTGTTGCTGCACCAATAATTATTCTTCAAATAACTATATCAATTGTTTTTTTTGATAGTCTTTGGATAAAAACCAACAAGGGAATGACCAGAGCCCTGATTGGCGAAATTAAATTTTTTATAGATGCTTATGATAATGAACAATACAATAAAGATTCTCTAACAAAACTTTTTTTTGAGTCACATAATGTTAAAGTAGATTATCTTCCTCATTCAATATTACCAAAAGAGGACTTAGAGAGATGGTTTAGCCCAATGGATAGAACTTTAAGAAGAGAGCTTAAGTCAGAATTTTCAAATTATTGGTTTGATACAACTTCTTTGAAGGATTTTATTGATTTAAAAATTAAATATCTAAATGGATATTTTCAGTTTGTTATTCCAAAAAACAGAGTAGCAAATTCATCTGCAAGAATTTTTGCTTTATGGATTACCCTGCCGGCTTTTTTATTAATTATTGTGGCGCTTATTTTTTTAAAAAATCAGACTAGGCCTATTATAAATTTAGCAAAAGCATCTGAAAGATTTGGTCGAGGTGAAGATATTGGAGAATATAGACCCTCGGGGGCATTAGAGATAAGACAAGCTGGATATGAATTTGATAAAATGAGAAAACGAATAATTAGACACTTAAATCAAAGATCAGAAATGTTATCAGGTATAAGCCATGATTTACGAACACCATTAACAAGAATTAAACTACAGCTTGCGTTTATTAAAGATAAAGAAATAGAAAAAAAACTATCTGAGGATGTCATTGAGATGGAAAAAATGCTTAATGAATATCTTCAATTTTCTAGCAATAGGTCTAATGAAAAAAGTGAGAATTTTGATATTTCTGATCTTGTATCAAAAACTGTAAGTAAGTATGAAACTAAAAAAATTTTCTTTGAGAGAAAATCTGAAATTCTGTTTATTGGAAGAAAAAATCTTATAAAAAGATCATTGAGTAATTTTATCGATAATGCACTAAAATATAGTGATAAAGTAGTAATTGATATTAAAAAAAGTGCAAACAATATTGTAATTAATATAGACGATAATGGTATAGGTATACCTGAAAAAGAACGAGAAAATGTTTTTAAACCATTTTACAAAATAGATAAAAGCAGAGGAGATTCTAAATCAAGTGTTGGTCTTGGGATGTCAATAGCATCAGATATGATACAATCACATGGCGGTAGTATTAAGTTGGAAAACTCAAGTTTGGGTGGCTTAAGAGTTAAGATTTTTTTACCTTTTTAATTTTACCCGATTTATTTTTTTTATCTAATTTCTTCTCAAGTATTTCTAATCTTTTTTTTACTATTTCTAGTTCCTCTTTAGTGGATAAATCTAATTTAAAAATAATCTCTTCTTTTTTTGACTTTATAATATTGAGTATTTCGTTACTAAGATCTTTGTAGGATATCAAACCTTGCTCTAATAATTTGGTAATTTTATCAATTACGAATTTTGATTTTGTCATATTATGCTTAAAAAAAATAATATATCCTTATAATATATTTTTAAAAAATGTTTATAAATAATTTTGACCCAGTTGCATTTACGGTTTTTTCAATAGAAATAAGATGGTATTCGTTAGCATATATTTTTGGAATTTTAATTGGATGGCTGATAATTAAAAAGTTTTTAAATAAAGAACTGAAAGATTTTAAAAAATTAGATGACCTCTTGACCTATATAATTTTAGGTATAATTCTTGGGGGACGACTGGGTTATGTGGTTTTCTATAATACACAATACTACCTAGATAATTTTTCAGAAATTTTTATGATATGGAAAGGTGGTATGTCTTTTCATGGTGGACTAATTGGGGTAATTATAGGGACCTATATATTTTCTAAAAAAAATAATTTCAACCCTTACATCTTTTTAGACTTGATTTCTTTAGTTGCGCCTATTGGCATTTTCTTTGGAAGAGTTGCCAATTTTTTGAACTCTGAATTGTATGGAAAAGAGACTACTGTTTCATGGGGTGTAACTTTTGTAAAGGTGGATAACTTGTCTCGTCATCCCTCGCAACTTTATGAAGCTAGTTTTGAA
>CACONQ010000020.1 GCA_902628635.1 uncultured Pelagibacteraceae bacterium | reverse complement strand
AGTTTTTGGGAAAAGTTAAATAAACCAAAAAAAATCAATATTATTGATATGGGTGGAGGTAATGGAGAAATGTCTTTTAATATCTTAAATACATTAAATAAGTTTTCAAAATTTAAAAAAAATTATTGTTTTTATATTCATGAGAAAAGTCCATATCTAAAAAGAAAACAGAAATTTAAAATTAAAAACAATAATATAATTTGGATTAATAATTTGGAAAAAATTAAAGACGGTCCATGTTTATTTTTAGCCAACGAATTTTTTGACTCATTTCCTATTAAGCAATTTTTAAAGAAAGATAAGGCATGGTTTGAGAGAAAAGTAAAATTTTCTAGAAACAAAAGTCTAGTTTATGTTGACCAAAAAACTAATATAAATTCTTTGGATAAAAAAATAGGAGTTAAGTTAAGTAACAATCAAACTTTTATAGAAATTTCTGAAAATACGATCAAATATTTGAAGTCTATATATAAAATTATCTCAAAAAAAAATGGTGGTCTTCTGATTATTGATTATGGTTATTTCGACAAAAAGATGAAAAATACATTACGAGGTTTTTCAAATCATAAAATTGTCAATATTTTAGAGCATTATAAAAAATGTGATATTACACATAGTTTACCCTTCGATTTTTTAAAAAAAATTGCAAAGAAAGTTGGATTTAATATTTCTGGAATTACAACACAAGGCAGTTTTTTGAAAAAGTTAGGTATTGTTGAAAGAGCAGAAATGGTATCAAAAAAAATGAATTTTTCGGATAAAGCGAACATTTATTATAGGTTAGAAAAGTTGATTGGAAAACAATTTATGGGTGACGTTTTTAAAGTGATGCTTCTAACAAATAACAAAACTAAATTTAAAATTGGTTTTTGAAATTGATCAAGACAAAAAAATTATCGTCCAAAAGGAGTATTACATATGGATTTTTTGGATCAAAAGGAGGTATCTCAAAAGGAATTTATAAAAGTTTAAATTGTGGAGTTGGATCAAGTGATAAAAAAAATAATATAAAAAAAAATCTAAATATCGTATTAAAAAAACTAAAATCAAATACAAAAAAAATTCATTTACCAAAACAAATTCATAGCAATAAATTTTATTTTATTAAAAATAAATCAATCAAAAGTAGATTTAAGTGTGATGCATTAATAACCAAACAAATTAATACGCCTATAGGAGTGTTAACAGCCGATTGTGCACCAATAGTTTTATTTGATCCAAATAAAAAGATAATTTCAGTAATACATGCAGGCTGGAGGGGAGCGTTTAGTGGAATAGTTAGGAATGTGACCAATTTTTTTATTAAAGAAGGATCAAAAGTTGAAAGTCTTGAAACTATAATTGGACCCTGTATATCGCAAAATAGCTATGAAGTAAAAGATGATTTTTTTAAAAAATTTATTAAAAAAGATAAAAAAAATAAAATTTTTTTTAAATATAAAAATAAAAAATATTTTTTTAATCTCAAACAGTACATTATATTAGAGATGAAAAAGCTTGGGATAAAAAAAATTAAACTTATTAATAAAGACACCTTTTCAGGGGTAAATACTTATTTTAGTGCAAGAAGATCACTGAAAAAAAAAGAAAATGATTATGGTAGAAATCTCTCATTAATTATGATTAATTAGGTTATCTCAATGAAATTATTAACTGGAAATAGTAATAAAAATTTAAGCGTTAAGTTATCAAAATATCTTAAAACAAAACTTGTTAATTCAAATATAAAAAAATTTTCTGATGGTGAAATATATGTAGAGATTAATGAAAATATTAGAGGTAATAATATTTTTTTGGTTCAATCTATATCATCACCTGCTAACGATAATCTGCTTGAAATGCTATTATGTATCGATGCTTTGAAAAGATCATCAGCAAAAAATATTACTGCGGTAATTCCCTATTTTGGTTATGCAAGACAAGATCGAAAAGTAGTTCCAAGAACTTCTATATCAGCAAAGCTTATATCGAACCTTATAACCAAGGCTGGTGCAGATAGAGTTGTGACTGTTGATTTGCATGCAGGACAAATTCAAGGATTTTTTGATATTCCAGTAGACAACTTATATGCTACGCCGATATTTTTTAGACATATTAAAAAGAAACTAAAATTAAATAACATTGTTTGTGTTTCACCTGATGTTGGAGGGGTAGCAAGAACAAGAGGATTGAGTAAACTTTTAAATGTTAATTTAGCCATTGTGGATAAGAGAAGACCTGCTCCTGGAAAATCAGAGGTTATGAATATCATTGGAGATGTGAAAAATAAAATATGTATAATGGTTGATGACATAATTGACTCTGGAGGAACAATTGTAAACGCTGCAAAAATGTTAAAAAGTAAGGGTGCGAAAGAAATTCATGTTTATATTACACATGGAGTACTTAGTGGAGATGCGGTCAAAAAAATTAGAAATTCACCAATAAAAAATTTAGTAATAACAGATACAATTGATAATTCTAAAAAATTAAAAAATGCAAAAAACATTGAAGTATTGAGTATATCTAATTTACTTGGAGAGGCTTTAAAAAGAATTTCAAATTCCACATCGGTTTCGGATTTGTTCAAATAATTTACTTGAGTTATTAAATAAGTTGGGTTAAAACGCGTTTATTTTTATGAATTCAATTGAAGCAAACTTAAGAATGACAAAAACAAAAGGCGACCTTAATTCATTAAGGGCTAAGGGTGAAATTCCTGCTGTTATTTATGGCGGTAAAGAGAAAAATCAAAATATATCTTTTTCAAAAAAAATTCTTAAAACATTTATAGATAAAGAAAATTTTTTATCAAATATAATTAATATTAAGATTGAGGGAAAAGATTTAAATGTTTTACCAAGAGAAGTGGTTTTTGATACGGTTACTGATGAACCAATACATGTTGATTTTTTGAGAATTGTAAAAGGGGGGAAAGTTAAACTTGAAATTCCAGTTAAATTTATTAATTCAGAAAATTCGCCTGGTTTAAAAAGAGGTGGTGTTCTTAACATAGTAAGAAGAAAAGTAGAATTAAATTGCCCCACAGAAAATATTCCATCAGAGTTAATTGTCGATCTAGATGGTGTGGATATTGGTCAAAGTTTCAAAATTTCCTCAATTAAACTTCCAGAAAATGTTGAACCGACAATTAGAGGAAGAGACTTTGTAGTGGCAACACTTGCTGCACCAACTGTAATTAAAGAACCTGAAAAGCCTGCAGAGACTGCTGAAGGAGCTGAGGGTGCTGATGGAGAAGCTGCAGCAGCAGAGGGCTCTGACGGAGAAGCTAAAGCAGCATCACCAGACTCAGATAAGGGCGAGAAAAAAGACGATACAAAAAAAGGCGATGATAAAAAAGCTCCTGCTGATAAAAAAGCTGCAGACAAGAAATAACTTAATTGAAAACTCTAAATAACTCATAATATGCTTTTATTTGTAGGCTTAGGTAATCCCACGCCAAATTCTGAGAATAATAGACATAACATTGGTTTTAAGATTATTGATGCAATAAATCAAAAGTTTGGATTATCAAAACAAAAACCAAAATTTAAGGGTTTATTAACTACAGGGACTATAAGTGGTAAAAAAGTTTATGCTATAAAACCTCTTACATTTATGAATAACTCAGGTGTTTGCATTAGAGAATTAATTGAATATTTTAAAATTGATGCTGAGGATGTAATTGTTTTTCACGATGATCTAGATATAGACTTTGGAAAGATTAAAACAAAATTTGGAGGATCCAGCGCAGGGCATAATGGTATTGAATCAATCGATAAATTTATCGGAAAAGAATATTCTAGAGTAAGAATTGGTATTGGTCAGCCAAAAAATAACATTCAAGTTGCAGAACACGTTCTTCAAGATTTCAATGATGATGAAAAAGAGGAAATTGGAACCATAACAAAAAATATAACCGAATCACTTCCAATTTTGTTAGATAAAAAGTTGGATCTATTTTCAAGTACTGTTAATAATAAATAATGGGATTTAAGTGTGGTATAGTTGGGTTACCAAATGTTGGTAAGTCTACTTTATTTAATGCCTTGACTAATTCTAATAAAGCTCAAGCGGAGAATTTCCCTTTTTGTACAATTGATCCAAATATTGGAATAGTTGCTGTACCAGACGAGAGACTTGATAAGTTAGCGGAAATATCATCATCAAAAAAAAAAATTAATACTACAATTTCTTTCGTCGATATAGCTGGCTTAGTAAAAGGTGCATCTAAAGGTGAAGGCCTAGGGAATAAATTTTTATCTCATATACGAGAGGTGGATGCAATACTGCACATGATAAGATGTTTTGACTCCTCAAATATTCAAAATGTCAATCAAACAGTTGATCCAGTCAGAGATTTAGAAATAATTGAGACAGAAATGATGCTGGCTGATCTTGAATCAATACAAAAAAGATTAGATAAAAAAAATAAAAAAAGCTTGGATAAGGAACAGCAAGATATTTTAG
>CACONQ010000019.1 GCA_902628635.1 uncultured Pelagibacteraceae bacterium | reverse complement strand
GTCCAACTCTTCGCCAGTTTGTTGGCACTGTAGTAAAAGCTAATGCCATCATTTCTTTACCTGCTAACACGTCCCACAATCTAAATTCTACTCTTAGTTTTTCATTTTTATAAATTACTTTTCCTGTGATTAGCGCTTGAGCTTTAATCAAAGACCAATCTTCAAATCTTGGTTTTAGGTGTGCTATATCAGGCTTCTGAAGAAAAGCATCTTTGCTCAAGGGATTAAATAAACCAGAAGTTTGCAGGTTATTTTCAACAACCTTTGAAATTTCAGATCCAATATTTTTTTTTTTCAATGTTTTTTGAAGTGCTTCATTAGAATTACTATCAATTGACAATGGAGATACTGCAATAGGCAGAGGATTTAAATTTCCTCTTGTAATATCTACTTCAATTAAAGCATTGGCATGTGTGATGCTAAACAAAAAAATTATAATATATTTAAAATTTTTAATCATCCCTCTAACATCTCTCTTGCATCGAAATTTAATTGTAGTTCTTTCCATCTTTCATAACCTTCAGTGGGTACCCTTAAGGGTTGACACATTTTAATTGCTCTAAGCGCACTTTCTGCCAAAACTTTATAAAATCCCTGACCTGGTGTATTCATCCTTGCATGATCCAATATCTCAGATTTAACAACTGTTCCATCTGGTTTTAATTGTAATTTTATTCTTACTAATAAATTTTCATTATATGGTAGTCCTAAAGGAATGCTCCAGCAACCAAAAATTTGTGCTTTTAATGCATCTTCTTCACTCAAAGTAAGACTTGTAATACTTAGATCTTTTTTTTGAGATTGCGATATTTTATTAGTTTTTTTTGTAGTTTCAGCGAATTCTTCTTTAGATTTATCAATTAAAGCGGCTATATTATTTGGATCAAATAATTCTTTTTTTTCAAATTCAGAAACTTGTTTAATTTCTTCATCGAGCTTTTCTGGATTTTGTTTTTTTTTCCTCAATTTTTTTTACTTTATCAATATTTTCGTCAGGAAAGGGAACCGCATCTGGTTTTTCTTTTTAACTTTTTTTGGTGGTGCTTGTTCAGATGTTAGTTTTTCCTTTTCTTTTTTTTTAACTTCTTCAATTATTTTTTTTGCTTTTGGCGCATAAGGAATATTAGTCTTATCTGATATTTGTATTAACTCTACAGATACAAGGGGGGGTAAATCTATTGGTTCTTTTGTTAAAAAAGGGAGACTTATTGCTGTTATAAATATCATTATGATATGAAATCCAGATGAGATTATAACATTTCTGACCAAGATTTTACCTCTCTTTGTAAGGTTCGGATATTAGAGCTACCTTTGTAAAACCTGAACCAGAAAGCATTCCCATCACCTCTAAAACTCTACCATAATTAATTGTCTTATCACCTCTGACATATATTCTAGTATCAGTTCTATTTTTTGAGACCGCTAAAATTTTCGCTATAATTTTTTCATATTCCACTTTAGATTCCTGGATAAATATTTCTCCTTTAGAATTAATTGTAAGTGTCAAAGGCTCTTGTTCTTCTGGAAGAGAGTCGGCTGAACTTTCTGGTAAATCAACCTGAACTCCTACAGTTAACAAGGGTGCCGTAACCATGAATATAATTAAAAGTACAAGCATAACATCAACGAAAGGAGTGACATTGATCTCACTCATAGGATCGTTTTTGGATCTTTTAAAATTAAAAGCCATTTTAAATTATTGTTAGAAATCTTTTTGAAAAATTTTCTAATTTTTGCGAGTATTTTTTTGAGTCACTATTAAATTTATTATAAGCTATCACTGCTGGTATGGCAGCTAACAAACCGAGTGCAGTTGCAAAAAGAGCTTCTGCAATCCCTGGGGCAACAATAGCTAAACTAGTATTTCTTGATATAGCAATTGATTGAAATGAATTCATTATTCCCCAAACTGTACCGAATAATCCAATGAAAGGAGCTGTTGCACCTACGGTTGCAAGAAAAGTATAACTCTTCTCAATTTTATTCATCTGTTTCTCTATATTTATTTCAAGCATGTTTGAAAGTCTTTCATTGAGTTGCGTTTTTGATCTTGTTTTTAGTGCTGCTTCCATAGACGATTTAAAAACCAGTGCCATTGGATCTTCTATATTTTTTGGGATAGTATTATAAAAAGACTCAGCTGACTTTGATTTCCAAAATCGTTCTTCAAAAATTTCAGAGGATTCATTTATTTTTTTAAATAATTTTACTTTTTCAATTATTATTGCCCACGAATATACTGAGCACGCTATAAGAATAATTATTACAGACTTGACTACAAAATCTGCGCGTATAAATAATTGAACAAGTGAAAAGTCAGTGTTGCTTGCTAAACCAACTGCTTGTGATGTTATATCTGCTTCCATTTGATCTACTTGTCACTTAATTGTGTCATCAATTTGTCTTAAATTTCAAAATTGTCTATTCTGATCTTAAATTTTCGTAAAAATAACTAGCAATAAGCATGGCATCAGCTTTATTTGCATCTTTTTTTTTTGATAAATTCATAGAAAAATAAGGAAATATTTCGATCGCTCTAGTTCTGCTGGCGTCTTTTTCTGAGTTAATCAAATTAAAATATTTTTTCCATTTAGCAGGCCTAATAAAATACATTGATAGATTCATTGCTGAGCATATACCCTTTAATACACCAAATGATTGACCAAAATTAAACATGCTTGTAACCCCTTGTCCAGGCATAGCAGTTACATGTTCTATGACTACTTTTACTTCACTCTTGTTATAGTTTTTTATTTTAGAGGAAATTTCATTAAATATTTGAGAACTGTTGACTTGTTTTTTATTTTTCTTTCCTTCGGCCATACTTGGCATTTCTATTACATCAGTTATTTTTCCATCCTCCATAAAACAAATTGCGCCAGAAATTCCTGGATCAATTCCAATAATCAACATTAATTACTCCCAATTTTAAGATTCGTAAAAATATTTTGTACATCATCATCATTATCAAGTGAATCTAAAAAATCACTTATTTCATCAAAAATATCTTTGGAGATAATTACATTATTAATAGGTATCCATTCAATTTCTGTTGATATAAAATTTTTAACAGTCATCTCTAATTTTTTTTTAACTTCGTAAATTCTATTTTTTTCACAATGTATCTCATGAATTTCATTATTAGAATGGCACTCTTCTGCACCTGCATCAATAGCTATATCCAAAATTTTCTCCTCTGAAATTTCATTTTTTGGAATTTTAATCACTCCAATTTGTTTAAAATTATGAGATGCAGAGCCAGATGAACCAAGGCTACCTCCATTCTTTTGAAAAATAGTTCTAATTTTTGATGCAGTTCTATTTTTATTATCAGTTAATGCTTCTACTATAACTGCAATATTTTTTGGTCCAAAACCCTCGTATCTCATGCTCTGAAAATTTGAAAAATTTATGTTTGTGGATTTATCAATTGCTCTCTCAATATTTTCTTTTGGCATATTAGCTGAACGTGCTGATTGTATGGCTGATCTCAGTCTGGGATTCATATCAGGATTTTTATCACCTAATTTGGCAGCAACGGTAATTTCTTTGGATATTTTTGAAAAAATTTTTGATCTTTGTTTGTCTGCTCTACCTTTCTTATGTTTAATTCCTGCCCAATGTGAATGACCTGCCATAACTAATTTGTATTTTTTAAATCTCCACCTAAGATAAAGCTATTAATTTTATCAGCTAAACCAGTATCTCTATTGCAATCTACAATTACGCCTGAAAGGCTTGCTTGCCCTGTTGCAGGGAAATGTTTTTTTGCATCCTGTTTAAAAAATTTTTTAATTGAATTTTCTTTGTTCATTCCAATAACTGAATCATAATCTCCACACATTCCTGCATCAGTTTGATAACCTGTTCCCTTTTTTAATATTCTTGTATCACTTGTTGGAACGTGAGTGTGAGTACCAATTACTAGAGTTGCAATACCATCCATAAAGTGTCCAACCGCCATTTTTTCGCTTGTTATCTCTCCATGAAAATCGACAATCAAATAATCGTAATTTTCTTTTAATTTATTTCGCGAAGTGAATTTTTTTATAGACTCAAAGACATTTTCGCACTTTTTCATAAAAACATTTCCCATTAAATTTAAAACACCTACTTTAGATTTATTTTTTGTTTCAAAGATTTCAAATCCTTTTCCAGGTGATGGTGCTATTAAATTATAAGGTCTAAGTAATCTTTTTTCTTTATCTATATATTCCGCAATTTCTTTTTGATCCCAAATATGATTTCCAGTTGTGATTACATCAACTCCACAATTAAAAAAATCGTTAGAGATTTTTTCTGTAATCCCCACTCCTTCTTTGGCTGCATTTTCCCCATTTACAATTACAAAATCAATTTTATTTAATTTAATTTGATTTTTTAAATTTTTTTTTATTGCATCACACCCTGGTTCGCCTACTACATCTCCTAAAAATAATATCCTCATGTTTCAAATATCTCTTTCTCAGTTAAAATAACATCCAATTTCCTGTCAAATTTTTCAACAGGCACGTATTTGATCATTTGATGCGAAAAGGCTAAACCCAATTTAATAATTATATTTTTTCCCATCTTGAATAAAAAACGATCGTAAAAACCTCCACCATAACCTAAACGATTTAGTTCTTTATCAAACGCAACCAAGGGTATTATTAAAATATTTGGCTTAACTTTTGTTTTCTTTTTTGGTTCTGGTA
>CACONQ010000018.1 GCA_902628635.1 uncultured Pelagibacteraceae bacterium | reverse complement strand
AAATTAGCATTATTTATTAATTGTGTGAAAGTTTTTGGGCTTTTATGCCCAAATAGTTATTTAAAAAGTGAAAAATTTAAGAAGAGAAGTGTGGACGGTTAAGGTTACCAAAATTTGTCGTACACACTTCAACATTATATAAATTTTATTCTTAGAATTTATATAGAAGCTAGTGTGCGCCGTTTTTAAACTTGAGAGTTTGATCATGGCTCAGAACGTACGCTGGCGGCACGCCTTATACATGCAAGTCGAACGAAGTAGCAATACTTAGTGGCAGACGGGTGAGTAACATGTGGGTATCTTCCCTTTGGTGAGGAATAACACGAGGAAACTTGTGCTAATACCTCATAAGTCTTTACGGAGAAAGCTTTATGCGCCATTGGATGAGCCCGCACTTGATTAGTTTGTTGGTGGGGTAATGGCTTACCAAGACTGTGATCAATAGCTGATTTGAGAGGATGATCAGCCACATTGGGACTGAGACACGGCCCAAACTCCTACGGGAGGCAGCAGTAAGGAATCTTGCACAATGGAGGAAACTCTGATGCAGCGATGCCGCGTGAGTGAAGAAGGCCCTTGGGTTGTAAAGCTCTTTCGTCGGGGAAGAAAATGACTGTACCCGAATAAGAAGGTCCGGCTAACTTCGTGCCAGCAGCCGCGGTAATACGAAGGGACCTAGCGTAGTTCGGAATTACTGGGCTTAAAGAGTTCGTAGGTGGTTAAAAAAGTTGGTGGTGAAATCCCAGAGCTTAACTCTGGAACTGCCATCAAAACTTTTTAGCTAGAGTATGATAGAGGAAAGCAGAATTTCTAGTGTAGAGGTGAAATTCGTAGATATTAGAAAGAATACCAATTGCGAAGGCAGCTTTCTGGATCATTACTGACACTGAGGAACGAAAGCATGGGTAGCGAAGAGGATTAGATACCCTCGTAGTCCATGCCGTAAACGATGTGTGTTAGACGTTGGAAATTTATTTTCAGTGTCGCAGTGAAAGCGATAAACACACCGCCTGGGGAGTACGACCGCAAGGTTAAAACTCAAATGAATTGACGGGGACCCGCACAAGTAGTGGAGCATGTGGTTTAATTCGAAGATACGCGCAGAACCTTACCAACACTTGACATGTTCGTCGCGACTTTAAGAGATTAAAGTTTTCGGTTCGGCCGGACGAAACACAGGTGCTGCATGGCTGTCGTCAGCTCGTGTCGTGAGATGTTGGGTTAAGTCCCGCAACGAGCGCAACCCTCACTTTTAGTTGCCATCATTTAGTTGGGCACTCTGAAAGAACTGCCAGTGATAAGCTGGAGGAAGGTGGGGATGACGTCAAGTCCTCATGGCCCTTACGTGTTGGGCTACACACGTGCTACAATGGCATTTACAATAGGAAGCAAGATGGCAACATTGAGCAAATCCTAAAAAGATGCCTCAGTTCGGATTGCACTCTGCAACTCGAGTGCATGAAGCTGGAATTACTAGTAATCGCGGATCAGCGCGCCGCGGTGAATACGTTCCCGGGTCTTGTACACACCGCCCGTCACACCATGGGAGTTGGTTCTACCTTAAGGCAAAGTTTAAAACCTTTGACCACGGTATAGTCAGCGACTGGGGTGAAGTCGTAACAAGGTAGCCGTAGGGGAACCTGCGGCTGGATTACCTCCTTTCTAAGGATGATCAAAAATTTATTTTTGATCTAAATATTTAACAGGTTAATGTTGACCGTCCTCATTTCTCTTCTTAATTTTAAGTGTTTCTCTTTACTGAATAAGGGCCGGTAGCTCAGTTGGTTAGAGCACACCCTTGATAAGGGTGGGGTCGAAAGTTCGAGTCTTTCTCGGCCCACCATTTTTTGGGGGATTAGCTCAGCTGGGAGAGCGCCTGATTTGCATTCAGGAGGTCAGCGGTTCGATCCCGCTATCCTCCACCAGAAACACTTAGTTATTTAAATTGTAAATAAAATTAATATTATCAATATCTATATCCGATTGTTCGAATAGATGAACAATCATTGAATGTTCGAAAAGAAGAACATTCCAACAAAATTTGATTCAACACAGAATTTTTTTCTGTGCATAAATCAAGCGTTTAAGGGCGTGTGGCGGATGCCTTGGCACTGAAAGCCGAAGAAGGACGTGGTATACTGCGATAAGTTTCGGGGAACTGTATGCAAGTTTTGATCCGAAAATTTCCGAATGGGGAAACCCACCACTTTATGTGGTACTTTAAACTGAATTCATAGGTTTAAAGAGAGAACCTGGAGAACTGAAACATCTAAGTAACCAGAGGAAAAGAAATCAATTGAGATTCCGTTAGTAGTGGCGAGCGAAAGCGGACTAGGCCTGTAGATTTGTTAAAAAAATCAGAATAGTCTGGAAAGACTAACCATAGAGGGTGATAGTCCCGTATGAGTAATGTTTAACAAATTTCTTGAGTAAAGCGGGACACGTGAAATCTTGCTCGAATATAGGGGGACCACCCTCTAAGCCTAAATACTCTTCAGTGACCGATAGTGAACTAGTACCGTGAGGGAAAGGTGAAAAGAACCCCTATTAGGGGAGTGAAATAGAACCTGAAACCGCATGCCTACAATCAGTCGAAGCTCTTTTTAGAGTGACGGCGTACCTTTTGTATAATGGGTCAGTGACTTAATTTATTAAGCAAGCTTAAGCCATCTAGGTGTAGGCGCAGCGAAAGCAAGTCTTAATAGGGCGATTAGTTTAATGAATTAGACCCGAAAACGAATGAGCTTACCATGAGCAGGTTGAATGCAAGGTAACACTTGCTGGAGGACCGAACCAGTTGACGTTGAAAAGTCTTTGGATGACTTGTGGTAAGGGGTGAAAGGCCAACCAAATTCGTAGATAGCTGGTTTTCCGCGAAAACTATTTAGGTAGTGCGTTGAGTAAATAGATGTTTAGAGGTAGAGCACTAAATGGGCTAGGGGGAAGAGATTCTTACCAAACCTAATAAAACTCCGAATGCTAAACATTGTTCTTCAACAGACAGACTGTGGGTGCTAAGGTCCATGGTCGAGAGGGAAAAAGCCCAGACCACCAGATAAGGTCCCGAAATTGTGATTAAGTGTGAAAGGATGTGGAAATTCCTTAACAGCCGGGAGGTTGGCTTAGAAGCAGCCATCCTTTAAAGATAGCGTAACAGCTCACCGGTCTAATAGAGTTTCTGCGCCGAAGATGTAACGGGGCTAAAATCACATACCGAATCTGTGGGTTTATAAAACTTTCGAGTTTTATAAGCGGTAGCGGAACGTTCTGTAAGCCTGTGAAGGGATACCCGTGAGGGATCCTGGAGGTATCAGAAGTGCGAATGCTGACATAAGTAACGATAAATAAAGTGAAAAACTTTATCGCCGAAAATCCAAGGGTTTCTGCGCAAGGTTAATCCGCGCAGAGTTAGTCGGCCCCTAAGGCGAGGGCGAAAGCCGTAGTCGATGGAAATAAGGTAAATATTCCTTAACCTGATGGTAGTGACGGATTTTGTAAGTTGTGAGTTCTTAATGGATTGAACTTGCTGCGAAAAAGTCCCAGGAAATAGCTCCATCATAAGACCGTACCCTAAACCGACACAGGTGGATTAATAGAGTATATTTAGGCGCTTGAGAGAATGATGTTGAAGGAACTCGGCAAAATGCTTCTGTAACTTCGGAATAAAGAAGACCTTTTTTTAGGCAACTATTAAAAGGTGGCACAAGCCAGGGAGAAGCGACTGTTTATCAAAAACACAGGGCTCTGCTAACACGTAAGTGGATGTATAGGGTCTGACGCCTGCCCGGTGCTGGAAGGTTAATGCGATGGGTGCAAGCTCATTTCTGAAGCCCCAGTAAACGGCGGCCGTAACTATAACGGTCCTAAGGTAGCGAAATTCCTTGTCGGGTAAGTTCCGACCTGCATGAATGGCGTAACGATTTCTCCGCTGTCTCCAACATCAACTCAGTGAAATTGAATTCTCCGTGAAGATGCGGAGTTCGCGTAGTTAGACGGAAAGACCCCGTGCACCTTTACTGCAACTTTACATTGGTGTTAGGAAAAACATATTTAGCATAGGAGGGAGACATTGAAGCTAAGGCGTCAGCTTTAGTGGAGTCGCCAGTGAAATACCTCTTTTGTTTTTCTTGATATCTAACTGATTACCGTTATCCGGTATCAAGACATTGTATGGTGGGTAGTTTGACTGGGGCGGTCGCCTCCCAAATAGTAACGGAGGCGTGCGAAGGTAAGCTCAGAACGGTCAGAAATCGTTCGTAGAGTGCAATGGCATAAGCTTGCCTGACTGCAAGACTGACAAGTCGAGCAGAGTCGAAAGACGGTCATAGTGATCCGGTGGTTCTGAGTGGAAGGGCCATCGCTCAACGGATAAAAGGTACGCCGGGGATAACAGGCTGATACTGCCCAAGAGCTCATATCGACGGCAGTGTTTGGCACCTCGATGTCGGCTCATCACATCCTGGGGCTGGAGCAGGTCCCAAGGGTTTGGCTGTTCGCCAATTAAAGTGGTACGTGAGCTGGGTTCAGAACGTCGTGAGACAGTTCGGTCCCTATCTGCTATGCGTGTAGAAGAATTGAGAGGAGCTGTCCCTAGTACGAGAGGACCGGGATGGACGTACCACTGGTGGACCGGTTGTAGCGCCAGCTGCAGTGCCGGGTAGCTAAGTACGGACGAGATAACTGCTGAAAGCATCTAAGCGGGAAACTCACCTCAAAACTAGTTCTTCCTATAGAGCCGTGGTAGACCACCACGTTGATAGGCTGGGTGTGGAAGTGCGGTAACGCATGTAGCTGACCAGTACTAATAGCTCAATTGGCTTGATTTATGCACTGAAAAAATTTTTGTTAAAATTAAAATGGCTCTTGAATTTTATCCTGCCATTTTGAAAAATTTATATATTTTTGCCCGAAAACAAATTTACTTATAGCAGACCGAATTGCTATAACATCCTTCAATATACTTTTTAAATGTTCAGGCAATGGAAGACTCGATTTAACTTCTAATATATTAAATTTATCATAGAAAATTGGTATTGAAGAATTTTTAATGTCTAAAAAATTCACATCAGAATTGTAAGTTCGTAAATTCATATCAAAAGTTATTCTAATATTACCATAAGGCAAATAATAGGCTTCTCTGTCATACTCGACTATATTTTTGGCTCTTAAACTATTAAGTTTTAATTTTACAAAAGCATCTTTTAAAAAATTAGACCTATCATCATTTAAATTATTAAAATTACCTTTTATTAAGTTTTGAGCATTTTTTTTATCTATTATTGAAGAACTTTTTTCAATCACATTTTCGATTTTTTTTTTTGATTCAAACTTTACAATATTCGAACCACTATATTTTCTTATTCGAAATTTTTCACGACTCACAATACCTTCAACTTTTTCGTTGAAATGGTCACAATATGGGGTCTCAAAATAGAGACTTGAAACAGTATAATATAATTTATCTTTATTTGCATTTTTATCCAATAACATTATTTTATTTAAAGAATTTCTAAGAAGAAAAATTTCTTTATTTGAAATAAAGTATTTAAATTCTTGACGTTGTAACTTCATTTTTAAACTTTCGGTAAAACTTTTCCTCATCGGAAATTTTTATAAAGAATATTTTTCCATCTTTCAGGTTGTGGAACTCACTCTCATTCTCTTTCAATTTTTCAAATTTGTTACTTTTTTGATATTCATTAGAGTTTAAATAAATATTTGGCTCTTCAAAAGCATATTTTTTTATGTACATTGAAAATTCTAAATTATTTTTTTTATATTCATTTTTAAATATATAAACTTTTGAACCATCTTTTACTGCAACCGCGATATCATTTTTTTCAAAAAAGTTTTGATTAATAATTGCTTTTGATTTTTCTCCAATACTCATTCCCTTATCATTAAAGTTTTTAACAATATTATCACTTATAATCACATTTGATCCGCTAAGATCGATACCATCACCGCCTAGGTTTGATTTTTGTCCTTTTGATAGAAAAGTATTTTTAATAACTTGCCCATTACAAAAGTCTAGATCTAGTGCATCAAATTTATTATTTTTAAATATTGTGCTTATTATTTTAACATTACTATTTCTGATATTTGAACCATCATCAGAAAAACTTGAATTAATTTCTGAGTCTGAAATATTTACAATTGCATTATGAATTGAAAGCTGGCCTAAAAAAACTATGCCGTCTATTAATTGCTCACTCCCTCCCTCGATAATAAAATTACTTAATTCTACAAAGCTTTTATTTTCTTCGCCTATTATTGCAAAAGTTCCAAATGGATTTTCTTTGTCAAAATTTTTAACTGTAATTTTTTCATTTTTACTACCATTTGCAAAAAGATCGTCTTTAAATAAGATAGATATATCTTTTTTTAAAATAAAATTTGTACCTTTGTCTATATTTGTTTTTATTCCACTAGGCACCACCACATTTTCCGTTAATAAATAATTTCCTTTTTTAATATTTAAATTAAC
>CACONQ010000017.1 GCA_902628635.1 uncultured Pelagibacteraceae bacterium | reverse complement strand
AATCAAAAGACCAATCAACTTTGGTGCAATCTAATTCTTTATAATAATAAACTTGCGCTCTTCCGATTGATGGACCAATTTCATCTGAAAGAATATTTAAAATATTTGTTTTCTTATCAATTGCAAAATTATATCTACATACATTTGCTGTTGTCCAATAAAGAACAACTGAAACTAATATTGCAATGATGCTCATAAGTTTTGTCATTGCACACTGTCAACAGTGACAATTGTTAAATCATCTTTTTGAATCATTCCTGCCTTGACAATATCTTCTATCATTAATTTTAATCTTTTATTATTTGGTGTGTGTTGATATTTTTTTATATATTTTTGAAAACCTTCCACTTCAAGCATATCACCTGATGGATTTTTTATTTCAGTTATACCATCTGTAAAAATATACATTGAGCTCTCTGAAAAGTTTGTTGTTGTTTCTTTATATTTTATTTTAGGAGTTATACCTAATGGAGGACCAGCTTCAGAAAAATTTGAAAACTTTTGATCTTTATCAATTACAAGAGGTGGTTCGTGTCCAGCGTTTGATAAAAGTAATTCTTTTTTATTACTATCATAAATTCCAACTAACATTGTTACAAACATTCCTCTGGCAGCTGTTTCGCAAATTTCTTTGTTAAGTAAATTTAAAAGATCGGATGTTGAAAAAATAGTTTTACTTAAGCAACGATATAAACTTGATGCTTTTGACATTAACAAAGATGATTTAATTCCTTTACCCGATACATCAGCTACACCAAACCCGTACATTCCTTTTTCTATCTCAGAAAAATTATAGAAGTCGCCTGATACAACCTTTGCCGGGATGTTTATTCCAGCAATTGGAAAATTTTCATCTTTGTTTTTTGATAATAATGTTTTTTGTATTTCTCCAACTATTTCTATTTCTTTTTGCATTCTATTTTTTTCTACAAGTTCTTTTGCCATTTTTGCATTACGAATTGCTAAAGCCGCAGGAGCTGACAAAGTTTCTAATAATTTTCTATCATTCTCCTCAAATAATTTTGTAGAAGTTTTTTTATTTAAACAATGAATAACACCAATGCATTCATTAGCAGCAATTAATGGTGAACATAGAACTGAATAGGTTGTGAAATTAGTTTTGTTATCTAAATCAAAATAAAATTCTGCAATTTCTCTTACATCTTTTCTTACATCACCTACTCTAATACATTTTTTTTGAAGAACTGCTTTACCCATTACACCTTGTGTCAGTGGAATTTCATATTCATCAAGGTAAGATTGATATTTAGATGCAATACATTGAAATACTTGTTTTTTGTCGTCAATTAAAAATATATTTGCTGCCTGGGCATTTATTCTTTTTATAATTACTTCTAAAGCAGTTTGTAAAGTTTCACTTAAGTCCAAAGATGTTGCAAACTCTTGGTTCATTTGAGTAATAATAGCTAAATCCTTATTTAAGGAGCTATCTTTCTCAATTGGTTCTATTTTCTTTGTGTTAAAAAACATTTTTTATACAAATCCTATATTCTTTTATAATTGGCATTCTAATGCTTTTTTGGTAATTTTAATAGCTATGGAAATTATAATTAATTCGCCAAGTTTCTATTTACATATTCAAGATGCAGTGGTTTTTATTCAGTATTGCATTGATGGAATCATAAATATTGCATCGCAATTTAAAATCTAATTAGTGATTTTTGCTTTTTTTTTTATTTTAGGAGCCATCTGGGGAAGTTTTTCAAATGTTTGTATATTTAGATTACCGCAAGACAAAGGAATTGTTTTAGATCGTTCATTTTGTCCACAATGTAAATGTATTATTAAATGGTATGACAATATTCCTTTAATATCTTTTTTATATTTAAAAAGAAAATGTAGAAATTGTAATTGTAAGATTGATTTTCAATATTTTTTTGTTGAATTATTGAGTGCATTGACTTTTTGTGTCGTCTATTTTGTATATGGATTAAGTGTAACGACATTATTATTTATAATTCTAAGTATATTTTTTATTATTATATTTTTTATTGATCTAAAGCATTTCATAATTCCAGATGAACTATCCTTTCCCTTAATGTTTATTGGTCTATTGAAATCATTTTATCCTAATTTAAATCAAGAATTATTTCCAAATTTAATTAATTCATTAATTGGTGGGATACTTGGTTACGTAATCATTTGGGTTATTATTTTTTTGTATAAAAAGATTAAAAATAAAGAAGGAATGGGTTTAGGAGATGCTAAACTTTTATCTGCAATAGGGTTTTGGTTTGGATGGGTAAGCGTTCCACTTATAATTTTTTTTTCCTCAGTAATAGCTTTGTTATATGTTGCTCCAACTTTAATAAATAAAACTAAAAGCTTAACTACTGAAATTCCCTTTGGTCCATATCTTATAATTGGCACATTAGTTTATATTATTTTTGGGAACCAAATAAAATTAATATTATTTAATATCTAAAAATTCTCACGCCAAGAATTTCTAAAAGTTCTAAATTGTTTTTCACTTGCAAGTATTCGGACAAGTGTATCTTCTGATTCCTCTGGTCCAGCAAGGTTTGCAAACATGCTTCCACCGTGGACAACTAATTTAGATAAAATACCACTTCCAACTTTATAGCAACTACCCTCGGCTACAGAAGAATCAATGTGAAGTGAATCTAAATAACCGCATTCATCATCATAAGCACAAACATACGCTGTTCCTAGCTCACAAACTAATTCCGCTGGTTCATAGATTGGGAAATAAACTTTTCCTCTATAAACAGTTGGCGCTGCTGAAGTTTTTCTAAACTTATTTCCTGTTGTTGACTCTGGGTTTGCATCGGGTTCGCCTAAATGATATCTCCATGCTTCATCACTAGTTGTTACCTTACATACTGGACCAACCTCGTCTGTTGTATTAACACAATCAGAGCTTCTCTCAATCCTAGGAGTATTGTCGCTAGCGAATGCAACAGCACTATCTAGAATAAAGTTTTCACTTCCGCTTACAAGTTTAGGTGAATTTTTTGAAACAAAGTTTGGAAAGTCACGATCTCTTATTCCATAAACTATATTATCCATTAAGCTTTTTCCGTCTTCTCCTGCCTTTTCGGATATTCTATTAAAGTTTCCTGTTCCCCCAAACAACCATAGATTTCCAGAGTCTCCTCCTATGGCTGCATCCATTTCAAAAAAACTAAATCTTTTATTTACATTGTCTGCTTGTAAATTCATAAGAAATTGCTGCTCGAATAAAGTTCCTTCTGATGTTAAATTAATTTTCATAACTTTACCCTCTAAATCATTAATATAGACCATTGCTCCACGCCAATCAGCTTGTGGAACATTATCTGCGGTAATTACTACCGGAGTGGCTGGAATAGAGTTTACTATTGGGCTTGCATGTTGATACTCTCCTGTAATTCCGATTTTATATCCCTTTTCTTCACTATCTAATATTCTCATAAAACCTGCATTTTCTACCGATCCGAATAATCTTCCAGCTTTATGCTCAAGTTCTGTATTATCCCCTAAATGTCCAGCTTCCAAGTCCACCATGATGATACCAGAGCCTACACATTTAGTACCAGACCCCATTCCTCCACCCATGACTGCAACATATCTATCATCAGCATGATCTGAAGCTCCACTTGAAGATGGTATCCTAACAATTCTTGGTGTTGACCACGTCTCGCCTAATCCAGAATAATCAAATTCTTTATTATCAATTGCTTGCCCTTCACATGTAGTATCTATTTTAATCACATCTGATAATCCACTTATACCTTGGTCGACTGTTACTGGATTACTAGTACCAAAGTTTACTGTTAATATTGATCCATCATAAGTTGCTGTTACTCCTGTCATTTCAACCCAATCATCACTCACTAATTTTGAAATTGATAGTATTCCATCCTTCACCGTTCCGCTACTAACAGCGCTGTCTGGTAATTCTATATCAAATGTAAATACATTATCTGTAAAACAGGTTGTTGCTCCTCCGTCATATGTTGTATTTACAAAGTCACCTCCTGCATAATCGCTATTACCTTGACATGCTGCTTTAGCATCCCTGTTGGTAAAAAAATCTGCTTGAAAGTCATCCGAAGTATCGTCTGGCGTACCAGCATCATGTGTATACGTGCCTAAAGCTTTATCTTTTGTTTCTGCTTCCTGATAGATATTAGCTGCATGCACAGCCTCAAATGACTCCTCAATAGAAATTGTAGATCTTTGATAAGGTATTCTATGTGTCACACCATTATGGTCTACTCTTACAACTTCTTTATTATAAGCGTCATTGTATATAGAAAACATATGGAGTGGTCCTGAACCTGGTTCAAAATTACCATCTTCATCTTCTGCACCAACTGTTACAGTTGGTTTAGTCACATCTAATACAGAAAATCCTGCACCACCACGACCATAAGGAATCATTAATAATGTACGCCAAGATTGAAAATTTTGATATTCTGTTCCACCATCGTTTAGTCCATAGATAAAAGCATCGTGAACAACTGGTGATCCATCTACAGCAAATATTGGATTAGTACCACCCGATTCAGCTGCACCTCCAAATTGTCCATCCAGAGATTTGTTTACTAAGAGTGGTAGTTGAGCTGCAATCATGGGAGGTACAAATGCCCACTCCTCATCTCCAGTCTTAGCATTAAATGCATGCAACGTTCCTCCGTTTGAGCCAGCATAAACAACTCTTGTTCTATTTTGGTTGGCTGTTTTAAATGCCCCATAACCTTTTGTTGATCTCCAATATTTTTCTTGGTTGTTACCAAAAAAGTTTGTACTAGCACCTGGAGGGCCAACTTCGATTAATTGAGAATGATATATATCTCCTAAAATCCAGTCTCTATCTTCATCAATAGGGCATGCACCACCACCTGGAGTTCCTTTATAGTTAAAGTAGTCAACACCTCTTACAAAGTTAATTAATCCTTTTACATCATCATCGATACCATCTTCAACACCATCTGTTCCTGCTAGACCACATGTTGATCCTGAATTGTGATAATCTCTTACCACGTTACCGGTTGCTTCAAATAAGTTTTGAATTGCACCTGCATTACTTGTGTTCCAATTATTCCATCCACCACCACCAGTATAACCAGCATCTCCATACTGATTAGTGTCAATTGCAGTCCAAATTTTTCTGCCAGTGGAACCTTTTACAAGAAGTCTTTCTCCAGCGTCCCAGTTTCCAAAACCATTATTTTCTTCCAAGCTATCTTGAATTACATCGCCATCAATTTGATATCTATAAAGATGCCCTCTCCATTCTTTATTTGCCTTATAATTAAATTGTGCTTGATAAATAGATCCACCTTCCTCAAGGGTTGCAGTGATTGATGGTGCTGTAAAAGATAATCGTTCTGCAATAATTTGTCTGATTTTTGATGAGATCTCTGTCTTTAAATCAGCTGGGGTTTCAGCGTCAATCGGACTTTCACAACCTGTTTTATTATCTAGTCCTTCGTAGGAAATCGGATTTACATTGGCATAATAATCACCCGGACTTTCGCAAGATCCAGCTCTTGCTAGTCTGTCAAATATGACTTTAGCATTTGCATTTTGATAAGATCCACCATAGCCAACCATAAGAGTTGTAACTTCATATTCATCTCTTAGTTTTGCCAAAGTTCTGAATGCTTCTTCACTGTTTCTTATATGTCCGTCACTTATAACGATAACATAATTTTGCTGACATGGTTTGCCCACTTTATCTATAACTGGTGTCTCTCCCGTTCTATTTCCAAAATATTGATATGCAACATCTGCAAAAGCATTTCCATCTGTTCCCCATGCCATACCGATAGTTGGAAGTGTGGCAACAATTTCAGAAGCCCCAGTAGCGCTTACCGCATCTTCTAGACAGTAATCATTAAGACATCGATCAGACGTACCTACTGGGTGAGTTCCACCCATCCAACCATTGAGCATATAGTAACACGCATTCCAAAAGTGACAAAATTTTTCACCACCGCCTGTCCCGTCTTGAAGCCAAGCTGCGCCACCTCTCGAGTCATTAGTGCCTGAATTCCAATGACCAAAACCATAGTTTGCACCTGATGTTAAAGAACTATCAGTTACAATTTCCTCGATTGCATCTTTTGCACCATCAAATTTTGATTTTTTTGCACCACCATATCTTGCTCGCCAGGCTGAATCTTTTAAAGCATCGGTCATTTTATTTTCGTCAAATTTGTGTATAAACGAATTTCTATCACCTACTAAAACCCTGGTAGCACTAGTAAATATATTATTTCCAAAACCAGAACTTGCCGCCATTCCTGGCAGATTAAATTCAACATCAGCAGCATCGACATCTCCTGGGTCTTTATCATCTAAAGTCTTAGCAGGTCCATATTTACCTATAGTAAAATCTAAGCTAGCTGAAGTAGAGGTATGATCTATTGAAATTTTTTGAAGAAGATGAGAGTTTTTACTTAGAGCATAAATCTTATTATCTTCTGCAACAGAATATTTAATAGAGAAAACATCTTTTATATCATCTGAAAGAGCATTTGTTTGACCAGCAGATAATGCTTGATCTGTTCCCGTATTAATAAAATAATCCCAGTTTCCATCTGTAGGACAATAAAGATCGTTACTATCTTTTGTTAAAGTGTAACCAACAAGATGCTGACCTGCTGCGACATAAATATAATCACCATTATTACTTATGGTCATAGATACAGCTTTATTTTTACTCACCAGTTTTCCAAAGTGATGATTATTATTTATTGAACATCTTTTTTCTTTCCCACTAGTCAAGTTCTTTACGTACATTCTAGCTTTTTTTCCACCATCATGGGTTCTGCCTGCTACAAAAAGAATTTCATCATTATCTATCTCTCTTATCTCAAGTAATGCGGGCATTGCAATTTTTGTTTTATTAAAACCAATCACATCAACGCATTTCCCATCACTATCGATTGCAACTATCTGTCCACCATTTTGAGTTGAAACTCCATAAACTATATCGCTTGAAGTAACATCTCCAGCCCAACTTTTATTGACTTGAGAATTTTTATTTCCACAATTTGAATCTTTATTTGTTCCTCTAAAATTAATAGCACCACCAGCAAATGTTAAATCTCTCTCTCCCGTTGAAGTAATAATTTTTGAAAAACCTCGTCCGTTCTCAGCAAATATGATATTGCCATCACTTAATTCTACTGACCAGTCCACACCATAAGTACCCATATTGCCCGATACTAAATTTCTCATACTGACTGAACTATCTAACAATATTAATATATTGGCTGGTACATCTCCTTTACCTGACCCAGGAGGTATTGGTTTTGAATAAGATTTTGAAACTATTAAAGAAAATAGAATTAAATTAATTATAATTATTTTAAAAAAAATTTTTAATTTCATTAGTTCTCCTCATCAAGTAATACATCAAAGTATTTAGGAGAGGTCACAGCAACCCCCTCTGAAATTTCGTTGTTTTTATCCATAATTTTATAATAAAAAATTTGTTTATCTCCAATGTTCCAAAACTTATACCCTGGCCATGATCGATCCTCAGTGTCAAACGTTCCAAAATTTGCTTGTACATATTGTTTTAGCAAACCCTTTTTGCTCTGATCATTATCTTTACCATTTTGCAATTCAATT
>CACONQ010000016.1 GCA_902628635.1 uncultured Pelagibacteraceae bacterium | reverse complement strand
GTCCCTCAATCCATCTTCAACATTTTTCATAGCTAATCTTTGAGTTGTAACTGGATAGATAACAATATTGTAACCTAGGTTTTCTAATTTTTTGTAACTTAAAAGCTTTGATTTTCCAAATTCCGTCATATTAGCCAATAGATAGCAATCTAGTGATTTTCTAACTTTTTCAAAATCTTTTTCATCAGCAAGCGCCTCAGGAAAAATAATTTCAGCTCCAGAGTCTACGTAAGCTTTGCATCGATCTATCATTTTATCTATTCCCTCAACACCTTTAGCATCAGATCTAGCAATAATTTTAAAGTTCTTATCCTTCTTAGCTTTTGTACATTCTTTAATTTTTTTAATCATTTTTTCTTTTGAAATAAGTTCTTTATTATCTAGATGACCACATCTTTTTCTTTCAATTTGATCTTCTAAATGAACAGCGGTGATACCGAATTTTTCAAATGTTTGAATTGTTTTTTTACAAGATTTAAAACCTGTATCGATATCAACAATTGTTGGAAGATTAGTTACTCTTGCAATTTGTTTTGCACGAATACTTACATCTTCAAGTGTTGTTAATCCAATATCGGGATAACCTAAATCATTAGACATTACTCCACCAGAAACATAAACTGCATCGTAACCAATTTCTTCAATTAATTTTGCAGTTAATGGATTATATGCACCTGGAACTCTTAATATTTTCCCACTTTTTAATTTATTGACAAAATCTTTTCTTTTTTCTTTAATTTTCTTTTTGATAAAGTGCATTAAAAAATAGCCTTTTTTAAATTTCTCTTTAATTTCGATTTATTTATCTCAATATTGAGTTTATTAAGTTGCCCTGATTTCAATTTTCCTAAATTTTGAACTGTTTTTAAAAATCTATTACTTTCATTTTTTGATATAATGTCCTCTGTAAGGGTTAAAAATTTGTTAATATAATTTTCTCTTTTAAAAGGTCTTGCACCGTAAGGGTGCGCATCCGCTTTATCTAATTCTTCTGAAAACCTCTTACCATTTTTCAATGTTACTATTACCTTTGCTCCAAAAGATTTGTTTTTAGGGTTTGGGTCGTGATATTTCTTTGTCCATTTTTTATCTTCATGAGTTTTAATTGAATGCCAGATCTTAATAGTACTTTTTCTTGCAGCTCTGGACTTTGTATATGATTTAATATGATGCCAGTCTGCGTCCTCTAAAGCTACTGCAAAAATATACATTATCGAGTGATCTAATGTCTCTCTACTAGATTTTGGGTCCATTTTTTGTGGATCATTTGCACCTGTGCCAATTACATAATGTGTATGATGACTTGTATAAATATCTATTTTTTTAATTTGATTTAAATTGGGAATTTTTTTATTTAATTTTTTTGCAATATCAATTAATGCCTGAGCTTGATATTCTGCAGAATATTCCTTTGTATATGTTTCTAGTATAGCTTTTTTTTCCTCATTTTTTTTTGGTAGTGGGATTTTGTATAAAGCTTTTTTACCATCTAAAATTCTTGCGATAACGCTATCTTCACCTTCATAAATTGGACTTGGCGCTCCTTCGCCTCTCATAGTTCTATCAACAGCTTCAATTGCTAGTTTACCAGCGTGCGCAGGAGCAAATGCTTTCCAGCTAGAGATTTCTCCTTTTCTAGATTGTCGCGTTGATATTGTTGTATGTAAAGCTTGTTGAATAGATTGATATATTGTTTCTGTATTTAATTTTAGCATTGAACCAATACCGGCAGCAACACTTGGCCCTAAATGCGCAATATGATCAACTTTATGTTTATGAAGACAAATTCCTTTAACCAAATTCACTTGTACTTCATATGCAGTTATTATTCCTCTTAATAAATCCATACCACTTTTTTTATTTTGTTGTGCAACTGCTAATAATGGTGGGATGTTATCTCCTGGGTGGCTATAGTCAGCTGCTAAAAAAGTATCGTGAAAATCTAACTCTCTTACAGCTGTACCATTTGTCCATGCAGCCCATTCACAATCAAATTTTAAATTCGAACTTAAACCAAATACTGTAGCTCCATTATTTCTAGAATGAGCCATAGCCATTTCTCTTGAGGAAATTACTGGTTTTCTGTTTAATGAAGCAATTGCAACTGATGCATTATCAATTATTCGATTAATAACCATCTCTACAGATTTCTTATTAAGTTTTGCATTATCACTTGCTATCTCTGCTAATTTCCATGCAAGTTGTTTTTTTTTATCAAGTTTAACTTTTGATGGATAAACTTTTACTTTATGAATAATCAAAAATTCTCCTTAGGTTATAATTTTAATACAACCACGATGATTATTAATCAATATTAATGAGATAAATATTTTAAAATTATTTTTTCAATTCCTACAAAATCCTTAATTAAATGATCATGATGTATTTGGTCAGTGGTTTTTTCTGTATAACCATCTTTTACAAGTATAAATGGTATATTTGCAGCATGAGCAGCATCCGCATCAGTTTCACTATCACCAATCATTATAGTTTTTGAAACATCTCCTTGCATGATTTCAATCACATCTGTTAAGTGTCTTGGATCTGGTTTACAATAATCAAATGTGTTACTTCCAGCTACATACTCAAAAAAATGATTAATTTTAACTTTTTTTAGTAAATCTATTGCAAGATAATCTTGTTTGTTTGTACAAACACCCATCGAAATATTATTTTCTTTACACCATTGAAGAAACTTATGAACTCCTTTAAATAATTTACTTTCCACTACAATATTTTTTCCATAGTAATCTATAAATTCAGTTACCATTTCTTTTTTTATTTTTTCATCAGTTATTTTACCAAATTCCTTTTTTGCTTGTCCCCAGACTGATCTTCCAATTAGCGATGCTGCTCCTTTGCCTACAAGTTTTCTTATATCATCAGTAGTTTTAGTTTCATGACCATATTTTTTCATAACATGATTATGAGCTGCCATTAAATCTGGCGCTGTATCAACTAGCGTACCGTCTAAATCAAATAAAATAGTTAATTTTTGAGTCATTTTTAAAGTATTAAAAAGAAATATTTTGTGAGTTAATTATAATCTCTACTTAACTATAAACAAAAATGCAAATGAAACTAACAGCAAATCAAAAAATACAAATTAGTTTAAGAAATAAATTTATTAAAAAAGGTGTAAAAATGATTTCACCTGAGACAATTTTTTTCTCAAAAGATACAAAGATTGGTAAAAATGTAATTATTGAACCTTATGTCGTGATTTTGGAAAAAGTGTCTATAAAAAATAATGTTAGAGTTTGTTCTTTCTCACATTTAGAAAATGTTAAAGTTGAAAATAATGTATCAATTGGTCCTTATGCACGAATAAGACCAGGGACAACATTAAAATCAGGATCAAAAATAGGAAATTTTGTAGAAATAAAAAAAAGCATTGTTGGAAAAAATTCAAAAATAAATCACTTATCTTATGTAGGGGATACCTCATTAGGCAAATCAGTGAATATCGGCGCAGGAACAATTACGTGCAATTATGATGGGGTAAAAAAAAGTAAAACCACGATAAAGGATAAAGTTTTTGTAGGATCAAATTCTTCTTTAGTAGCACCTGTTGTATTAAATAAAGGATCTGTAATTGGCGCTGGATCAGTAATAACAAAAAATGTAAATAAGAATTCTTTAGCATTAACAAGATCATCGCAAAAAGAAAAAAAAAATTATAGGAGAAAAAAATAATGTGTGGAATAATTGGTATTACAAGTACTAAACCAGTTTCATCATCAATAATAAATTCCTTAAAGAAACTTGAATACAGAGGTTACGACTCTGCTGGAATAGCAACATTATTAGATGGTAAAATTAATGAGGTAAAATGTGAAGGTAGAGTGAAAGCGCTAGAAACAAATATTTCTAAAATTAAAATGCTTGGAACAGTTGGTATTGGTCACGTTAGATGGGCAACACATGGGGTTCCTAGTACTTTGAATGCACACCCACATTCATCTGAAAGTGTATCTGTTGTACATAATGGAATTATTGAAAATTCAACTTTGCTTAAAAAATTTCTGGTTGAAAAAGGTCACAAGTTTAAATCACAAACTGACACAGAAGTAATTGTTCACCTTATTACAGAGTATTTAAAAGAAAATGATTTAAAAAATTCAATTTTAAAAATGCTAAAAAAACTACATGGGAGTTTTGCTTTAGGAATTATTTTTAAAGATCAGCCAGATTTAATTGTCGGAGCAAGGAGAGGATCACCTTTAGCTGTAGGCTATGGACCAAATGAAAATTATTTAGGATCAGACTCTTACGCTCTTAAGTCAATGACAAATAAAATTACTTATCTTGATGATGGTGAATTTTGTATTTTAAAAAAAAATAGTGTTGAATTTTTTGATGATACTGGAAAAAAAGTAAACAAGAGTGTTCTAGAGTTGTCAAATGAAGAGGGTGATTACGATAAAGGAGATTACAAACACTTTATGGCAAAAGAAATTGAAGAACAGCCAATCACAATAAAAAATTGTATTAATGAATATATTGATAAAATTAACAATGATATAAATCTTTTAAATTTTCCTTGGAAACAAAATGAAATATCGTCAATCGTATTGATTGGATGTGGAACAGCATATCATTCTTGCTTGATGGCAAAACATTGGTTTGAACAGTTAACGGATTTAGATATATCTGTAGATATTGCATCTGAATTTAGATACAGGAAAAATAAATTTAAAAGTGAAAGCTTGTACATATTTGTATCTCAATCAGGTGAAACTGCCGATACCTATGCAGCATTAGATTTATGTAATAAAAATAAAATGAAAACTTGCAGTGTTGTCAATGTTGTTGAAAGTTCAATTGCTCGTGACTCTAAATTTGTACTCCCTATACATTGTGGCCCAGAAATTGGCGTTGCATCCACAAAAGCTTTCCTTGGTCAAATGTTGGTTTTATATTTATTTTCAATTAAAATAGCTTTTGTTAGAGGAAGTATTGATAAAGATAAGTATCAAACAAAAATTAAATCTCTTTTAAGTCTTGCGGATCTAGTAAAAAATACATTAGACACTGATAATCAAATTCAATCAGCATGCAATTCATTTGTTGATGCAAAAGGATCAATGTTTTTAGGAAGAGGAAGTTCATTCCCAATCGCCTTAGAAGGTGCTCTTAAATTAAAAGAATTGGCTTATATACATGCAGAAGGATATCCGGCAGGAGAAATGAAACATGGACCTCTTGCTTTAATAGAAGATGGAATGCCTGTAGTTGTGATTGCTCCAAGAGATTATTATTATAATAAAACAATTTCAAATATGCAGGAAGTGATTGCAAGAGGCGCAAAGGTATTATTAATTACCAATAAAAGCACAGATGAAATATTTTCTGAAAATATTTGGCAAAAGATAGAAGTAGAAAATACAGATGACGATCTTTTACCTTTTTTAATAACAATTCCATTACAAAAACTTGCATATCATTCTGCATTAAAAAAGGGTTACGATATTGATAAACCTCGAAATTTAGCAAAATCTGTAACTGTTGAATAATCAGTAAACTCTGTTAAAACAATCTAAGGTTGATTATGAAAAAATGGAAAGTAAATAGTTGGAGAAATTATCCAGTAAAGCATATCCCAAATTATGAGGATGAAAAAGATCTTAATGCTGTTTTAAATAAAATTAAGTCTTTTCCACCTTTGGTGTTTGCAGGAGAAACTACTCATTTAAAAAATCAGTTAGCTGAAGTTGTTGATGGAAAAGCATTTCTTTTACAAGGAGGTGATTGTGCAGAAAGTTTTGCAGAATTTAATCCAGATAAAATAAGAGATTATTTCAAAGTATTTTTACAAATGTCATTAGTAATGACGTACTCAGCTTCTTTGCCTATCGTAAAGTTAGGAAGAGTTGCGGGACAGTTTTCAAAACCAAGAAGCGCACCAACAGAAAAAAAAGGTGATAAAGAACTGCCAAGTTATCTGGGGGATAACATCAATGGAATAGAATTTACCGAAAAAGCTAGAAAACCAGATCCAAAAAGATTGTTTAAAGCTTACTCCCAATCTGCATCTACATTAAATTTGATAAGAGCATTTTGTCATGGTGGTTTTTCTGATCTGAAAAAAGTTCACTTATGGAATTTGGGATATATTAAAAAAAGCCCCCAAGCGAAAAAATTTAAAGAGTTGGAGGACAAGATTGCTGATGCTTTAGCATTTATGGACGCTTGTGGAATAAATTCAGATTTTAATAGAAGACTTAAGACTGTAAATTTTTGGACATCCCACGAAGCTTTACATTTACCATTTGAAGAGTCGATGACAAGAGTAGACTCAACAACAGGTGAATATCACGATACATCTGCTCACTTTGTTTGGATTGGAGATAGAACGAGACAGATAGATGGAGGTCATGTTGAATTTTGTAGAGGTATAGAAAATCCAATTGGTATTAAATGTGGACCAACATCGAAACCAGATGAAATAGCAAGCATATGTGAAAAAATTAATCCAAAAAATGAAAAGGGAAAAATAACTTTAATTTCTAGATTTGGACATGACAAAGTAGAAAAATTTTTACCAAAATTAATTAGAGGAATTAAAAAAGAAGGCCAAAATGTAATTTGGTCTTGTGATCCAATGCATGGAAATACATTGGTATCCTCAACAGGATTTAAAACTAGGCCATTTAATAATGTACTTAAAGAAGTTAAAAATGTTTTTGCTGTTCACCAAAGTGAGGGCTCTTATGCCGGTGGTCTTCATATTGAAATGACAGGTCAAAATGTGACAGAATGCACAGGTGGAGCAAAAAATATTTCTGATCAAGATTTATCAAGTAGATACCACACTCATTGTGATCCAAGGCTAAATGCAGATCAGTCTTTAGAATTAGCGTTTTTAATTTCTGATGAGATAAAGAAAAACTCAAATTACGCAAAAAATATTATTAAAGCGGCATCTTAGTCTCTTTAATATTTAAAGCGACTCAATATATATATAAATTATGGACTCAAAAACTAAAGTAAACTTTATTAAAAACTGGATACAAGAATATGTAGACTCTATGCCTTCTAAAGCTAAATCTTTAGTTATTGGAATTTCTGGAGGTATTGATTCATCTGTATCAAGTACTCTCTGTGCCCTTACAGGAATGAAGACTATTGTATTATCTATGCCGATAAAGCAAAAAAGTGCACAACATGATTTAAGTTTAAAACATCAAGAATGGTTAAAAAGTAATTTTTCAAATATAGAAGGTCATACAATCGAATTAGATAATTTATTTGGTACTTTTAAAACGTCACTATCTAAATTTGATAGTGAACACGGCATGGCTAATTCAAGAGCAAGATTAAGAATGACAACTTTGTATCAAGTAGCAGCAGCCAATCAAGGTATAGTGGTTGGAACAGGAAACAAAGTTGAAGATTTTGGTGTTGGTTTTTATACAAAATATGGAGATGGTGGTGTTGATATTTCTCCAATAGCTGATTGTAATAAAACAGAAGTATGGGAACTTGGTAAAGAACTTAAAATTTTAAAAGAAATAATAGATGCACCACCAACAGACGGACTATGGGACGATGGCAGAACCGACGAAGGTCAATTAGGATTATCATACAAAGAGCTTGAAGAGGCGATGAATAACGAAAGCTCTAAAAATAGAGATAAATATTTAAAAATAAGAAAAGCTAACTTACATAAAATGGAACCCATTCCAGTTTGTAAGATTCCCAACTAATCAATTAGATTCACAAATCTAGTATTTAAGTATATTCCTAGAATAATGAATAAAGATATTTTTTTATCAAATACCCTTGGAGGAAAAAAAGAAAAATTTGTTCCCATAGATAGTAAAAAGATTGGCATGTATGTTTGTGGTCCAACTGTTTATGATGATCCCCATATTGGTAATGCAAGACCTTTAGTTGTTTTTGATTTATTATTCAAAGTTCTTAAATGTAAATATGGAAGTAAGTC
>CACONQ010000015.1 GCA_902628635.1 uncultured Pelagibacteraceae bacterium | reverse complement strand
GGTGCGAAAATTAAATTTAAAAATATAAAGGTAATAAATGGAGAAAAATGTTCAGATATTGAAGTAAGAAGTGTAAAGAAATTAAAGGGTATTAGGTGCCCCACTTATTTAAATTCTGCAGCGATAGATGAATTTATGATTATTTTTCTTGTTGCTGCAAAAGCAAATGGAATTTCCTCTTTTAAAGATCTATCTGAATTAAATCAAAAAGAAAGTCCTAGACTTAAAATTGCAGCAAAAATTTTAAAGAATATGGGAGTAAAGTTAAGATACGATCATAGTTCAATAAAAATTTATGGAAATCCTAATTTAGAGTTAAACAAAAAAATTGTAGTTAGGGATTTTTTGAAAGACCATAGAATATTTATGATGTCTGTTATATCAGCATTATCATTTGGTGGTATTTGGAAAATATACGATCCAACCTCTGTTAAAACTTCTTTTCCCTCATTTTTTAAAAAAATAAGAGAAATTGGAGGTGTTATCAAATGGTAAAAAAAAATATTAAAGTTGCAATTGATTCTCCTGCAGCAGCAGGAGCAGGAACGGTTGCTAAAGCTATATCTAAATATTTTAATCTTCTTTATTTAGACACAGGAAAAATTTACAGATATATAGCTTTTTTAAAAATGAAACATCCCAAAAAATACTGTTATAAATTTATCGAAAGAAAAATTAAAAATCTAAAATTAAAAGATTTAGAGAGAAAAATTTTATCAAATGATGATATAGGCACCATGGCTTCAATAATAGCTAAAGATAAAAAAGTTAGAAAAATGGTCCATAATTTTCAAATTAATTGCGCGTATAGATTTCCAAAAAAGTTTAATGGTAGTTGCTTAGATGGAAGAGATATCACTTATAGAATAATACCTAATGCAAATTTTAAATTTTTCATTACTGCATCTCTAAGCGTGAGAGCCTTAAGAAGATACAGAGAATTAAGAAAACTTGGAAAAAAAACTACCCTATTTGATGTAAAAAAAAGTATTAAAATTCGCGATTATAGTGACTTTAATAGGCGTATTTCTCCTCTTAAAAGAACTAAGGATTCTATCTTGATTAATACCTCAAATTTAACTAAAAAAGCATGCTTTTTAAAAATAAAAAATATTATTGAGAAAGAAACTAATAATTAATGGAAATATACAATTCTTTAGAAACTAAAGCCTCAAAAGAATTCAAAGAACTTCTAAACGGCCAACTTTCAAAATCAAAAAATATTGCTGAGGGAAAAATAATAGAGGGTAAAGTAACTAAAATAACTGAAAAGTTTATTTTTCTATTTATAGAGGGTTTAAAATCAGAACCTGTGGTTGATGTTAATGAAATTAAAACTTTGGGATTACTGGAAAATTTAAAAGTTGGAAGTAAAATTTCAGTTCTGTTGGAGAGAATAGAAGATAAAAATGGTGATGTTATTGTATCCGCAAGCAAAGCTCTCAAAATAAAAGGTTGGGATAAACTTGTAGAGGCTTATGAAAAAAATGAACCTATTATGGGAAAAATAACAAATAAATGTAAAGGTGGTGTTATCGTTGAACATATTGATACTGGTTCACTTATGTTTTGTCCTGGTTCTCAAATTTCGGACAAACCTTTAAAAGATATATCTCACTTAATAAATGAACCTCAAAAATTTGCTCTTATTAAACTAGATAAGATTAGAGGTAATGCGTGTGTATCAAGAAGACAAATCATATCTTCTAGTAAAAAAGAGGATAGAGCAAAAATTATAGAAAAATATAAAGTTGGTGATGTAATTAAAAATGCTGTGGTTAAGGGATATAGTAACTTTGGATGTTTTTTTGATGTAAACTCTGAGTTGGATGTGCTTGTTCATACTTCTGAACTTTCATATTCAAGAGTAAATCACCCTGAGGAACTACTAAGTATAGGAGCAAAACATGACTTGCTAATAATCTCAGTTGACAAAGATAAACAACAAGTTGGTTGCTCAATTAAACAATTATCCCCAGATCCATTTGAACATATATCGAATTATGAATTAAACAAAGAATACAAAGTTAAAGTAGTTAAATTAATGGACTTTGGTGCATTTTGTGAACTCGAGCCTGGACTTACTACTTTATTACACTCGAGTGAATTAAGTTGGACTAAGAAAAATCCGTCTGCCAAAAAAATGTTTAAAATAGGGGATGAAATAAATTGTGTAATTACAGAGATTGATAAAGAAAAAAGAAGAGTTTCTATATCGCATAGACTAACACAAGAAAATCCAATGAATGTTTTCGAAAAGAAATTCCCAGTAAATTCGATAATTGAGGGAACAATTAGCAGTATTAATGATTATGCAATCTATTTAAAGATTGATGGTTTTGATTTAGATGGTTTTTTACATGCTAATGACCTTACATACGATAAAAATCCTGAAGAGGAAATTAAAAAATATAAGAAAGGTGAAAAATTAAAAGTTAAAGTTTTAGAAATAAAGCCTGATCAACAAAAGCTTAGAATAGGTTTAAAACAAACACAGACTGATCCTTTCGAATGGTTTAAAGACAAAAAAGTAAATGATACTTTAACTGTTAAAATATTAAGTACAGATAATAGAGGTCTTACTGTTCAACCTGAAGGAAGTAAAATTGAGTTGCAGATTAAAAAATCTCAGATTGCAATAAATGCCGCTGATGCAAGACCATCTAGGTTTATTACAGGAGATAGAATTGATGCTGCAATACAGGAAATTGATCTAAAAAAAAGGAAAGTATCTTTAAGTATTAAATTATTAGAAGAATTGCAGAACAAAAAAGCTTTAGAAATGGGCTCTGATCCATTATCTGGAAGACAGCTTCCATTTTCTTCTTTATCAGATAAATTAGATAAGAAAGAAAAAAAGAAAAAGAAAGATTAATAAAAATTGGCAATAGTTAAATCTAGGCTCCTTCAAAAGATTTACAAAAAATATCCCAATTTTTATAAAAAAGATCTCGAGAAATTTTTTAATATTATTTTGGAGGAAATTAAATATTCTTTAAAAAAAGGTGAGAGAGTTGAGTTAAGAGGTTTTGGTACCTGGTCGACACATATACAAAAAGCTCGAATTTCTCGTAACCCAAAAACTGGAGAAAAAGTTGATACTCCTGAAAAAAAAACTATTCATTTTAAATTTGGTAAAGAGTTATTTGACAAAATAAATAATGAAAAAAAATAAAAAAAAATTATTTATTGCTTGTGATACAAGCAAAATTTCAAAAGTAAAAAAAATTTTAAAATCTACACTAAATAAACAAATTGAAATTGGTTATAAGTTTGGTCTAGAGTTTCTAAATTCAAAAGATGGAAGAAATTTTATTAAAGGGTTAAAAAATAAGATCATATTTTTGGACACTAAACTAAATGATATTCCAAATACTATGAAGTCAGCTGTTATTGCTTTAAAAGATTTAAAACCTAATTACTTAACAGTACACATAAGCTCTGGTTTGGAGGCGCTTAAGGCTGTCAAAAGTGTTTCAAATAAAATTAAAATAGTTGGTGTTACAACTCTTACATCCCTTGATAGTAAAAATTTAAAGGAAATTGGTTATAATAAGTCTGTAAAAGATTTAGTAAAACATCAAGCAAGATTAGCAAATAAAGCCAAACTCGATGGATTAGTATGTAGTGCTCATGAAATAAAATTTGTAAAGAAATATTTTAAAAAAGAGATAATTACACCAGGTATTAGTTTTAATAAAATTAAAAATGATCAAAAAAGGACTACCACTCCATATGAAGCTTATTATAAATATAAAAGTGATTGGTTAGTTATAGGAAGATCTATTACAAAAGGAAATATTAAAAAAAATATAGCCGATTTAATTTTTCAAATTATAAAAAAATAGTTTCAATATTGTATTGGTTCATCATCGATTGATCTCCATAGATACCAAGTTGCAACTGAACAATATGGTGAAAATTTCTTTTGAAGTTTTAATATAAAGTTTTTTGGGGGTAAATATTTTTTTTTATAATTGTTCGATATTGCTCTGAGCAATCCTATGTCTTGAATTGGCCAAATATTTTGTCTGTTGAAAGTAAAAAGTAAAATCATCTCTGCAGACCATCTTCCTATTTGCCTTAAACTAGAAAGATAAACTATTGCATCTTCATCATTCATTTTGTTTATTAATTTTGGATTAAATTCTTTTCTTAAGAACTTTTTTGATAGTTCTTTTATACCCTTAACCTTTTGCTTACTTAAGCCACATTTTTTTAACTGACTAAAGGTTTTATTATTTACTACATTTGGTTTTATTTTTCCTCTACAAACTTTTTTAAACTTAGAAAAAACTGAGTCTGCAGCAGCTACACTAATTTGCTGACCAATTATACTTTTGCACAAAGAAAAAAATATGTCTCCTCTTGTAGTAAGTATTTTATCATCGTATTTTTTTATAAGTTTTTTCATCACAACATCTTTAGAAGACAGATACTTTACTGCAACATTCCAATAGCGAGGTTTTTTAGTCATGTCTTGACGGTGTGGGTTCCTTTTTGAGAGCAATTTCTCGTCTAAAAATTATTATTGAGGAAGCAATAACTAAAATTGCACCAATTAAAGTTTTTCCTGATGGAACTTCTCCCCAAATCAAATACCCAAATACAATTGCAAAAACCAAAGCTAAATATTTTAAAGGTGTAACTAAGGAAACTTCAGAAAATTTGTATGACTGGCTTAACCACAAATTCGCAACACCACCAAAAAAACCTATCATAGATAAAAGTGTAAGATCATAAAGGCTAGGCATTATCCACCCAAATGGCAAGGTTAGTAAGCCAGCAATAGTTATTGCCGCAGAGAAAAATAAAGAAATTAACCATACGGGTTCTGTTGATGATAACTGCCTAATACTTATTGCAACGTAAGACATTCCTAAAACAAAAATAACTGGAAAAATATAATAAACATTAAGTGAACTAAAGCCGGGTTCTGATATAATTAAGATTCCTATAAAACCTATAAACACAGCTAGCCATCTAAAGTAACCTACTCTTTCACTTAAAAAAAAAATTGAAAAAATTGTTGTGAATATTGGAGCTGCAAATGAAATGCTTACGACAGTTGCTAAAGGTAAATTTCTCAATGCGGTAAATATTGAGAGTAGAGCAGCTAAGCCAAAAAAACATCTTGAAAAATGTAATAATGGTCTTTTGGTAAAATAAAAATCTTTAATTCTTTCTTTAGGAATAACAAAATAATAAAACACTATTCCAAAGAAACCCCTGAAGAATATTACTTGACCTAATGGATAATCATCTGACCACTTGACTATTAAATCCATTATAGAAAAGGCACAGACTGACAAAAACATGTACAAAAAGCCTAATTGATTTTTAGACAACATAAGTTAACTTTAGATAAATAAATTTAATAATCAATGGAAATAGCAGTTTTAGCTTGTGGGTGTTTTTGGGGTCCAGAAATTAAGTTCAGTAAACTTGAAGGTATTTACAGAACAGAAGTTGGATATTGTGGAGGAAACAGTTCAAAAACTTCATACGAGGAAGTTTGTACAGGTAACACAAATCATGCAGAGGTAGTAAAATTAGAATTTGATCCAAATAAAATTTCATACGAAAAAATATTAGAATTTTTTTTTCAAATACATGATCCAACAACACTAAATTCTCAAGGACCAGATTTTGGAACCCAATATCGAAGTGAAATATTTTATTTAAATGATAATCAAAAAAATATTGCAGAAAAAATCACAAAAAAAATTAATGAGAAACTTTCGGGAAAAGTAGTAACTAAAATATCATTATTGAAAAATTATTGCATAGCTGAAGAATATCATCAAAAATATTTAGATAAAAATTAAATGAGTTTAGTTTCTACTGAATGGCTTCAGAAAAATTTAAATAAAGTTAAGATAATTGATAGCTCTTGGCATTTACCAAATACTAAAAGAAATGGCTTTAAAGAGTATTTAAAAAATCATATAAAAAATTCTTTATTTTTTAATATAGATACGTGTTCCAAAAAAAATACTGACTTACCACACATGTTAGTAAATATAAGCGAATGGGAAAAAATTGTTTCTGATATGGGGATAGATAATAGTGATGAAATCGTTATTTATGATAATTCTGATTTAGTAAGTTCATGTAGATGTTGGTATAATTTTTTATACTTTGGGCATAATCCTAAGTTAGTTAAAATTTTAAATGGAGGCTTTAAAAAATGGATGAATGAAGGAAGGGAAGTAACAACCAATATTGAGAGAGTAAACAAAACTAACTACCAAGCAAAAGAAAAAAAAATATTAGTAAAAAATAAAAAACAGATCGATGAAAATATTCTAACAGGTGAATTTAAGCTTATAGATGCGAGAAGTCTTAATAGATTTAAAGGTATAGAAAAAGAACCCAGGGAAGGTTTAAGATCTGGATCAATTCCAAAGTCATTTTGTTTGCCTTTTAGCAATTGTATAAACAAGGATACAAATGAATTTTTAGACGTATTGAAATTAGAAGAAAAATTTAAAGAAATACTTAAAGATATTAAAGACACCAATATAGTATTTACTTGTGGATCTGGAGTGACAGCTTCTGTTCTAGCTTTCGCACTATCTTTAATAAACGATAAATATTCACCAATAATTTATGATGGATCTTGGAGCGAATATGGTAAATATCCTTCATGAAATTATCTAAAAAAATAACAATATTTATATCTATAATATTTATAGTTATCTTTGGAATAATTATAGCAAGATATTTTGTAGGTAAGCATTTTGAAAAAAAATTTTCGCAAAGGCCTCCTCCAGGTGTAATTATAGAAGTAGTTGATAATTCTCAATTTTTTGAAAAAATTGAAACTTTTGGGACTGCTGTAGCACTTAAAACGAAAAACTATAGGGTAAAAAAAGAAGAGATTAAAAATCAAAATATAAAATTTGGTAAACTTATAAAAGAAGGTGAGACAATATTTATAATAAATGATGAAAGGGTAAAAGCCCCGTTTAAAGGAGTTTTAGGAAAAAGAGAAATCGCACAAGGAGTTTTGGGAACAGACTCATTTATACTTACTTTGGATGATATCTCATCAATTATGTTGGATATAAAAGTACCTGAAAGTTATTTATCTATTTTAAAAACAGGATTGGAAGTTAATATAAAATCGGATTCATATAAAAAAAAATTTAATGGAGTGATAGAATCTGTAAGCTCAAGAGTCGATCCAAATACAAGATCCGTTCTTTGTAATATTAAGGTTAAAAATCCAAAACTTGAATTAATTCCAGGTATGCTTTTAAATGCAGAAATAATTTATAATAAAGTTGATGCAATTGGAGTTTCAGAGTCATCAATACTAGTTCAAGGAAAATCTAATTTTGTATATAAAGTTTTAGAAGATAACTCAGTTGAGAAAATTGAGGTTAGTGTAGGAAAAAGAAGTTACGGAAAAATCATGATTTTAGAGGGATTAGATATCAATGATAAGATTATCAAAGAGGGAATTTCTAAAGTAAGAAATAAAATGAAAGTTAAAATTGTAAACCAATAATAATGTATCTTACAGATTTATCAATTAAACGACCTGTAGTTGCAACTGTAATGAGCTTGATACTTGTTATTTTTGGACTTGTAGTTTTTAATGAAATACCGACAGATGAACTTCCAGATGTAGAAAGACCAGTAATTACGATACAAACTGACTATCAAGGAGCATCAGCCGAAATAGTTGATACTCAAATAACTCAGAAAATAGAGGATAGAGTTGGAGGAGCACCTGGTCTCATTAATATTGAGTCAATTAGTGAAGATGGATCATCTAGAATTGAGATGACTTTTAAATCAGATTTAGATTTGGATGATGTAGCAAACGATGTAAGAAGTTATGTAGCTAGAGTAGTTGATGAACTACCCAACGAGGCGAGTGCTCCCGAGGTCTACAAACAATCTGCTGGGTTTAGAACAACTATGTGGATGAGTTTTAGTTCAGATTTTATGTCTGATATGGAGTTAACCGATTATGCTGATAGGTACTTAACTGATTACTTTGCAACTGTAGAGGGAGTTGGAAGAGTTAGACTAGGAGGAGAAAGAGAAATATCTTTAAGAATATGGTTAGACCCAATAGCATTAGCTGCGAGAGATTTAACGACACAGGAAGTTGAACAGACTTTAAGATCTGAAAATTTAGAATTTCCATCTGGAAGAATAGAATCAAAAGATATAGATTTAACCATTAAATTAGAAAATGCTTACGATAAAATTGAAACCTACAAAAATTTACCACTAAAAAAATCTTTTGACGGATCAATTACGAAATTATCAGACGTTGCAAGAGTCGAATTTGGTCCTGTCTCTACAAGAACTGTTTTCAAAGGAAACGGTAAACAAGTAGTTGGAATTGGTATTTATCAACAATCAGATGCCAATACCATTAAAGTTGCAAATAGATTAAAAAAGAAAATTAAAGAAATCCAACCAACGCTACCCGATGGAACATCATTGGAAGTATCTTTTGATAGAAGTAACTATATATCAACAGCTATTTATGAAGTTTACAAAACTCTTGTAATAGCATTAATTTTAGTGACCATAATTATATATTTATTTCTAGGCAATATTAGAGCTTTAGTAGTACCAATTATTGCTTTACCAGTTTCATTAATATCTACCTTCTTAGCAATTTACTTTTTTGATTTTTCTATAAATTTATTTACTCTTATGGCATTAGTTCTTGCTATTGGAATAGTTGTAGATGATGCAATTGTTATGCTTGAAAATATTGTTAGACGAGTAGAAAAAGGAGAAACATCTCTTGTTGCGGCATATAAAGGTTCAAAACAGGTGTCATTTGCGATTATAGCAACAACATTAGTTTTAGTTGCAGTATTTATCCCACTTATTTTTATTAAAGGTTTAAGTGGTACTTTATACACACAAACAGCTGTGACTTTATCTTTTGCAGTAATTATGTCTAGTTTTGTAGCTCTATCTTTAAGTCCTATGATAGCAAGTAAAGTTTTGGTTAAAAAAAATATAAAATCAAAAGTTTCTCAAAAATTTGAAGTGAGTTTAAATAAATTTAGAGATTTTTATAAGAGAACATTATTGTTTTGGTTAAAAAGAAAAAAAGAAATAATAATTTTTTTAATAACCATATTAGTTTTCACTACTTCTGTATTTTTATACGCTCCAAAAGAACTAATGCCAAAGGAAGATAGAGGAGCTTTTTTTGTTATTATTAAAGCTCCTGAGAGTTCTGGTTTTGAATATACATCAAGCAAGTCTGAGGAAATTGAGGGTTTCTTATTACCTGAGGTGGGAAAAGGGGAATATAGAAGATTGCTTTTAAGAGTGCCCGGATTTGGAAAAAGTTCCACACAAGTGAATTCCGGTTTTATAATTGTTTTGTTAGAACACTGGGATAATAGGAAAAGAGATGGTCAAAGAATAATGATGGAATCTTTTAGAAAAATTTCAAAAGTTCCAGGTGTATTAGCTTTTCCAGTTATGCCACAAGGTATTAGAACAGGAGGGGTGCAAAAACCTGTGCAATTTGTTTTGTTGGGCAATACATATGAGGATTTAATAAAATGGAAAGAAGTTATAAAAACTGAAGCTAGAAAAAATAAAAATTTAATTAATGTTGAAGATGACTTTAATCAAACTAAAGCAATTTTAAATGTAAAAATTGACCAAGAAAAAACTTCAGATTTAGGCGTTTCTACTT
>CACONQ010000014.1 GCA_902628635.1 uncultured Pelagibacteraceae bacterium | reverse complement strand
GCCTATAAAAAGCTCCTTGAATAAGTAACCTGATCCAATTGCACCTAAAGCTAAAATGAATAAAGGGACAATCATCACTAAAGGCGACTCATGCATCTCATCTATTTTTATATTTTTATTTTCATAAGTTCCGTGAAATGTTTTAAATATTAATCTCCAAGAGTAAATAGATGTCAATAAAGCTGTAAGTATTCCAATTGTTGCCGCATAATATCCAACATTACTCCCACTTAGATAAGCAAACTCAATAATTGCATCTTTTGAATAAAATCCTGATAAAAAAGGAAATCCTGTTAATGCTAAAGTTCCAACGATCATTAAAGAATATGTTACGGGTAGCTTTTTCCATACTCCTCCCATAAAGTTTATATTTTGTTCATCTTTAAAAGAATGTATAACTGAACCTGATCCTAAAAATAATAAGGCTTTAAAGAAAGCATGTGTAAATAAGTGAAACATAGCAACATTATATGCACCAACACCAGCAGCAAAGAACATATAACCTAATTGACTGCAGGTTGAATAAGCAATTATTTTTTTAATATCGTCTTGAACTAAAGCTATACTTGCGGCAAAAATTGCGGTTGTCATGCCGATTATAGTTATAAATGCCAAAATTAATTCGGAATATTCATAAATTGGTGAACATCTTACAACTAAAAAAACACCAGCTGTTACCATTGTGGCTGCATGTATAAGCGCAGATACGGGTGTCGGCCCTTCCATGGCATCGGGTAACCAAGTATGTAAGAAAATTTGGGCAGATTTACCCATTGCTCCAATGAAAAGTAACAAACATATTAAATCTACTGCATTAAAATTTACTCCTAAAAAATTAACACTTGTTTTGTCAATTTGCGGAATTTGTTCAAATACGACATCAAAATTTACAGTTCCAAAATAATAAAAGATTAAAAAAACACCTAAAGCTAGACCAAAATCACCCACTCTATTTACTAAAAAAGCTTTTATTGCTGCATTATTTGCAGTTTCTTTTTTGAACCAAAATCCAATCAGTAAATAAGAACATAAACCTACTCCTTCCCAACCAAAAAATAATTGTAAAAAATTATCTGCAGTAACAAGCGCTAGCATTGAAAATGTAAATAAAGATAAATAACACATAAATCTTGGTTTGTCTGGGTCATGAGACATATAACCAATGGAATAAATATGAACTAATGATGATACAAACGTAACAACCACCAGCATTACTGATGATAAAGCATCAATTTTTATGGACCAATTTACATCTAGAGTACCAGAGTAAATCCATTTAAATAATAGTATATTATTTTCATACCCCTCGAAGATAACCATATAGAAAATAATAATAGATAAAATTGCTGCTATTGTTGTAAATAAGCTAGTTAGTATTTCTGAGGATCTATCTCCAATTTTATTTCCAAAAAAACCAGATATGATTGCCCCTATCAATGGTAAAAATAATATTAGGTATTCCATTTTAACCTTTTAATTTATCTATTTCCTCTACACGTATAGTTCCAGCGTTTCTGTAGTATACAACTATAATTGCAAGACCTATTGCCGCTTCTGCCGCTGCAACAGTTAGTATAAATAATGTAAATATCTGACCACTCAAATCATTAATAAAAATTGAGAATGAAACAAGGTTTATATTTACTGATAACAAAATTAGCTCAATACTCATTAAAATCACAATAATATTTTTTCTATTTAAAAAAATTCCAACAACTCCAATAGTAAATATAACCGCTCCGAGAGTTAAATAGTGACCAAGACCAATTTCAAACATCAATTTTTACTCCTTTGTTTTTCTCAACATCTACTAGATCTACGCCATCAACTTTTTCTCTTGAAATTTGACTAAAATAACTTTGCCTTTTTAAACCTTCTCTTTTTCTATAAGTTAAAATAATTGCTCCAATCATGGCAACTAACAGAATCATGCCAGAGAGTTGAAATAAATGTATATAATCAGTATATAGAACATATCCTATTGAGTGAGTGTTTGAGACCTCACTTATTTCTAAAGAAATACTATTTATTAAATCAGGTTTATATTTCCAGCCACCAACTACTATTACTAATTCAAAAAAAATTATTAAACTTACTAGTAGTCCAATAGGTATATGTCTTGATCCATGAGTTGATTTAAAAAATGTATTTTTTTGATGTGCTACATTTAACATCATAACAACAAATAAAAATAATACTGCAACAGCGCCAACATATACGATAAGCATAATCATTCCCAAAAACTCTGCACCGATCATAATAAATAAACATGAAATGCTAATAAAATCTAAAATTAAAAAAAAAACTGAGTGAACTGTATTTTTTGAAACGGTTACCATTACTGCTGAGATAACGGCTATAAAAGAAAATATATAAAAAAAAATTGCGTGGGCTATCATTATCTATAGGGATTATCAGCTTTAATGTTTGCCGCTAATACACTCTCCCAACGATCTCCGTTTTCTAACAATTTTTCCTTATTGTAATATAGTTCCTCTCTTGTTTCTGTAGCAAATTCAAAATTTGGTCCTTGAACAATTGCATCTACAGGGCACGACTCTTCACATAAACCGCAATAAATACATTTTAACATGTCAATATCATACTTGGTAGTTTTTCTACTGCCGTCAGCTCTTTCGGTTGACTCGATAGTTATGGCTTGAGCTGGGCAAACTGCTTCGCATAATTTGCAAGCAATACATCTTTCCTCACCATTAGGATACCTTCTTAAAGCATGCTCCCCCCGAAACCTTGGGCTGATTTTTCCTTTTTCAAAAGGGTAATTAATTGTTTTTTTCTCTTTAAATAATTCCTTAACAGCCATTGATAGACCGGTGATGAAGTCTACCATAAATACTGTTTTAAATATTCTTCCTAATTTCATAATTAAACCGTCGGTAATAAATCAAAATACATTAAATACCCCGCAGTTAAAACCACCCAAATTAAAGAAAATGGAAGGAATATTTTCCAACCTAGCTTCATTAATTGATCATATCTATATCTTGGTACGATAGCTTTAACTAGCGCAAATAATATAAATAAAAAGAGAATTTTGAGAATTAACCATAAAGGACTGGGCACTATATCAAATGGGTACATATTTATTGGAGATAACCATCCACCCAAAAATAATATAGAACCTAAAGCACACATTAAAAGTATATTTGCATATTCCCCTAACCAAAACATTGCATACATCATTCCGGAGTATTCTGTTTGATAACCTGCTACAAGTTCCGCCTCAGCCTCGGGTAAATCAAATGGTGGTCTATTTGTCTCTGCAAGTGCTGATATAAAAAAAATCACGAACATTGGAAATAAAGGTATGACAAACCAAATTTTTTCTTGAGCTAAAACAATGTCACTTAAATTTAGGGACCCAACACATAACAATACATTAATTATTATAACACCAATCGATACCTCATAAGATACCATCTGGGCTGCTGATCTTATTGAGCCTAAAAAAGGATATTTTGAATTTGAGGCCCAACCTCCCATAATTATTCCATAAACACCAAGTGAGGAAACAGCAAAGATGTATAATATTCCGACATTAATATCGGCTAAAACAAATTCATCACTAAAAGGTATCACTGCCCAAGCTATAAGTGCCAAGGTCATTGTAACAATCGGTGCTAATATGAAAATAATTTTATTTGAGCTTGCAGGTATTATTATTTCCTTAAAAATATATTTGAGTGCGTCTGCTAGTGATTGTAGTAGTCCAAACGGCCCAACTACATTAGGACCTCTTCTTTTTTGAACAAATGCCCACACTCTTCTGTCTAGCCAAACAATCATTGCTACAGTAACTAGAACTGGAATCAATAAAAATAAAATTTTATAAACTTCAGAGGCTAGAATTATAAAATAATCTTGCATCTATCCTTCTGTACCTGTTTTTTTTAGATCAGTTTTAATACTTCTGCACTCAGACATTGTTTTTGATGCTCTAGCTATAACATTTGAGTAATAGTAATCTATTGGATTAATTATTATTTTTTCATCTATATAATCTACAGTGGAAAGGTTTTTTGATTGTATTTTTTTTTTATTTAAATCTAAATAGTTAAGAAGATTATCAGTAAGCTCATCCTTATTTTGAAATAGTTTTTTTCTCTTCAAAAGTTCAGATAATTCATTTAAAATTTTATAATCCTCTTTTGCTTCGCCTGGTGGAAATGATGCTTTATAAGCTTTTTGTAACTTTCCCTCTAAATTTGTAAATAATCCGTCTTGCTCTGTGTAAGTAGCACCTGGAAGAATTATATTTGCAATTTCAGCACCATTATCTCCATGACTTCCAATGTAAACTACAAATTCATTTTTTTTTTTAAATTTAAGGTTATCTTGACCAATCAAAAATACTATTTCAAAAACATTTTCTTGTAATTTTTTTAATGTTAGATTTTCTTCATTGTTCACTAAATTTAGATCGTAACTTCCTACAGATGATGCATTAACTGGTAGTATATTAAGTGGATTCCATTCATCTGTGATTTTTTTGTTATCAATCAAAAATTTTTTAATATTTTCAAATATAAATTTTCCAGATTTTGAATTTAAAGCTGAGTTTCCGATTATCACCAAAGGTTTTTTTGAAACTAAAATTTTCTTACTTATTTCTGATTTATTTTCACAAATTTCTTTAATAATTTTTGTGTCTGCTGGATGTTTTTCATATGGATATGTTTGATCTCCTACATCACCAATTGAATAAATTTCTGTTTTGTTTGTTACATAATTTTTTCTAATTCTTGCATTTAATATTGTTGCTTCAAATCTTGGATTAGCACCAATCAACAGAATAAAATCTGCTTCCTCTATGCCGTTAATTTGACTATTAAATAAATAATTAGTCCTATCTTCGGTATTAATGTAAGTATTATCATCTCTTGCTTCTAAATTTTTTGATTTAATTGTTTTTTCAAAAAACTCTTTTGTCACAAACATTGTTTCCATATTGGTTAAATCTCCAATAAATCCTGCTATTTTATCGGATGAAGTAATTTTAATTTTTTCTGCGATATTTTCATAAGCTTCTTTCCAAGAAATTTTTTTAAATTCATTGTTAATTTTTTTTAAAGGGTAATCTAATCTTTGACTTTTTAAACCATCGCATGCATAACGTGTTTTGTCAGATATCCATTCTTCATTTATTTCTTCATTTATTCTAGGTAAAACCCTTTTTACTTCCCATCCATAAGTATCTACTCTAATGTTTGATCCTACTGCATCCATTACATCTATTGTTTCAGTTTTTTTTAACTCCCAAGGTCTAGCCTCAAATACGTAAGGTTTAGATGTTAGTGCTCCAACTGGACAAAGATCAATTACATTTCCAGATAATTCAGATTCCATCGCTTTTTCAAGATAAGTGGTAATTTGCATATCTTCGCCTCTTCCTATTGCTCCAAGTTCAGGGATGCCGGCTACTTCTGTAGCAAACCTTACACATCTTGTGCAATGAATACATCTAGTCATTTGTGTCTTAATAAGAGGACCCATATATTTTTCTGGAACAAATCTTTTGTTTTCTTTGAATCTTGACTTATCAATTCCATAATACATTGACTGATCCTGTAGATCACACTCCCCGCCTTGATCACACACCGGACAGTCTAATGGATGGTTTGCTAACAAGAACTCCATTACACCTTTTCTTGCTTTTTCTACTAGAGGAGTATTTGTTTTAATATTCATTCCCTCTGCAGCGGGCATCGCGCAAGAAGCAATTGGTTTGGGTGATTTTTCCATCTCTACTAAACACATCCGACAATTACCTGCTATTGATAGTTTTTCATGATAACAGAATCTTGGTATTTCAACGCCAGCTTGTTCACATGCCTGTAAGACAGTTAAACCTTCCTCTATCTCTATATCTTTGTCATTAACTTTTAATTTCAGCATTGTCATTCTCTAATAAATGTTGGTCCACAAGGTAAGGAATTTTATTATCTTTAGATACCAGTGGATTAAAATTATTTCTTTTTACAATTTCTTTTTTGAAATGTCTTAATAGTCCTTGAACAGGCCATGATGAGCCCTCTCCAAAAGCACAAATTGTATGTCCTTCAATTTGTTTTGTGACGTCCATAAGCATGTCAACTTCCTCTCTTGATGCTTCACCTTTTGCCATTCTCTCAAGCATTCTCCACATCCAGCCAGACCCCTCTCTGCATGGAGTACATTGTCCACAACTTTCATGTTTATAAAATCTTGCAATCCTAGCCATACATTGAATAATGTCTTGGTCTTTATTGATAACAACAATACCAGCTGTTCCTAGGCCACTTTTTTGTTCAACTAAAGAATCAAAATCCATTTTAATAGTCTCACAAATTTCTTTTGGAAGCATAGGCATTGAGGAACCACCAGGTATTATAGCTTTAAGATTTTCCCAACCACCAATAACACCACCGGCATGTTTTTCTATTAGTTCTTTCAATGGAATACCCATCTCCTCTTCTACGTTACAAGGTCTATTCACATTGCCAGAAATACAGAAAATTTTAGTACCAGTGTTTTTTGGTTTACCTAAACTTGAAAACCATTTTGCACCTCTTTTTAATATTGTTGGGACTACAGCGATCGTCTCGACATTATTTATAATTGTTGGGCATCCATAAAGTCCAATGAGTGCTGGGAAAGGAGGTTTAAGTCTTGGTTGGCCTTTTTTCCCTTCTAAACTTTCAAGCAGAGCCGTTTCCTCACCACAAATATATGCTCCTGCTCCATAATGTATATAAATATCAAAATCCCAACCTGTATTTGAGGCATTCTTTCCAATCAATTTTTGTGAATATGCCTCATCGATTGCTTTCTGCAGTTTTTGTCCCTCGTTATAGTATTCTCCTCTGATATAAATATAACAAACATGTGCATTTACTGTATAAGCAGCAATTAAACACCCCTCTATAAGTTTATGAGGTTCAAATCTTAATATGTCTCTATCTTTGCAAGTCCCTGGCTCTGACTCATCTGCATTGATTACTAAATAATGCGGTCTTGAACCAACATCTTTTGGAGCAAAAGACCATTTTAGTCCTGTTGGAAAACCTGCTCCACCCCTTCCTCTTAATTCAGATGATTTTATTTCGTTGATTATCCAATCTCTACCTTTTAGAATAACTTCGTTAGTATCTTTCCAATCTCCTCTTTTCCTAGATGACTCCACGTCCTCTCCTAAGTCATTATATAAATTTTGAAATATCCGATCCTTATCTTCAAGCATTTTTAATACCTACCAAAGTTGTTCTGTTATTTTCAGGTTCTGAATTAACTCTTCCTCTATAAGATCCTGGTTTTGGTGTTTTTCCTTTCATTGTTTGTTCGATAATGTTTTCTAGTTTTTTTTCATCTAAATCCTCATAATACTCATCATTAATTTGAATCATTGGAGCATTTATGCAAGCACCTAAACATTCAACCTCCACCCATGAGGAATTTCCATCACTTGATATTTCGTTTTCTTTATTTGAAATTTTTTTTTTACATACATCCACCAATTTATATGCACCTCTGAGCATACATGGTGTTGTTGTGCAAACCTGATAAAAAAATTTGCCTACTGGTGTCAAGTTATACATTGAGTAAAATGTAGCAACTTCATAAACTTTTATATATGGCATACTTAAAAACTTTGCTATGTACTTCATTGCAGCTAATGGGATCCAGTTATTATTTTGTCGTTGAGCTATATAAAGTAATGACATAACAGCACTCTGTTGTTTGCCTTCAGGATAATTATTAATCATTTTTTTTGCTAGCTCGATGTTTCTATCATTAAACTCAAATTTTTCTGGCTGGTCTTTTGAAATTTTTTTTAGACTCATCTATCAATCTCCCCAAAAACTATATCTAATGATCCTAAAACTGCTGGTACGTCAGCGAGCATGTGTCCCTTTATTAAGTAATCCATTGCTTGAAGGTGTGAAAATCCTGGAGCTCTTATTTTACATTTATAAGGTCTACTAGAGCCATCTGAAATTAAATAGACACCAAATTCACCCTTTGGTGCCTCAACTGCTGTATAAATTTCATCTTTTTCAACTCTATAACCCTCAGTAAAAAGTTTAAAATGATGTATTAATGCTTCCATCGATTCTTTTAACTCTTTTTTTGGAGGTGGAGAAATTTTGCCATCTGTTGATTTAATGGGGCCCTTGGGCATTTTTTGTAAGCATTGATTGATAATCTTTACACTTTCTCTCATTTCCTCAACTCTACAAAGATAACGATCATAACAATCACCATTTTTACCAACAGGAATTTTAAAATCCATTTGATCATAACAGTCATAAGGTTGTGACTTTCTCAGATCCCAAGGAACATTTGATCCACGTAACATAACGCCAGAAAAAGAATAATCTAATGCATCTTGTTTTGATACAACACCAATATCAACATTTCTTTGTTTAAAAATTCTATTTTCTGTAAGTAGGCTTTCTAAATCATCAATAATTTTAGGAAATTTTTTTGTGAAATCAAAGATATCTGCGTCTAGTCCTCTAGGCATATCCTGGTGAACTCCACCAGCTCTAAAATAATTTGCATGTAATCTTGATCCAGAAACTCTCTCATAAAATGTCATTAAAGTTTCTCTTTCCTCAAATCCCCATAAAGATGGAGTAAGCGCTCCAACATCTAATGCTTGTGTTGTAATATTTAAAATGTGGCTAAGAATTCTACCAATTTCACAAAACATCACTCTTATAAATTGAGCTCGAATTGGAACATCAATTTTCAATATCTTTTCAATAGCAAGAGCAAATGCATGTTCTTGATTCATAGGTGCTACATAATCTAACCTATCAAAGTAAGGGACTGCTTGAGCATATGTTTTATTCTCTATTAACTTTTCTGTTCCCCTGTGAAGCAAACCTATATGAGGATCAGCTTTTTCCACTACCTCTCCATCTAATTCTAATATTAATCTTAAAACACCATGTGCTGCTGGATGTTGAGGGCCAAAATTTAAATTTAAAGTTTTAGTTTGTTTTGCCATTATTCTTTCGTTTGGTTTTTAATGTATTTAGTTCCTTCCCAAGGACTTTCATAATCAAAGTTTCTATAATTTTGTTCAAGTTTTACTGGCTCATAAATTACTTTTTTTGATTCTTCGCTATATCTAACTTCATTATGTCCGGTTATTGGGAAATCTTTTCTTAAAGGATATCCCTCAAAACCATAATCAGTCAAGATTCTCCTTAAGTCTGGATGATCTTTAAAATCTATTCCATACATATCGAAAACTTCTCTTTCCATCCAGTTGGCTGAAGGAAAAATTTTTGTTAAAGATGGAACTTTTTCCCCTTCAGAAATATCAAATTCAATAAGCACTCTTGTATTAAATTCATGGCTTAACAATAAATATACAATTCTAAATCTTTGCTCTTTTTCAGGAAAGTCAACAGCTGTTATATCAATTAATTGTCTAAATTTTGTATTTTCATTAGTTTTCATGAAAAGTATAACATCAATTATATCATTGCTATCAATCGATAAATAAATTTGATTATGTTTGACTCCGGAAGAATTTATTTTTGTAGTTAGCTCGGAGTTTATTTTTTTTTCTAAATTAATTAAGTTTTCCATAACTATCTTTCGATTGATCCATGGTTTCGTATTTTTTTTTGTAATTGCATAATTCCATATAGGAGAGCCTCTGCGGAAGGTGGACAACCTGGAACGTACACATCAACTGGAACTATCCTGTCACATCCTCTGACAACTGAATATGAATAATGATAATATCCACCACCATTTGCACAACTACCCATTGAGATAACATATCTTGGTTCTGGCATCTGGTCATAGACTTTTCTTAATGCTGGAGCCATTTTATTTGTGAGCGTTCCGGCAACAATCATAACATCTGATTGTCTCGGTGAGGCTCTAGGCGCAGCTCCAAACCTTTCTAAATCATATCTAGGCATAGATGTTTGCATCATTTCAACTGCACAACAAGCCAATCCAAAAGTCATCCAATGAAGTGATCCTGTTCTTGCCCAGTTTACTAAATTATCCATAGAAGTTGTTATAAAACCTTTATCTGCGAAATCTTTAGCTAGTGTTTTAAACTCATCAGGAATTTGTTTTTCTCTATCGATTATATTCATATTACTCCCAATCTAATGCTCCTTTTCTCCACTCATAAATAAAACCTATAGTTAGTATAAATAAAAATATCATCATAGAAACAAAACCAAATAATCCAATTGTTCCGAGTGAAATTGCCCAAGGAAATAGAAATGCTATTTCTAAATCAAATATAATGAAAAGTATTGCAACCAGATAAAATCTTACGTCAAATTCCATTCGTGAGTCATTGAATGGCTCAAACCCACACTCATACGCAGATAGTTTCTCTGGATCAGGGTTATTAGGTGATAGTAAAAAATTAACTAAAATAAAACCTGCACTTAGAATTAGTGCAATTACTAAAAACAATATGATGGGCAAATAATCTTTTAAAAATTCTACGAGCATAATATTTTAATTAAAATTTTAGAATACGAAAAATCTGATAAGATTCATATTATATTTGTTTTTTTGACTATTTAAAGTTCTATTATTCAATCAATTTAATTAAAGTTGATTTTTTATAGGTTTTTTTAAGGATAATAATAGTGAAATTTGGTCACGTTTTTTAGCCCTAATTTATTGAACGATTCATGAAATGAGAATCGTTATCAATCTAATGGCGGGAGTGACGGGACTCGAACCCGCGACCTATCGCGTGACAGGCGATCGCTCTAACCAAACTGAGCTACACCCCCATTTTGGTGGGCAGTAAAGGACTCGAACCTTTGACCCCCTCGGTGTAAACGAGATGCTCTACCAACTGAGCTAACCGCCCAAAATATTTGGTACTATTACATCAACGTTCGTACAAAGTAAATTATAAATTATTGAATACTGGCTTGAGATTTGTCGTCTTTTTTTCCGTCCGAAATTTTTTCTACTTCAACCCAATCGATTTTCTTCAACTCTTTTGTAAGAGCTATTTTCAAAACATCGTCTACCATTTCAACAGTGGTTAATTTGATATCTTTCTTTACTTTTTCTGGAATATCAGTCAAATCTTTCTCATTATCTTTTGGAATTAAAACTTCTTTTATACCTGCTCTATGAGCTGCCAATAATTTTTCTTTTAAGCCACCTATAGGAAGAACTTGACCAGTTATTGTTACTTCTCCAGTCATTGCTATATCTCTTCTGACAGGTATTTTTGTTATTGATGAAACAATTGATGTAACCATACCTACTCCTGCAGAAGGCCCATCTTTTGGTGTTGCCCCTTCAGGTACATGAATATGAAAATCTTTTTTTTCAAAAATTGGAGGTATAATTCCAAAATCTAAACTTTTAGATCTTACATAAGATTTTGCAGCTTTCACGGACTCTTGCATAACATCTCCTAGTTTTCCTGTTATTTGCATACGACCTTTTCCTGGCATATTTACCGTTTCAATCTTAAGAATTTCACCACCAAACTCTGTCCATGCAAGTCCTGTTACGATACCAACTTTATCCTCATTTTCTAGCTCTCCAAATTTAAATTTTTTTACACCAAGAAAATCATTTATATTTTTAGGTTCGACTTTGACTTTTGTTTCCTCTGAATTTACAACTTTTTTTACAACCTTTCTAGTTATTTTAGAAATTTCTCTTTCAAGATTTCTAACACCAGACTCTCTTGTATAGTTTCTAATAATTTCTTTAAAAGTTCCCTCCTGTAAATCCATTTCACCTTCTTTTACTCCGTTTTCTTTTAATGCTTTAGGTAATAAAAATTTATTTGCTATATTTATTTTCTCATCTTCCGTATAACCAGGAATTCTTATAACTTCCATTCTATCAAGTAGTGGTGGTAAAATATTCAGTGTGTTAGCTGTAGTAACAAACATTACATCGGATAAATCATAATCAACCTCTAGATAATGATCGTTAAATGTTGTATTTTGCTCAGGATCAAGAGCCTCTAACAATGCAGAGGATGGATCACCTCTGTAATCATTTCCAATTTTATCAATTTCATCTAATAGAAAAAGTGGATTTTTAGTTCCTGCTTTTTTCATCATTTGTATAATCTTGCCTGGTAATGATCCAATGTAAGTTCTTCTATGTCCACGAACTTCAGCCTCGTCCCTAACACCGCCTAAGGACATTCTTACAAATTGCCTATTAGTAGCTTTAGCAATTGATTTACCCAAAGATGTCTTTCCAACACCTGGTGGACCCACCAAACATAATATAGGACCTTTGATTTTTTCCATTCTTTTTTGCACAGCTAAAAATTCAATTATTCTCTCTTTTACTTTATCTAAGCCAAAATGGTCTTCATCTAAAATTTTAAGAGCTTTGTTTAAATCAATATCTACTTTATCTTTTTTAAACCAAGGTATGTCTATCATCCAGTCTAAGTAATTTCTTACCACTGTTGCCTCTGCAGACATCGGACTCATATTTCTCAATTTTTTCAATTCAGCCATACATTTCTTTTGTACTTCTTTTGGCATTTTTGCTTTTAGGATAGCTTTATTTAAGTTCGATGTTTCATCTTTTCCATCTTCAATTTCCCCTAATTCTTTCTGAATCGCTTTTAATTGCTCATTTAAATAATATTCTCTTTGAGTTTTTTCCATTTGAGTTTTAACTCGTCCTCTAATTCTTTTTTCAACACCTATGATACTTGTCTCATTTTCCATAATTTTAATGACTGCATTAAGTCTTTTCTTCACATCGCTTGTCTCAAAAATTTGCTGTTTTTCTGAAATTGTAGTACTTAAATGAGATGCAATATTGTCAGCTATGGCTGATGGATCCTTTAATTCTTTAATACTATTTATTGTTTCAGTAGAAATTTTTTTATTTATTGTATTTAACTTATCTAACCTTCTAACTGCTGTAGTAGCTAAAGGCATAAGGTCCTCATTCTTATCAAATTGATCATTCAGATACTCAAAAGTGCAAGTTATAAATTTATTATCATCTTTGAAATCTACAATTTTTACTCTTTTGGTTCCTTCAACTAATACCTTCACGGTCCCATCTGGTAATTTTAGTAATTGTAAAATATTACTTTCACATCCATAAGCAAAAACATCCGTTTTTTTAGGATCGTCTACTTCAGAATTTTTTTGTGTTACTAAAACTATTTTTTTTTCATTTTTCATTACCTCATTTAATGCAGTTATGGACTTATCTCTTCCAACAAACAATGGGATCACCATACTAGGGAAAACTACTATGTCTCTTAACGGTAATAATGGTAGATTTACTTTGATGTCCATGGGTTAAATATGGATATAAATATAGATATTGCAATAGAAAATTATCAATTATTAACGTCTATTTATGACGCGATGTATTTATGCCGCTGATGTTTTGCTAGTTTTGCTTTTAGATTGTGAATTTTTTGAATGTACTATGATTGGTTGAGATGAACCTTTGGCCGCACCAGCGTCTACTATAACTTCCTCTACATTTTCTAGGCTTGGTAAATCAAACATGGTTTTTAACAAAATATTTTCAAGAATCGATCTTAATCCTCTTGCACCAGTTTTTTTGGAGATTGCTTTAAGTGCAATTTCACGTACTGCATTGTCTTTAAAGTTAAGCTTAGCTCCCTCGAGTTTAAATAATTCTTGGTACTGTTTAATTAAAGAGTTTTTTGGTTCAGTTAAAATTTTTATTAAAGATTTCTCATCTAAATCCTCTAGTGTTGCTATGATAGGAAGTCTTCCAATGAACTCTGGTATCAAGCCATATTTTAATAAATCCTCTGGTTCTAAAGTTTTCATCCACTCACCTGTTTTTTTATCTTCCGAACTTTTTACCTCAGCACCAAAACCAATTGCGGTCCCTTTGTTTCTTTGGGAAATAATTTTATCTAAACCTGCAAAAGCTCCACCACATATGAATAAAATATTTGTTGTGTCTACTTGTAAAAATTCTTGTTGTGGATGTTTTCGTCCACCTTGTGGAGGTACACTTGCGATTGTACCTTCCATAATTTTTAATAATGCTTGTTGAACACCTTCTCCAGAAACATCTCTAGTTATAGAAGGGTTCTCTGATTTTCTACTTATCTTATCCACTTCATCAATATAGACAATTCCTCTTTGAGCTTTTTCAACATTATAATCAGCAGCTTGTAATAATTTTAAAATAATATTTTCGACATCCTCGCCGACATAACCTGCTTCTGTCAGAGTTGTAGCATCAGCCATAGTAAAAGGTACGTCTAGAATTCTTGCTAACGTTTGAGCTAATAATGTCTTTCCGCATCCAGTTGGACCTACTAATAAAATATTTGATTTTGACAACTCAACCGTTTTGGAAGTTTTATTTTCATAATTTAACCTTTTGTAATGATTATGAACAGCTACAGAAAGAACTTCTTTTGCATGATGTTGTCCAATTACATAATCATCTAAAACTGAGCAAATTTCTTTTGGAGAGGGTAAGCCATCTTGGTGTTTGACTAATGTATCTTTGCTTTCCTCTTTAATAATGTCCATGCAAAGCTCCACACATTCATCGCAAATAAATACTGTGGGACCAGCGATTAATTTTCTTACTTCGTGTTGGCTCTTGCCGCAAAAGGAACAATATAAAATATTTTTGTTGTTGCTCATAAATTTTTAAAACGAATCAATTTTAATACTTTATTACAGATTACGTTCGGTAATCAAGTATAGGTTGTGGATAAACTATATCTAGTTGTTTAACTTCTTTTATCTACAACTTTATCTATTAAACCAAAATCTTTGGCGTTTTCAGCTGTCATAAAATTATCTCTCTCCAAAGCTTGTTTGATTTCGTCTACAGATTTTCCTGTGTGCTTAGAATAAATTTCATTTAATCTTTTTTTTAAAGACAAAACTTCATTTGCATGTATCTCAATATCTGTTGCTTGACCTTGAAATCCCGCAGATGGTTGATGAACCATTATTCTAGAATTTGGTAAAGAAAATCTTTTTCCTTTAGTTCCGGCTGCAAGCAAAAAGGATCCCATCGAAGCTGCTTGCCCAATACAAAGAGTTGATACTTCAGGTTTAATATATTGCATTGTATCATAAATACCTAATCCAGCAGTGACTAGTCCCCCAGGACTGTTTATATAAAAGTAGATTTCTTTTTTTGGATTTTCAGATTCTAAAAATAAAAGTTGAGCAGTTGCTAATGATGCTACTTGATCGTTTATTGGCCCTGTTAAAAAAACAATTCTTTCTTTTAATAATCGTGAATAAATGTCATATGCCCTCTCTCCCCTACTAGATTGCTCAACAACCATCGGAATTAAAGTATTCATATGTTCTGCAATTTTAGATGTCATAAACTGATTCGACACCTTTATACAACTTGTGTTTACTTTTTGCTAACTTTTTTTGCCGTTTTCTTTTTTACTTGAGGTGATTTCTTTGAAATATCTGCTTTTTTTGTTTTGATTTCGCTTGATGATTTATTAGCTTGTCTAACCTCTTTTAAATCTTTTTCATTTTGCTCCTTTATTAATCTTTCTGCCTCAACTTTGCTAATTTTTTTCTTTGATGCATTAGATTTGGAGATAATTGAATTAATTATTTTTTCTTCGTATATATTTCCTCTTAAGCT
>CACONQ010000013.1 GCA_902628635.1 uncultured Pelagibacteraceae bacterium | reverse complement strand
CTAGGGTTGCCCCTGCCAGGTATTATCTGGCACCGTGTCTTTGCAGAGTCCGGACTTTCCTCTTTAATTAAATATTAAAGCGACAAGTCATTTGTCTGGCAAGGTTAGATTACTGCAAATTATTTTTTTTTCAAGTTTTTTAAGCTTTAACAATACTTTTGCTGATTTCTAGGCACTCTTTATCAATTTTACCATTAATTAATTCTGGTCTAAATCTCATTTGAAATGCTTTAACTAAATATTTTTCTGGACATTTTGAATATCCAATTTTTTTTAGGTTATAAACAAATGAAATATTATCTTTTTTACTACACTTTTGATTTCTTAATTTTGATAAAATCTTTGGGTTTATTTTATGCCAAATAGAGACTTTTTTTCTTGCAAGTGTTTTCCAAGGGAATTTCTCACCTGGATCTTTTTTTCTTTCTGGCGCAATATCTGAATGTCCGAGGATATTTTTTGGACTTATTTTGAACTTGTTTATCAATTTCTTTAATAGATTTATTAAAATTTGGATCTGTTTTTTGTTAAATTTTTTATAACCATAACGATGACCTGGATTAGATATCTCTATTCCTATTGAGGATTTGTTTAAAAACTTTTTATTTTTCCAGCTCGACTTTCCTGCATGCCAAGCAATATATAGTTCTGGCACTAGCAGTAATAATGTTCCGCTATTTTTAATAAAATAATGACTACTAACCTCAGATTGTATTTTGGTTAGACGCTTTAATGCATCTTGCTCTCTCTTCATTCCAGTGTAATGAATAATTATATATTTAATATTATTTTTCTTTCTTTTAATTTTATTAAAATTCGGAGAGTAAAATTTTCTTATATTTTTAAGCATTTTTAGTCATTTTAATCCTTTTGCATTATATATAAAAGTTATATAGAACCTAGTAATATGAGAAAATTAATTGCATCTCTTTTAATAAGTTTATTTTTTGCAAGTTTTTCCTTTGCGGACACAGATGGCGAGAACTCGCTATCAAACAAAAACTCAGAGGTAAAAGATTGTTTTGAAAGCGTAAATAGAGCAACATTTGCGTTTAATCAAGGTCTAGATAATGCAATATTTGAACCTGTTGCAAAAGGATACAGAAAATTGCCATCACCTATTAGAATAGGAACCAGTAATTTTCTCAGCAACCTTTCAAATTTAATTACAATACCAAATAATATACTGCAAGGAGATATAAAAACGGCTGGAATTAACACAGCAAGATTGACTGTAAATTCAACTATTGGAATTTTAGGTATATTTGATGTGGCTGCACAAATGGGATTTGTCAAAGATTATCAAAAAGAAGACTATGGTCAAACATTGGGGTCCTGGGGTGTTGGTGAGGGGTGTTATTTAGTTTTACCTATTTTTGGTCCATCAACAGTAAGAGATCTTACCGGGTCACTTACAAGTGCGATAGGAGGAGACCCTTGGTATAACATTACAGTCAGAAAAGATACTCAATATTTTGAGGAGTCTGACTATTATTATTCTAGAGGAGGAGATGGAATAAATTTTAGAGCGAAAAACATAGACTCATTCGAAAATTTAGAAAAAAATTCTATGGATTTCTATGCATCTGTAAGAAGTTTATATTTACAAGATCGAAGAAAAAAAATCATGAACTCCAATGAGGTTGTTGATACCCAAGACGATAGCGATTGGGAAGAGATAACATCAAATTAATAAAAATTAAATGATAATTAATAAAGTAAAATATTTAATTGTTTTTATATTTTTCTTTACCTTTATTACTAAATCACATTCTTTAGAGCCAAATATATTTGTACAATCGACTGTTAATAGAGCTTCTCAAATTTTAAGTGAAAACACTTCTAAGGAAACTAAAATTGAAGAATTAAAAAAAGTTGCCTTAGACACTGTAGATATTCGAGGTATTGGATTTTATACATTAGGAAAATTTAGAAAAAATCTAAGTGATGAACAAAAACAAAATTATAGTGAATTATTTAAGGAATATTTCTTGAAAAGTTTTTCAAGTAGATTAGCGGAGTACTCAAATCCAAAAATAGATGTTCAATCTCAAGAAAAATTGAGTGATACCTACACAATTGTATCTAGTATATTGGTTGCAACTAGTGAAAGACCAGAGGTGAAAATTCAATGGAGAGTTTATACTAAAGATCCTGATAAACCGTTGATAAGAGATTTAATTATTGAAGGGCTTAGTTTAGCAAGGACACAAAAAGAGGAATTTAGTTCAATAATACAAAGTAACGATGGTGATATACAAGCATTATTCTCAAGCTTAAAAAAATTTATTAATAATTAGATTATTAATATTTAATGACAATTAAAAGTAAGTTTCTTTACTTGGAAATTTAAACTAGTCTAGCATTTCAAGTTTCAAAATTTTACAGTTTTGAATGGTGGGCCCGCCAGGACTCGAACCTGGGACCAATACATTATGAGTGTACTGCTCTAACCAACTGAGCTACAGGCCCAAAATCTAAGAATGAATACAATATTTATATTAACTTATCAATCACAGACTAATTTATTATTTATTAAAAATATTCGTTTTTTTGTTGCACGCATACATAATTGATAGATTAATCCAAAAAAGTGTTGAGCTAAAATCATTAAAAAAAGACCCACTAGGCAATATCGGTAAAAAATTTACAATTAAATATGTGAAACAACCTAACTGAATTGAATTACGAGATATAATTATAATTTTCAAATTTTTAAAAATTAAATAAAAAAATATAGATAATAAAATAATCGTGCCTACAAGCCCATGCTCAGATAAAAATTCAATATAAATTTGATGAGGATGAGTATTCAAAACATAATTATCGTTTTTTTTTGTATACATATTTTGTGTAGTAATAACTCTATAGTTTTTATTTCCCACTCCAAAAAAAGGATAATCTTTAAATACCGCATAACCTGATTTATATAATCTTAAATAAAGACTACCACCATCAAAAAATTTTTCTCTTTTATCATCGTTTAATAATATTGAGAAAAGTTGCTGACCATATCTTGTTTTTAAATAACTCGAATTTGTTATTACTAAACCTGTGAAAAACAAACTGAATAAAAAGATAGAAATTTTGGCCTTAATACTTATTTTACCATTTAAAAATAAAAAAATTGTTAGTCCAATTATTGCTTTTATTCCGTTTGATCTTTCACCTGTTATCAGAATACATCCAACTAAAATAAATAAAATTAAAAACAAAACTAATTTTAATTGTAGACTTTGTTTATAAAACCTTTCAAATAAATAACCAATTATTATAAAGTTAAAGCCCAAAAGATATGCGCCCACAATCGGCTCATCTTTAAAAAAACTTACAATTCTATCAAAATAAATATCATCTCCATATCCAAGTAAATTTGTTCCAAAACCAAATTCAATAAATGAGTCGAAAATAACAATAAGAATTATAATAGACCAAAAATTTAGAAATTTATTTTCATTTTTGGAAATTTTAAAAAAAAAATTGATAGCAATAAATAAAATTATAAATCTAATAAAACCTAAATTTCTATATATTCCCTCTTTATAATCAATAGATATGAAAGAATTAAAGATTAAATAAACATATAACGTTATTAATAAATAAATTAAAAATTTATTTTGTATTTCAATTTCACTCGATTTAAAATTTATCAAGAAAAATATTGTTAGTAACAAAACATTAAATAATGATATTGAGGGACCTGCTACTATAGATATTGGTAAAATAGAGATTAAGAATAAATATAATCTATCTAATTTTTCTCTTTCCATGGATTTATTTTTTAAACTTTCTACAAGCTATTCTTTTTGATTTATGTAATGTTTCGTTATCTTCTTTTATTATGTCCACGTACTCAAATATTTCTTTAAAAAAATCTGGTCTAATTGTATCAAAAATTATAGTTGTTTTATTATCTGAGACACTACACAAGTAATTTTTATAAATTTCAAAATTATAATGAAAATCTAATGAGTATAAAGATATAATAATATTAAAATAATCTTTAGGAAGATCTTTTTTATCGAAATTAACTATCGTAAATTTATCACTACTTACTTGGTTAAGTAATAGGAAGTTCCTAAGTAAATATAGTTTATTATATGCTTCACTATTTTCATTATCCCAGCCATATCTTATTTTTTTTGATACAAAGTCTCTCTCAATAAAAGTAAATTTTTCATCTTCGAAACTGTTATTAATTATAGCCTCTAGACCGCCTATTCCAGCTCCTATGCTTAAAATATTCTGGTTTGAGTTCATGAATTTTTTTATAGTCAGATATTCATGATACATAATTTTATAATAATCTTTAGATATTTTGTCTAGATCCAACATATATTTTGAAAAAATTTTTGAAAATAAATATCTTCCAAATAATTTTCTGGTTCTTTTTTGAAATGGTGTTGTTAGTTCAATTCTTTGTAATATAGCTAAGTGAGCTAAGTTTCTATCTAGTTTAAAGGATTCCATTAATGTTCTTAGACATTAAACAGGTTAACTTTCTAAAAAACTTTTTAATTGTTTTGATCTGCTTGGATGCTTTAACTTTCTTAAAGCTTTGGCCTCAATTTGCCTAATTCTTTCTCTTGTAACTGAGAATTGTAAGCCAACCTCTTCGAGTGTGTGATCAGTATTCATTCCAACTCCAAACCTCATTCTTAGAACTCTTTCCTCCCTAGGTGTCAATGTAGACAAAATTTTTGTAGTAGCTTCACTTAAGTTTGATTTAATTGCTTGCTCTAACGGAGCTAATGCTTTTGTGTCCTCTATGAAATCACCAAGACTACTGTCTTCTTCATCACCTACTGGTTTTTCTAATGAAACTGGTTCTTTAGAAATTTTTAGAACTTTTCTCACTTTTTCTAAAGGCATTCTTAATTTTTTAGCCAGCTCTTCTGGGGTTGCTTCACGGCCAAACTCACTTAAAATCAGTCTTTGGGTTCTCACAATTTTATTGATTGTCTCAATCATATGAACTGGTATTCTAATTGTTCTTGCTTGATCGGCAATTGATCTAGTAATTGCTTGTCTGATCCACCAAGTTGCATAAGTAGAAAATTTATATCCTCTTCTATATTCAAATTTATCTACAGCTTTCATCAAACCAATGTTTCCCTCCTGTATTAGGTCTAAAAATTGAAGACCTCTATTAGTATATTTTTTTGCTATAGATATGACTAATCTTAAATTAGCTTCAACCATTTCTTTTTTAGCTATACGAGACTCTCTTTCTCCTTTTTGAATTCTGCTTAGCATTTTTTTAAACTCTGTTACAGATATTCCAAGCTTATTACTTATCTCAATTAATCTTTCTCTAATATTTTTAAATTCATCTTTATTTTTTTGAAAAAATTGTTTCCAAACAATATTTGTATCGAGGAACTTTTTTAAATTGGGGTTAATTTCATTTCCAATATAAAACTTTAAAAATTCATTTCTTGATATTTTGTGATCAAGAGCCAATCTCAATAAGTTGCCCTCTAAAGAGATTATTTTTTTATTTTCACCATAGTGTTTTTGAACTAACTCCTCAAGAACCGCGGGTGATAATTGTAATGACTTAATATTTTCTAATATAAAACTAACAATTTTTTCATAATTTTTTTCTTTTGATGAACTAAAATTTGTCCCATCGAGCACACTTTGTAATCTTTCTTTTTGATATTTAATTAACTTGTTATACTCTTTTGTAAGAGTATGAATTGTTTTTAATACTTTAGGTTTAATCTCATTTTCCATTGCTGCCAAAGTAGGATTGAACTCATCATCATCCACGTTTGACTCCTCATTATTTTGACTTTCTTCTTTTGAGGACTCATTATCGGAATTTTTTTGTTTGTTCGATTGAGAGGTATTTTCATCCTCCATATAATTTGTATCTATATCAATAATTTCTCTTACAAGAATTTGATCCGTCTGCAACTTTTCATTCCATTCGAAAAATTGTTGAGCTGTTATTGGACTTTGAGATAGTGCATTAAGCATAACATCTTTTCCAGCTTCAATTCTTTTTGCAATTGCAATTTCACCCTCTCTGGAAAGCAGTTCCACTCCCCCCATTTCTCTCAAATACATTCTTATTGGGTCGTCACTTTTTTCAGAGGATTTACCCTCCTCTTTTGATTGGCTATCCCTTTTTTTTAGAACCTTAAAATCAGATTTTTTTTCAACTAAGGAAATTTTTTCATCAAGTATATGCATGAATGCCTGAGAAAGATTTTGGTCCGATAAATTTCTTTTTCCTAAGGACTTACTAAGTTCTTCATATGTGATGAAACCTCTATGGATACCACGACCCATTAATCTAGCAAAAGATTTAGTAATAATTTTTTCCACAGTTTTTAATTTGAGATCCTTTATATAATAGCAATTTTGAAAAAATCTATGTCAAAATTCTCTGTTTTAATTGGAATTTTGCAATTTTTTTAATTCAATTATCTTATTAAACGTATTTTCACTTAAATCCTTAGAAAATTTCGATTCTAAATCACTTATCTGTATATCTATAGATATGTTATTTAAATCCTTTTTCATTTCCTCAAAAATTTCAATCAGCTTTAATTCATCTTTTTTAACATTTTCAGATATATGTTTTATTGATGCAAACTTGTTAATCTTACTGAGAAAATCGTTATCGATATCCAAATTACTTTTATCTAGATCGCTTGATGAAACTATAAATTCTTTTAAATAGGACAATACTTTATTTCCCTCATCAGAGACGAATATTAAGTTATCAAACAAATTTTCTCTTTTTTGAAAAAAATTCAAATTATTTATTATCAAATATAACAAAGAAAATTCTTGAATATCCGCTTTAGTTAAAGATTTACTCTCGTTAATTATTTTTTTTGTTGTACTCAAGGAGGCGACATGCTTGATTGCATATTTTTTTCCTCTCGTTAAGTTTGGCGTAAGTTCATCAATTTTACCAATAAAATAATCTAATATATATTTTCTTATAAATTCATCTTTTATTTGTTTTGCTAATTCTCTTAGTCGTTTTTCAAATACAGCTAAAGAAGATGGAGAGTTAGTTGATTGTTTTTTAAAGTGTTCGAATAAAAATATGTGAATAGGGACTTTTTTTTCTTTATAGTAATTTAAAAATTCCTCTTTTCCTTTACTATTTACAAAACTATCTGGATCCTCTCCACCAGGCAGAAAAAGAAATGATATTTGTTTCTCTGGTTTAAGTTCTTTTATAGAGTTTTCAGCAGCTCTTACTGCTGCTCTATATCCACTTTCATCAGAGTCAAAACAGATTACGATTTCATTAAAAAATTGATTTAAAATAGAAATTTGTCTATCAGTCAGAGCAGTACCTAAATTTGCAACACAGTTCTCTATTTTATTTTTTGCCAAACCAATTACATCCATATATCCTTCAACTAAAAAAACCTGTTCGTTGGAATTTGAAAACTTTCTTGCCTTATCTAAATTATATAAATGATTACCTTTTTTAAAAAATTTAGTTTCAGGCGAGTTCACATATTTTGCTAAATAGGTCTCTTTTTTAATGATTCTTCCGCCAGCAGCAATAAATTGTCCAGTAATAGATTTAATTGGAAAAATTATTCTTCCTCTAAACCTTTCAACATACTCTTTATTTTTTTCATCAAAATAAAAAAGTCCACTATCTTTCAAGTCCTTTTCTTTGAATTTATTTAATAATTCCTGATAAAAATTTTTTTTATTCCTAACAAAACCTAGGTCAAAATTTCTTACATCATTAGAGTTTAAATTTCTATTTTTAAGGTAATCTCTTACTTCATTCAAATCTGGATTTTTAAGAAGTTCTTCATTATGATATTCTATATAATCTTTATAAATTTGAGAATAATTTTTCCAATCATTTTCTCTTTCTTCGTCAGCCTTAGAAAATGTATAAGGTTGCATGCCTGCATAGTTAGCTAAAGTTTTAACAGCCTCACCAAATTTCAAATTTTGTGTTTTCATTATAAAATCAAAAATATTTCCATGTTCACTTGTGCTAAAACAGTGATAAAATCCTTTCTCATCATTTACAGTAAAAGATGGAGTTTTCTCATTTTTAAAAGGTGACAATCCAACAAATTCCTTACCTCTTTTTTTCAAACTAACTGACTTGGATACTACTGTGGAGACTTTCAGTCTTGTTTTAATTTCATCTAAATATTCTTTAGGATATTTCATTTCTTATTTAAAATTTCTTTTATAATCTTGCCTGCTAAAGAAAAGTCTACACTGTCCGAATGATTTTTTTTTAATTCGCCCATTACTTTTCCCATATCCTTTAAGGATGAGGCATTTATTTTATTAATAACTTGTTCACATAGTTTTTTTGTATCATCTTCATTAAACTGTTTTGGTAAATACTCTGACATTATCTTTACTTCATTCTCTTCAATTTGAAGAAGATCTTGTCTATTATTTTTTTTATAAATTTCGATTGATTCGGTTCGTTGCTTTATCATCTTTCTTAATAATTTTTTAATATCATCATCATCTGTATCTTTTTTGTTAGGTCCAGATCTGTTTTGAATATCGAGGTCTTTAAGCCCAGATAATATTAACCTATAAGTTGATATTTTATTTTTATCTTTAGATTTAAGAGCATTTTTATACTCGTCATCAATTTTTTCTCTAAGTGACATAAAAGTAATTTAACTTAAAGAATATTTGCTTAAAAGAAAAATTGTTTTTTTTTATAAATTTTGTATTAGATCTGTTGCGTTAGATAAGCTTTTATTGTATTAACCTTTAACTCATGAGTTGTAATTGATCAAAAAACGAAAAGTAAACTCAACAAATAAATCAAAATTTAACCCAGGCATTTTAGTTCTAGAAAATAAGTCCATTTTTAATGGAATTGGCATAGGTTATGAAGGCACAGCTACTGGAGAAGTGTGTTTTAATACCTCTATCACTGGATATCAGGAAATAATTTCTGACCCTTCATACGCAGGACAAATAATTAATTTTACCTTTCCACACATTGGAAACGTGGGAACAAACAAACAAGACAACGAGTCGGAAAAAGTCTGGACAAAAGGGGTGATTTTCAACTCAGAAGTAACCAATCCATCAAATTATAGATCATTAATGGAATTAGATTTATGGCTTAAAAAAAATAAAATAGTTGGTTTGACTGGTTTAGATACAAGAGGTTTGACAAATTTTATTAGAGATAACGGGGCTCCAAGAGGAACTATTTCAAATGATAGGAATGGGAACTTTGGAATTAAAAAATTAATTAAAAAAACTCTAAAATGGCCAGGTCTTAATGGTTTAGATTTGGCAAAAACAGTATCTACTAAAAATAAGTTCTCTTGGAAAGGTTTAAAGACATGGACTAAAGAAGATGGATATAAAAAAATTAAAAAGAAAAAACTTAAGATCGTTGCAATAGACTATGGAATAAAAACAAATATTTTAAGGTATTTTTCTAATTTTTATTGCGATGTAACAGTCGTACCTTGCCAAATGAGTGCAGAAGATATTTTAGCACTTAATCCGAGTGGAATTTTTTTATCGAACGGGCCTGGCGATCCCGCCGCAACTGGAGGGTATGCTATAGAAATTATAAAAAATCTTATTAATAAAAATTTGCCAGTTTTTGGAATTTGTTTGGGTCACCAGTTATTAGCTTTAGCATTAGGTGGAAAAACAAAAAAAATGAAATTAGGACATAGAGGTGCAAATCATCCAGTTAAAAACCTGATCAACAATAAAGTTGAAATAACTAGTCAAAATCATGGATTTGAGGTAACAAAAAATAATTTACCAAAAAATATTGAGATAACTCATAAATCTCTTTTTGATAACAGTATAGAGGGCATAAAATTAAAAGATAAACCTGTCTTTTCTGTACAATATCATCCTGAGTCTAATCCTGGTCCACAAGATAGTCACTACTTATTCAGTAATTTTATCAATGAAGTTAAAAAATATGCCAAAAAGAAAAGACATTAAAAAAATTTTAGTTATTGGTGCTGGACCGATCATTATCGGTCAAGCATGTGAATTTGATTATTCAGGAACACAAGCGTGTAAAGCACTTAAGGATGAAGGTTACAAAGTTATTTTAGTTAATTCCAATCCTGCAACTATTATGACAGACCCTGGTGTTGCAGATCAAACATATATTGAGCCCATATCTGTAGAAGTTCTTGAAGAAATTATTAAAAAAGAAAAACCTCATGCTATTCTTCCAACGATGGGTGGTCAGACTGCTCTTAACTTAGCTTTAAAAGCAGAAAAATTAGGAATACTTAATAAGTATAAAATTGAGCTTATAGGAGCAAATTCAAAAGCAATAGCTAATGCAGAGGATAGAAAAAAATTTAGAAAAAATATGTCTGATATTGGTATTGATCTACCTAAATCTGAGATACTTAATAATTTTAAACATGCATCAAAGTGTTTGAAAAAAATTGGCCTTCCTGCAATTATAAGGCCTTCATTTACCTTGGGTGGTCTTGGTGGGGGTATAGCGAGAACTAAAAAAGAATTTCTTAAAATCGTCAAAGGTGGGCTGTATGAATCTCCACAAAATCAAGTTCTTGTAGAAGAATGTCTAGATGGGTGGAAAGAATTTGAAATGGAAGTTGTTAGAGATAAAAATGATAATTGTATCATAATTTGTTCAATCGAAAATATTGACCCAATGGGCACTCATACTGGGGACTCTGTAACAATAGCACCAGCATTAACATTAACTGATAAAGAATATCAGGTGATGAGAAACGCTTCTATTGCTTGTCTTAGAAAAATTGGAGTTGAAACAGGCGGTTCTAATGTTCAATTCGCTATAAATCCAAAAAATGGAAGAATGGTAATAATAGAGATGAATCCTCGTGTGTCACGATCATCAGCTCTTGCATCAAAAGCAACAGGTTTTCCAATTGCAAAAGTAGCCGCAAAATTAGCAATAGGTTACACATTAGATGAACTTCAAAACGAAATTACTAAAGTAACACCTGCCTCATTCGAGCCAACTATTGATTATGTGGTTACAAAAATTCCTAGATTTACGTTTGAAAAATTTCAAGATACTAAACCAATTTTAGGAACCTCGATGAGATCTGTGGGAGAGGCTATGGCAATTGGTAGAAATTTTAAAGAGTCTTTTCAAAAAGCTTTGGTTTCTCTTGAAACTGGACTATCAGGGTTGGATAATTTATTTCAGTATTCAAAAAAAGAAATTTTAAAAAAATTAAAAATCAATGTACCTGATAAATTACTTTTAGTTGCAGAAGCATTTAGAAAAAAAATTTCAATAGAGAAAATTTATAACTCATCAAAAATTGATCGTTGGTTTTTGGGTCAAATAAAAGAAATTGTTGAGGAAGAAAATAAAATTATCAAATTTGGTTTACCGAGAAATTTTGTAGAATTTAATCGAATAAAATCTTTAGGATTTTCTGATAAAAGGTTAAGTAAGCTTACTGGGATAAAGGAAAAAATTTTACAAAGAAAAAGAGCTGCACTAAAAGTAATGCCAGTGTTTAAAAAAGTAGATACTTGTGCTGCTGAATTTAAGTCCTTTACTCCTTACATGTATTCAACTTATCAGCGTAACTTTTCTATTAATACAGAGTGTGAAGCAGATCCAAGCAACAAAAGAAAAATTATAATACTTGGGGGTGGTCCAAATAGAATTGGGCAAGGTATTGAGTTTGACTATTGTTGTTGTCAGGCGAGCTTTGCTTTGAAAGAAGCAGGTTTTGAAACAATAATGATAAACTGTAACCCTGAAACAGTTTCTACAGACTACGACACTAGTGACAGACTTTATTTTGAACCTCTAATAGATGAATATGTCCAAAATATAATTTTAAAGGAAAAATCTAAGGGAAATCTAGTTGGAATAATTGCTCAATTCGGTGGTCAAACGCCAATTAAGCTTGCAAAATTCTTGCATGAAAATAATTTACCTATTTTAGGTACACAATATTCATCCATAGATCTTGCGGAAGATAGAGATAGATTTAGAGACTTATTAATAAGACTCAATTTAAAACAAGCCGAAAGTGGAATTGCAGATAAATATGATAAAGCAATACTAATAGCTAAAAAAATTGGATTACCTGTAGTTGTTCGTCCCTCGTATGTTTTAGGCGGTAGGGCGATGGAAATTGTTCATGATGAAAGTCAATTAAAAGAATTTATTAATCAAGCTTTTAAGGCATCAGATAATAATCCAATTTTAATTGATAAATTTATAGATAACGCAATGGAAGTTGATGTCGATGCAATATGTGATGGAAAAGATGTTTATGTAGCAGGCATTATGCAACATATTGAAGAGGCAGGAATACATTCAGGTGATTCGGCTTGTTGTTTGCCTCCAGTATCAATTAAAGAAAGTATTCTCAAGGAAATAAAAATTCAAACAAGAAAATTGGCTTTAGCATTAAAAGTTAAAGGGCTGTTAAATATTCAATTTGCGATTAAAAAGGACGAAGTTTATGTAATTGAAGTTAATCCTAGAGCAAGCAGAACTGTTCCTTTTGTATCAAAAGCTAATGGCGTACCGCTAGCAAAAATTGCTTCAAGAATAATGGCAGGCGAAAAGCTTTCTAAGTATAAATTAAAATATAAAACAAATAAAAAATTTGCCGTTAAAGAAGCTGTGTTTCCTTTTAATAAATTTCCTGATAGTGATTTACTACTTGGTCCAGAAATGAAATCTACTGGAGAAGTTATGGGTTTTGATTATGATTTTGGGATGGCGGTCGCTAAAAGTCAAATTGCTGCCTATAATTCTCTCCCAGTAAGTGGCATGGCATTTTTATCAGTCAAAGACTCTCATAAACAGGAGATAATAGGGGTTGCACAAAGACTCAAAAAATTAGGTTTTGGTATTTCTGGAACAAAAGGTACTACAAAAATTTTGAAAGATAATGGAATTAAATGCAAAACTATTAATAAAGTAAGTAGCGGGCGACCGCACATAGTAGATGTTTTAAATGCAAAAAAAATATCTTTGGTGATTAACACTGGAGGTGGAAATAGTGAGCATAGAATTGACGATGCAAGGGCTTTACGGAGAGGAACTTTGGCAAACAAAGTTCCTTACTGCACAAATATGTCGACAGCTTATTCATTTCTTGAAGCTATAAAATCTCTTAAAACCAAAAAATTAGAGGTTAAATCCTTGCAAGATAATTAATCAACCTTCCAATCAGTTTTAAATGTTACATAGTTTACTTGTAAACATCTTCTTTCTTTTGATATTTCTTTTTTTTCCATACCATGCCAAGTGCCTGGGCCGCTTGTGAAGAAGTATCCATAATTATCTTTATAAGGCATTGTTTTTACTTTTTTTAAATTATTATCATAAAAATCAGTACCTAGATCCTCACTTTCATTTGTTTTATTTACAAATAATAAACAGGACATTAATTTTTCTTCAATATCGCAATGTGGTTTCAGCCAAAAACCTTTTCTATCACATATAACTTCTACTCTTATGTATGAATTAGATAGGTCTTTCCCTACGAGTTTTGAAACTTTTTCATAAGTATTTTTATTTTGCAATTCTTTAATTAGCTTCATTAAATTTGGAAATTCTGTGGAATTTTCTTTGGTTATAAAACATCTAAACTTAAGTGCTTTCCCTCCATGAGAAAGTCCTTTTCTAAACTCTGGAGCACCTCCATCAATAGCTCTTGTACCATCATAATTTAGGTCGTGGTCAATTGGATTTGCTATATCGGCATTAACTATTTCATTTATTTGTCCATCAGTGAGAGGTTTATCTAATTCCCAATGTAAAAATGGATCTTCAAATTTTTTTGAATTATTTTCAATAGATTTTAAAAATGACATTATATTTTTTTTTTAATTATATTAGCTACCCTATTAGTTTCATCAAGTTTTTCATAGTTCCATACTTCTAATTTATCTTCCAAATTTCTAATAATATTTAATTTAGTAAACAATTTCCTAAATTGTCTAAACCTATAGTCGTCTTTTTTTGATTGAATTTGAGCTACATATATTGGTTTACCCGTCAAAGCAGCTTCGGAAATCATCGATGTTGAGTCGCATGTAATCACTAAAAATTCAGAAATAGATAGAGCAGATAAGTAAGCTTTTTTATCTACATTTTTAACGATTATGGTTTCTTTATCAAAAAAACTGCTTGCATGTTCTATTGTATTTATTGGGGTTCTCATGGATGGTATTATAATAATTTGAAGATCATATTTTTTTGCTAAATTTTTTATATTTTCAAAAATCTTTTCTAAATTATTTCTATCATAGCTATAGTACTTATTGGGTCCGCCTAAAACTAAAAGTAGCTGTTTTTTATCTCTATTAATATTATTTAATAAATAGCTATGATTATCTTTAATTTCCTTTAACGAGAGATAATGTAATGCACCTTTTGAGTTAATAACATTCTCACCACTTAAGCCATCGTGCTCTGGTGCAATTATATAATCAAAGTTTTTTAAAGAAACTTTCGGGTCCTGAATATGTATATTAATTAATTTTTTTTTTGAATTTTTTTTTAAATATAAAGATGGTATGACACTTTTTCTACCACAAGATATAATTAGATCTATCTCGGGCACGATAAATTTTTTAAAAAATAAATTTGAAACTGGTGTTATTTTAGGAGTGATTAACTTTGCAAATAAATTAAGTTCAACTTTTTGGTGTATGTAATCAATGTCTAATGCTTTTGCTAAACCTTCGACCTGGCTAATCATGCCATGCATACCTTCTGTTAACAATAACCCTTTTAATTTGGACATAAATTACTATATAGCTTTGATATGAATCAAAATCCAACTAAACACACAAAAGTGTTAATAATTGGATCCGGTCCAGCTGGATACACTGCAGCAGTTTATGCGGCTCGAGCAATGCTTAATCCAGTTTTAGTTCATGGTATGGAGCCTGGAGGCCAATTGACCACTACTACTGATGTTGAGAATTATCCCGGATTCGCGGAAGTAATACAAGGTCCCTGGCTTATGGATCAGATGAAAGAACAAGCTAAAGCGGTTGGTACAGAAATGATAGAAGATCATATCTCCTCGGTAAATCTAAAGTCAAAACCCTTTGAAGCCATAGGAGAAAGTGGTCAAAAATATACAGCTGACTCAATAATAATATCGACTGGTGCCCAAGCAAGGTGGTTAAATTTAAAATCTGAACAAGAGTATAGAGGTTTTGGTGTTTCGGCATGTGCAACATGTGATGGATTTTTTTTTAAAGAAAAAACTGTAGCTGTTGTAGGTGGTGGAAACGCAGCTGTTGAAGAAGCTATGTTTTTAACAAAGTTTGCATCAAAAGTTAAACTAATCCATAGAAGAAATGAACTGAGAGCTGAAAAAATGCTTCAAAAAAAACTTATGGAAAATAAGAAAATTGAAATTATCTGGGATACAGTTATTGAAGATGTAATTGGTGATAAAGACCCTAAGAATGTAACTGGGGTAAAAATTAAGAATGTAAAATCAAATAAAATTGATGAATTGAAAGTTGATGGTTTATTTATTGCAATTGGCCATGATCCAGCAACTAATTTATTTAAAGATCAGGTCAATATGGATAAAGAAGGATATTTAATTACAAAACCTGACTCTACCGAAACAAATATACCTGGTGTTTTTGCAGCTGGGGATGTTAAAGACAAGATATTTAGACAGGCAGTAACTGCTGCGGGAATGGGTTGTATGGCTGCACTAGAAGCTGAAAAGTACTTATCTCACTAATTTTAAATTAATCTAAACTTTCACAAAATAGTTTTATTCTTTTCATGGCTTCTTGTAGTTTATCCATAGAAGTTGCATATGAAATCCTAAAAAAACCTTCTAAACCAAAAGCAGACCCTTGGACAACAGCAACCTCGTTGTTTTCTAGTAAAGATTCCACAAAATCTGTATCACTTGTGATTTTTTTTCCATTTTTATCTTTTTTACCAATTAGACCTTTACAGCTTGGAAATACATAAAACGCTCCATTAGGTTTAATACAATTTATTCCTTCAATAGAATTGAGAGAATTCACAACAAAATCTCTTCTTTCTTGAAAAGCTTTAGCTCTTACTGAAATAAAATCTTGTTTTCCATTTAATGCCTCAACTGCAGCTGCTTGACTGATAGATGATGGATTGGTTGTTGACTGAGATTGAATTTTAGCAATAGCTTTTATGATCTCTCTATCGCCTGCAGCATACCCTATTCTCCAACCTGTCATTGCGTAAGATTTGCTTACACCATTCATAGTAACCACTTTATTTTTTATTTCCGGTATTTGAGCTATAGTAAAAAATTTAAATCCATCATAAGTAATATGTTCATATATATCATCACTTAGAATATTCACATGAGGATTTCTTTTTAAAACTTGAGATAAATTTTTTATTTCTTGCTCTGAATAACATGCCCCAGTTGGGTTTGACGGAGAATTCAATATAAGCCATTTAGTATTATTATTAATTTTTGACTCTAAATCTTTTGCACTTAATTTGAAACCCTGTTCCTC
>CACONQ010000012.1 GCA_902628635.1 uncultured Pelagibacteraceae bacterium | reverse complement strand
GTTCAGAGGGGACATAAATTTGCAATTGTAGATGAGATTGATTCTTGTTTGATTGATGAGGCGAGAACACCTCTAGTAATTTCAGGAGCAGCTGAGGATAAAACAGGGCAATATCTAGCGATTGATAAACTAGTTAAAAGATTAGTAGAGCAAGATTATGAAACAGATGAAAAAGATAAAAATGTTTTTTTAACTAATTCTGGAATTTCCAATGTAGAAAAAATATTAAATGAGGCAAATATTTTAAAAAATAATAACTTTTATGATCCCGCAAATTTGGCATTAGTACATCATGTAAATCAAGCACTTAAGGCAAACCATTTATACAAAAAGGGTAAAGATTACATCATTCAGGATGGTTTGATCAAAATAATAGATGAATTGACTGGAAGAATTTTGGAGGGCAGAAGATATGGAGATGGTCTTCACCAGGCACTTGAGGCTAAAGAAAAAGTAGATGTCCAAAATGAAAATCAAACTCTAGCATCAATTACTTACCAAAATTACTTTAAACTTTACGAAAAGTTATCTGGTTGCACTGGGACTGCGCTGACAGAAGCAGAGGAATTTTTAGAAATCTACAATCTTTCTGTAACAGTAATTCCAACAAATAAAAAAATGATAAGAAAAGATTGGAATGACCAAATATTCAGAACTGAAAAAGAAAAAAACATTGCAATTATCAATAAAATAAGTGAGTGCTATAATATAGGTCAACCTACTCTGGTTTTTACCTCTAGTGTAAATAAATCCGAACAATATTCATCTTTACTAAATAAAGAAAAAATACCTCACGTTGTTTTAAATGCAAAAAATCACGAAAAAGAGGCTGAAATTATTGCTAATGCAGGAAAATTAAACTCTGTAATAATAACTACAAGTATTTCAGGACGAGGTGTTGATATTCAACTTGGTGGAAAAAAAGAAGATCTCGAAGGTGAAAAATTATTTTCTGAGAAAAATAAAATTAAATCCTTAGGTGGATTATTTGTAATTGGAACTGAAAGAATGGAATCTAGAAGAGTTGATAACCAAGCACGAGGGAGATCTGGCAGACAGGGAGACGAAGGAAATTCAATTTTCTTTGTAAGTCTTGACGATGATTTAATGAGAATATTTGGATCCGAGTCCATGAACACTATGTTGGAAAAATTAGGTCTTAAAGATGGAGAAAGTATAGATCATCCATGGATAAACAAAGCTCTTGAAAGAGCACAACAAAAAGTAGAGGCAAGGAATTTTGATATGAGAAAAACGCTACTTAAATTTGATAATGTGCTTAATGACCAAAGGCATGTGATTTTTAGTCAAAGAAACAACATTATAAACACCAATGAAATATTTAATTATTCAGAAACATTTTTAGATGAAACTATAGACCAACTTATCTCTGAAAAAAATTTATCTATAAATCCAAAGAAAAGCAAAGATTTTGAGACAAGAGTCAAAACACTTGTGGGAAAAAGCTTTAATGATGAAGAGATTAAAAATTTAATTGAAGTTAAAAATGATAAATTTAAAGATAAATTAAAAAAAAAATTTTTAGAAAAAAGAAATGAAAGATTAGAAAAGTTAGGCGATGATCAATCAAAGGAAATAGAAAAAAGAATATTCTTACAAGCTATAGATGCTAATTGGAAACTGCATATTCAATATCTAGAGCAACTTAGACAAGTTATTGGATTAAGATCTTATGGACAAAGAGATCCTCTTGTTGAATATAAAAAAGAAGCATTTAGCCTTTTTGAAAATTTATTGAGTAAATTAAAATTTGATCTAATTACAATTCTTTTAAATTTAACAATAATAGAAAAAGCAGAGGAACCAACACAAAATAAAAATAAAATTAATCCGAAATATGTAGGAAAAAAAATGAGTAGAAATGAACCTTGTTATTGTGGATCAGGCAAAAAATACAAACATTGTTGTGGAAGGTTTTAAATAAATATAATTCCCAACAAAAGCATTGATAAAATTACTAAACTTAAAAATATTAATTGCTTTTTTTTAAACTTATTAACAAAATTCAAAAAACTATTATTCTCCAATGAAAGACTTGTTTTAGAGCTAGAAGTTGAGGTAAATCCTTTATTTCTTCCAATTGATAAAAATTTTTCTTTTCTTTTATTAAAGACTTCTTCTCTGGATAATCCAGAGAATTCTAATAAACTTTTTTCTATACTTTTTCTTACGTTTTCTAATATAAAGTTTTTGTCTCTATGAGCTCCGCCCAAAGGCTCCTCTATGATTTCATCTATTACCTTCAAATCTAATAGATCTTTAGAGGATAACTTCATTGCTGTAGCTGCTTCGAGAGTTTTCTTTGGATCTCTCCATAAAATTGTTGCGCATCCTTCGGGAGATATAACAGAGTAAATAGCGTTCTCTAACATTATAACTTTACTTGATGACGCTAACGCTATTGCGCCACCAGAGCCTCCTTCTCCAATTATAATTGATATGGTTGGAACTTTTATATCCATACTGCACTCAATTGATTTTGCAATTGCTTCTGCTTGTCCTCTTTCCTCTGCACCAACACCTGGATAAGCTCCTGGTGTATCAACAAAAATAATTATTGGAATATTAAATTTATCTGCCAATTTCATTAATCTTATAGACTTTCTATATCCCTCTGGTCTCATCATTCCAAAATTATGCTCTATTCTACTCTCGAGATCGTCCCCTTTTTCTTGACCTATTATTAATACAGATTGATTATTAAATTTAGCAAAACCAGTTATTACTGATTTATCATCGCTATAATATCTATCACCAGACAGTGAAATAAAATCGTCAAATAAATTATCTATAAAAAATTTTGACTTTGGTCTGTCCTCATGTCTTGCAACTTGTGTTTTTTGCCAAGGATTTAAATTTGAATAAATATCTCTCAATTTTTCATCTATTTCAGTCTGTAATTTTGAAATTTTATCTGTCTCTACCTCTGATAAACCCGTATTGTTATATGGATCTTTAAGCTCATCAAGCTCTTTTTCTAATTCTTTTATGTCTAGTTCAAAATTTAAATAATTTTTCATATAATTAGTCTTTATAAACTAAAAATAGGCAATAAAATGGTAAAAAAAAATATGTCTAAAAACGAGAAATTTGTTCGAATATACGATTTGTCTGTATCTAGGGTCCTTTTATCGTTCATAAATAGTGAATTATTACCTGGAACAAAAATTTCAAAAAACCATTTTTGGAGAGGTTTTAGTAGGTCTGTTCATGAGTTAGCAAAAAAAAATAGGGAACTCATAGAAGTAAGAGAAAAAATTCAAAAGTCAATCGATACCTACCATCTTGAGAGAAAAGGAAAGAAAATAAATTTAAATGATTATAAAAAATTTTTAGAAAAAATTGGTTATATTAAAAAGAAGGGAAAAAATTTCAAAATTCCATACAAAAATGTTGATAAAGAAATATCTAATATTTGTGGTCCACAGCTAGTGTGTCCAGTATCGAATGCACGATTTTTGTTAAATGCTGCAAATGCAAGATGGGTAAGTCTTTATGACAGTCTCTATGGTGCTAATATAATTCCTGAAACAAAAGGAGCGGTTAAAGGAAAAACATACAATCCGATTAGAGGTGCTAAAGTCATTGATTATGCCAGAGAAATTTTAGACAAGTATATTCCTTTAAAAAATCAAAGTTGGAAAAATCTAAAAAAAATTCCAGATGTTAAAAATGGTATACTTAATATTCATCTTAAAAATCCTAAACAATTTTTAGGTTTTAGAAAACAAAAAAATAAAATCTTTTCGCTTTTATTTAAAAACAATAATTTACATTTAGATATTTTATTTGATCAAAAAGGCAATTTAGAAGTAAACAATCCCGATGGAAATCAAGACCCATTAAAAATTCATGATATTATTATAGAGTCAGCAATTTCCACAATTTGTGACCATGAAGATAGTGTGGCGGCTGTAGATGCAGAAGATAAGGTGCTAGGATATAGAAATTGGCTGTCTTTAATGAAAGGAAATTTAATATCAAAGTTTAAAAAAAATAATAAAACAATCCTTAGAAAATTAAACTTAGATAGACAATACTTGTCAACAAAAGGTAAGAAAATAGTTTTACATGGAAGATCCTTATTGCTTAATAGGAATGTTGGGCATCTTATGACAAATCCTGCAATTTTATTAAAAGATGGTTCTGAATGTCCAGAAGGGATTTTAGATGCATTTGTAACATCTGCTGCTTGTATTCATGATTTTAAAAGGAAGGGAAATTCTAGAACAAATTCAATTTATATTGTTAAACCTAAAATGCATGGTCCAGAGGAATGCTCATTTACAAATAAAATTTTCGAAAAAGTTGAAAAAGTTTTGAAATTTAGAAAAAATCAAATTTTGTGTGGCATAATGGATGAAGAGAGGAGAACAAGTGTTAATTTAAAAGAATGCATAAGAATTTTAAAAAAAAGAGTGTTTTTTATAAATACAGGATTTCTTGATAGAACCGGAGACGAAATTCATACTTCTATGGAAATTGGGCCAATGATTTTGAAAGGAGACATGAAATCATCGAAATGGATAAAAGCATATGAAAATAATAATGTCGATGTGGGATTAGATTGCGGTTTTTCTGGAAAAGCTCAAATAGGAAAAGGGATGTGGGCAATGCCAGATTTGTTAAAAGAAATGATGGAACAAAAAGTATCACACCCTTTATCAGGTGCTAATTGTGCCTGGGTACCATCTCCAACAGCTGCAGCAATACATGCATTACATTATCACGATGTCGATGTATTTAGTTTGCATCAAAAACTTAAAAATAGAAAAAAAGCTAAAATAGATGATCTTTTAACTATACCCCTTAATACTCAAAAAAAATGGTCGAAAGAGCAAATAGAAAGAGAATTAAGAAATAATGCACAAGGTATATTAGGATACGTAGTAAGATGGGTAGACCAATCTGTAGGATGTTCAAAGGTTCCAGATATTAATGGCGTGGGATTAATGGAAGATAGAGCTACTTGCAGAATAAGCAGCCAGCATATAGCAAATTGGCTTCATCATGGTGTATGTAGCAAGAAACAAGTTTTAGAGATAATGAAAAAAATGGCAAAAATAGTAGACTATCAAAACCTAAAGGACCGAGGTATGAAAGATCAAGATCCATATCAAGCAATGTCTGGAAATTTTGACAAATCAATTGCTTTTAAAGCGGCTTGCGATCTTGTTTTTCATGGAAAATATCAGCCCTCGGGTTACACAGAGCCATTATTGCATTTTAATAGATTGATGAAAAAATCAATTTGAATCTGAATTTAATCCTGCTCTATTTTTAAAAGCGGAATAAAGTGTCCCATCATCTAAATTTTCAATTTCTCCTCCAACTGGCAAACCTTGAGCAAGTTTTGAAATTTTCACTTTAGTTTCGTTTAAACTCTCTTGTATATAATAGGCTGTAGTTTGACCTTCAACAGTTGCACTTGTTGCAATTATGACTTCATCAATTTTTTGATCCTTAACTCGTTTGACCAAAGATGATATTAATAAATCCTCTTTTTTTTGTCCAGAAGAACTAATCGTACCTCCTAAAATATGAAAATAACCATCAAAGATATTAGAACTTTCTATACTCCATTGATCAGCAATACTCTCAACAACACAAATTTTATTTGATTTTTTTGAAGATTGATCACAATTACTACAAAGATTATTAGATCTCAAAGATCCACAAACATTACATCTGTAAATATTTTTATAAACATCAACTAGTACTTTCGCCATTGGCTTTAACAGATCTTCTCTACTACTTATCATTTTTAAAATAATCCTTTTTGCAGATTTAGGTCCAAGTCCTGGCAATTTGGAAATAATTTTTATTAAATTTTCTATTTCATCAATTTTTTGCATAAATCTAAAGTGGCCATTTAAATCCAGGAATTCCAAACCCACCTGTTACTTTGGATATTTCTTCAGAGGTTTTAGATTTGAGCTTCTCTTTTGCATTATTGTGTGCAGCAACAATTAAGTCCTCAATTACGGATTTATCTTCTTTCATAATATCTTCTGAAATGAAAATGCCAATCATTTCACCATCGCCGTTTAATGTTACTTTGACTGAATTTGATCCAGAAATACCCTCAACTTTAATACTTTTTATTTTTTCCTGACTCTCTTTCATTTTATTCTCTAGCTCTTTTGCTTTATCTAAAATTTTTGAAAAATCAGTCATTTATCTCCTCATTTTTAACATCTACTAATTCTGCATCATCAAAGATTTCTTTAATTTTTTTATAAGTTTTTGTTTTTTTGGCATTCTCTAACATATCTTTTTTGTTTTTAACTTTAATTTGTTTTTTTGTTAATTCACCTTGTTTTTTGGATAAAGTTATAATCCATCTCTCACCAGTCCAATCAAACAATTTTGATGAAATAATTTTTAAAAAATCTTTACTTAAATCTTCATTAAATGAAATTTCTATTCTATTTTTTTCGAAACTTACGAGATTCACATTATTCTCTAATTCATATTTTAATTTAATCTCTTTTTTTTGATCACAAGTTTTTATTAACTCGTCAAAAGACTTAATTTCAATTATATTTTTAACACTTTTATCTATATTCAGCTTATCTTTATCCTCTTGAACAATATTTTTAATTTGATCAATTGTTTGGCCCTTAATTTGATCTAGCACTTCCTTATTTTTAAAAGATTTACTTATTCTTTCTGGAATATCCAAACTTTCAATTTTTTCTGATGAAATATTTGATTTAATTCCTTTAATATAAATTAATCTTATCAAAAACATCTCGATGGATAGATTTTGATTAGAAATTATATCTAATTCTTGCATTGTCTGTATTGTGAATTGCCAAAATAGCAAAAAAATACTATTTTCTATCTTTGCTGACAAATCTTTGATTGTTTCAAATTGCTCGTCATTAAGAGAAAAGTTTGTACCGTCAATCTTTAAAGAATTAATATTCTTTAAATAATACAGTATTTCTAAAAAATCATTTAAGAAAACCTTGGGTTCAACTCCTTGATCATAAATTGATCTATATTGTTGCAATACCTTCTCTTCATCACCATCAAAAATATTTTTAAACAAATCAATAAGTAATGATTTATCAAAATAACCAAAAATCTTTTGCGCATCTTTGAGATCAAGCTCCTTATTGTTTTGTTGGGAAATAATAGCTCGATCTAGAAGTGATAATGCATCCCTTACTGAACCTTCAGATATTTTTACAATAAGTTTAATAGCTTCATCACTAATATTACCACCCTCTAAATCTTTTACATTCTTTAAAAAATTAAATAATTCACTAGATTTTACTCTTGAAAGATCGAATCTTTGACATCTTGAAACAACAGTCACGGGAATTTTTTTTATCTCTGTTGTTGCAAAAATGAATTTTAGACTCCCGCCATTCTTATAAGTTGGTGGTTCCTCTAAAGTTTTAAGTAAAGCATTAAAAGCTTGTTTACTTAACATATGAACTTCATCAATAATGAAAATTTTATATTTAGCAATGCTAGGTCCGTATCTTGAAAATTCTATTAAATCTCTTACATCGTCTACACCGGTTTTACTTGCTGCATCCATTTCTAAAACATCAATATGATTTGAATTTGATATAGCCTCACAGTTTTCACACATATTTTTTTCACAAAGTTTACTGACGCCATTTTTACAATTAAGTGCCTTTGCTACAATTCTTGCTGTAGTGGTTTTTCCAACACCTCTTATTCCTGTAAACAAATAAGCATTTGGAGTTTTATTATATATTATCGAACTTAAAATTGTGTCTCTAACAACATCTTGACCTATTAAATCTTTAAAGACTGTCGGTCTATATTTTAAAGCTAAAACTTTTGAATTTTCTTTCATTATTTATAGGAGACTAGAACCTGAAAGACTGTCTTTACGACTGCTTCCGTTAAGATCTGGTCGGGTTCAAGCAGTATCCACCTCTAGCCTCCATTTCTATTATACCAACAATTTTTTTTATTCTTCAAGAAGATTAAAAATTAAATATCTCTGAAATGACTGGCTTTATATACCCCTAAAATATCTAAACTAACGGTATGAAAACCTAATTCCTCTAGTGATTTTTGAACTTTCGGATCTTCAATATGTCCAACAATATCACATAAAAATAAATATTGCTCAAAACTACTATGTTCAGAAAAACTCTCGAGTTTACTTAAACTTATGTTGTTGGTCGCAAAACCCCCAAGACACTTATATAAAGCAGCAGGCTTATCTTTTACTTTAAAAATACAACTTGTGATATATTTATCTTTTTTAAATTCGGGGTGCTTGGCATTTTTTCCCATTATTAAAAATCTAGTAACATTTTTTTTATCATCCTCAATATTTTTTTTTATAATTTCTAAATTATAAATTTTTGCTGCTAAAGTTGACGCGATCGCTGCTTCATCTTTTTTTGAATTAATACTAATAAATTTTGCGCTTCCCGCTGTGTCTGCGGCAATAATTGGTTCTAAATTATTTTCTTTAATTACTTTTTGACATTGTGAAATTGCTTGTGAATGTGATCTTACACTTTTAATATTTTTTATTTTAATACCTGGTAATGCCATTAAATTATGAGACACTTTATGAAAATGCTCAGCATATATCTGGAGTTTATATTTATTCATCAAATATTGTATATCTGCAACTCTTCCTGCTATCGAATTTTCAACTGGTATTATAGTTATTAAATTTTCATCCTTATTACATTTTTGAAAGCATTCTTCGAAAGTTTTGCAAGAAATTGTATCCATTTTTGGATATGCTTCGAGAGCAGCTAGTTGCGAATAGGCACCTTCAGAGCCTTGATATAAAATTTTCATATTAGCTTTTATATTCCATAATTTTTTTTAATTCTATAAAATCTTCTTGCGTGTCAATTCCAATGACTCTTGTATTTGCATATGAAACATTTATTTTGATATTATTGTCCATAGCTCTTAATTGTTCTAATTTATATCTTTTTTCGTTATTAGATTGTTTTAAATTTGTAAAAACTTCTAAAGTGGAGGCACTAAATTCATAAATACCAATATGGTGATACATATTAGGTGATTGATTATCAATTTGCCGTAAAAATTTTTGCGCTACAGAAAATCTATTCTTTTCTAAATCATTTTCAGTTTGAACTTTTACAATATTTTGATCATTAAGATTTTTTTTATCATCTATTTTAGATGCCAAGGTATTTATTTCACAATTATTTTTTTTAGTTAATTTATCTAAATTTTTTATATCATTTATATCTATTAAAGGTTCATCGCCTTGAAGATTGATTATATAATCAATATTTTTTAAATTTAACTTTTGAAAAGCTTCCCAAATTCTATCGGTTCCAGTTTGAGGATTTTTTGAAGTCAAAATTGCCTCACCGTGATTCTTCTTCACTGTATTTAGAATTTCTTCATCTTCAGTTGCGACAACTACCTCTCCAATTTGAGTTTCTTGTGCTTTTTTTACTACGTGGCATATTATCGGAAGTCCATTTACTTCAAGTAAGGGTTTTCCTGGCAAACGTTCAGCCGACATTCTTGAAGGTATTAAAATTATTGTATTTGACATAAATATTTTTATGCGTCTAACGGACGCAAATTTTTTCTAAATTTAAATTAAGCATTTTTGAAAATATCATGTTATATGTAGAAATACTTATATAAATCAATGGATTCTTTTGAATTAAATAAAATTATAGGTGCTATTTTGCTAGTTGCACTATTGATAATTGGTCTTGGCAAGGTTTCAAATTTGGTTTTTTATGTAAATAAGCCTGAAAAATCAAACTATCAATTAGAGTTAGATTCCGAAACAGTTAATGCAAAAGTTGATGAAAAACCTGTTGAAAAAGAAATAGTTGATATAGCTGCCTTAATGTCAACGGGAGATTTAGCTCATGGCGAGAAAGTTTTTAAAAAGTGCGCTGCCTGTCATTCGATAAAAAGTGGTGGAGGAAATAAAATTGGACCAGCTTTATATAATGTTGTTGGTAGAAAAATAGGTGCTTTAAGTGATTATAAATATTCAAGTGCTTTAAGTGAATATGAAAAAAACTGGAGTTTTCAAGAATTAAACGGTTTTTTACTTAAACCGAAAGATTGGATTAAAGGTACAAAAATGGCCTATGCTGGCCTGAGAAAAGAGAAGGATAGAGCATCTGTAATTTTATATTTAAACAAATATTCAGATAATCCTTTACCGTTACCTTAATTTTCCTAAACAAAACAATAAAATTGATTTCTGTACATGAATTCTATTATACGCTTGTTGCCATACTTTTGATCTATTTCCATAAAAGACTTCATCAGATACCTCATTTCCTCTAGGTAGACAATGTAATAAATAAGCATTTTTTGATAAAGACATTAATTTCGATGTTATTTTAAATTGTAAAAAATCTTTAATTTTTTTTTTTTTATTTACCTTATCGTTCATTGATATTACTTTGTCAGTAAGTACTACATCAGCATTTTTAATTGCTTTTTGAGGATTATTAAAAGTTTTAATTTTTTTTTTAGTTTTTTTAATCTGATTTAAAATATCTTTTGAAAGACGATAATTTTTTGGACATCCAATGTTAAGTTTAAAAGAAAATTTTATCGATGCTTCAATTAAAGAATTTAAAACATTATTTGTGTCTCCTATCCAGCAAATATTTAGTTTGGAGATATTTTTTTTTGTAATCTCCTCAATAGTAAAAATATCCGACAAAATTTGAGCGGGGTGCGAAAGTGGACTAAGTCCATTTATTAATGGTATAGACAAATTTTTTTTAAAGCTCACTAGTTTCTTTTCACTATCAGTTCTCAGCATAAATATATCACCGTATGTAGACAAAATTTTTGCTGTATCAGATATAGACTCACCACCTTTTGAAAGATGTAATTCATCTGGTCTCAGTGTCAAAGCGGATCCACCTAATTGTCTTATTGCTAAGTAGAAACTAAGTCTTGTTCTTAATGATGATTTTTCAAACATTTGTATTAAAAGTTTACCTCTTAGAGGTTGTCCTAAATCTGATTCAAGCGTTTTTAGTTTTTTTCTTTTAAATTTTCTTCTTTTTGCATCAATAAGAATTTTTCTTAGATTTTTTGAGGATATATCTTTGATATTTATAAAATTGTTCACTTCTTATCAAATTCCTTACAAACTTTTTTAATTATTTTTAGCGCAAGATTGATCTCATTTTTTTTTACGTTTAAAGGAGGTAATATCCTTACAACATTTTCTGCTGCTCTAATTGTTAATAATCTATTTTGAGTAAGACTGTTTATGAATTTTCCAAGATTTACATTAAGTTGAAGTCCAATTAACAAACCTACTCCTCTAACTTCTTTAATTACTTTTGGATAATTTTTTCTAATTTTTTCTAGCTCGAATAAAAAATATTTGGAATTTTTTCTTACATTTGCAAGAAAGCCTTTTTTATAAATCTCGCTTAAAACAGCATTCCCTACCATCATTGCTAATGGATTTCCGCCATAAGTACTACCATGTGTCCCAGGTATCATGCATTTCGCAACTTTTTTTGTCATAAGAACTGCTCCTATTGGAAAACCTCCGCCAATTCCTTTTGCGATTGGTACTATATCTGGTTTAACATTTGAATATTCAAATGCAAAAAATTTTCCAGATCTACCAATGCCACATTGAACTTCATCTAGAATAAGCAAAATTTTTTTTTTATTACAAATTTTTTTAACTTCCCTGAGAAATTTATTTGAGTGGACTTTTATTCCTGACTCACCCATTGCTGTTTCGAAAAATAATGCAGCGGTATTTTTATTAATTTTTTTTTTTAGAGAGTTCAGATCACCAAATTTAAAATGATCAAAGCCACTTACTTTTGGGCCAAATCCTTCAGTCATTTTTTTTGATCCACTTGCAAATATATTTGCCAATGTTCTGCCATGGAATGAATTTTTTATACACAATATTCTATTTTTATTTGGTTTTCCAATAGAGTAAAAATGACGTCTTGCAATTTTTATTGCAGCCTCATTTGCTTCTGCTCCAGAATTGACAAATATTACTTTATCAGCAAATGTTTTTTTTGCTAAATTTTTTGCTAAAAGTTCACCTTCTGGAATTTCAAAAGAGTTAGAAACATGCCAAACTTTTTTTGCTTGTGTGTTTAATGCTTTTAGTAAGGTGGGATGCGAGTGACCAAGGGTATTTACGGCTATACCACTTAAAAAATCTAAATATTTTTTTTTATCTTTGGAATAAAGAAAGCTACCTTTGCCTTTAATAAAGGATATTTTTCTACGATTATAATTTTTTGCTAAATAACTCATGTTTTAATCTTATATCCGATCTTATAAAGATAGAATGATATATACCATCCAACAACGGCTAATAATGGTAAATAAACCAAACCAAATGATAAATCTCCATCTGACTTTCCTAAAAATCCATATCTAAATATATTTATTATATGAAAGAATGGATTAATCAAACTAATAGACTGAAAAAATTCCGGTAATCTATCAATAGTATAAAAAACTCCAGATAAAAAGCTCAAAGGTTGCAGAATAAAATTTGTAATAGTTGCAGTGTGATCAAATTTAGTAGCCCACAAACCAGTTATAAAACCTAAACTGCCTATAAAAAAAGATCCAAAAAAACCAGAGTAAAAAATAAAAAAAATATTTTTTAATGGTAACTCTACTATAAAAATAAATACGAGTACTGATATAAAACCTATTAATATACTTCGTGTAACTGCAGCCATTATTACTGCTAAGGAAACTTCAAAGGATGATAATGGAGCATAAAGAACATCAACTATATTTCCTTGCATTTTTGATATCATGAATGAACTTACTGAATGCGAAAAACTTTGAAGTATCATTGATTGAACTATCAGTCCAGGAGCTAGAAATGTAACAAATGAGTAGCCTAAAACATCCCCTCTGTCGTTGCCAAGCGCAAGTGTTAATACCGACAAAAATAGCAAACTAGAGACTAATGGCGATAAAAGTGTTTGGGCCCATACGACAAAGAATCTGCTACACTCTCTAATCCACAATGCAACCAGTCCTACGTAATTTATTTTACCAAATTGACGAACACCAATTTTATATCTTTTTTGTAATTCAACCATTGGTAAATATATTTATCCTTTTTTTTTAAGTTTTGTTAAAAAAACAAAAATAATGCTTGTTTTTATAATTTTTATATGTGTATTTATATTGTATACAACAAAAATATAACTACTACATATAGTGTATAAATGAGTTGGACAGAGGAAAAAGTAAATAAATTAAAAGAGCTTTGGGGTAAAGGAAAAACTGCTAGCCAGATAGCTGAAATACTTGGAGGACTTAGCAGAAATGCAGTAATTGGTAAAGCTCATAGGTTAAATTTATCTGCGAAAATCAGACCTAAAAATTTTAATCAAGAAACAAATAATAATAATAAAAATTCCGAAATTTCCACTGATAAGCCAAAAAAATTTTCGAGATCTAGATTTAAATCTTTATTAATTGAAAATAATTTTGAGCCAGAAAATCCTAAACAATTAGAGGAATTGGATGATAATACTTGTAAATGGCCAATTGGTCACCCAAATGAGAAATCTTTTTATTTTTGTGGTCGTTCATCTCTAAAAGATTTTTCGTATTGTAAATTACATTTATTGTATGCATTTCAACCAAAAGGCAAAAAGGAAGATTCGGCAGATAAAAGTGAAGATGTTCCTAAATTTATAGCAAAAAAAATTAAGTCCGCATAATTTTACTTATCCAATAATTTTTTTTTAGCTTTTTCAAATTCTTCTTTTGTAATCACCTCCGATTCAAATAAGTCATTCAGCTTTATAAGTTCATCACTAATACTCCCATTTTCAGTATCAGCATAGTCGACATTTTCAATATTTTCCTCTAACTTATTTGAATTTTTAGCCTGCATACCTGTATTTATAGCTTTTACCGCTATATATATTACGTAAATTAATATTAAAAAGATAACCAAATAAACTAAATTTATTAACATTTTATTTTAATTATTTTCCTCTAAAGAAAATTTTCCTCCCTCTCGCCAGTTATATGCATATTGCTTAATACCTTTATCAAAAAAGATTTTACAAGGTACTCCAATGTCAAAATTAGTGACCCCATTTTTTGATTTAATATTATCATACTTTAGCAAATTTAGTTGATCATTAGTGATTAATGGTGTTGGTAAAAGCTGAAAAATTGAAGCACTAGCTTTTGCAATAAATAAAGGTAATGGCAATAAAACTCTTTTTTTATTTATTGCAATAAGTAATTTTTGTAATATTTCTTTGAATGTTATTACCTCTGGACCAATAACCTCTATACTTTTTGAATATATTTCATTTGAAATTACTTTAAATATTACTTCTGAGACATCTGATGCATGAATAGGACAAAATTTTGTTGCACCATTATAATAAAGTGGAAAAATAGGTAATATACTAAGCATACTCATAAACTTAGTCGTAAACTTGTCATCTACACTATAAACTATTGAAGGTTTTAAAATTGTCGCAGAAGGAAGATTATTTTTTATACTTTCCTCACCATTTAATTTGCTTGAAGCATATAATGAGTCCTTGGCATCGTCTAAACCTAGAGCAGATAAGTGTATTAATTTTTTATTATGTTTTGAACAAATTTTGGACAAAAGCTTTGGGAATTTGTTATGAATATTTTCAAAAGTATTTCTTTTTCCTTTTTCAAATAAAATGCCAATTAAGTTTATACAAATATCTGTTTCAGATATAAATTTAGTGATCTTTTCTTCGTTAAAAATGTCAGTTTCCTCAATATCAAGATATCCTATTGGTGCTTGGGTTTTTAAAATATAGGCTTTTTGGTGTTTATTTCTAGTTATTGCAATTACTTTATAATTATCTTTAACTAGTCTTCTAATGCAATATCTACCAATTTGACCACTTGCGCCGAAGATAAGTACTTTTTTTTTAATCATTTATCAAAAAATAGACATTTTTGTTATGTCTTTATATATATAACTTAAAATGAATAACATCAAAATATTTGATCAGGACCTGCCTAGTGAAATTGATTTATCAAATGAAAAAGCTATTGGTTTAGACTGTGAGGCTCTTGGCCTTGTATTAGGAAGAGATCCTCTGACTTTAGTTCAATTAGGCTTAGAGTCCAAAAAATATTTTTTAGTAAAGCTTAATAGAAATAATTATAACGCACCAAACTTAAAGAAATTACTGTTAAATAATAAAATTCAATTTATTATGCACTATGCCAGACAAGATTTGCTCTGGTTAAAATATCACCTAGGTGCAACGGTTGAGAATATTTTTTGTACCAAACTTGCATCAAAAATAGCAAGAACAGCTTCAAGCTCTCATGGTTATAAGGATTTGGTCAAAGAAATTTGTGGAAAAGATATCTCAAAAAAAGAACAACAAAGTGATTGGGGTGATCCTAATCTTTCTGAGAAACAAATTAGTTACGCTGCACAAGATACAGAGTTCTTATTTGAAATAAGAAAAAAATTAAAATCTATGTTGGAGCGAGAAAAAAGAATAGAACTTTATGAAAAGAGTATAAAAGTTTTACCTATTCTTGTTGATATGGAAATTGCAGGTTATAAAATAAATACTTTTGAACATTAAACATGAAAAAAAACAATTTAAAAAAGATTGCGAAAAATGTAATTGATCTAGAAATTCTGGCACTTAGAAAACTCAAAAATTCCATTAATAATGATTTTAATAAAGTTGTGAATTTAATAGTAAATTGTCAATCTAAAATTGTTTTTTGTGGTGTTGGAAAAAGTTTTATTATAGCATCAAAGATAAGTAGCACTCTATCTTCAGTAGGAAGTCCTTCTTTCGCAATTTCTGCAAGTCAATGCACTCACGGAGATCTTGGAAGTATAACTAAAAAAGATTTGTTAGTATTAATAAGCAATTCTGGAGAGACGGATGAGCTTAAGCCAGTAATACAATACGCTAAAAGGAATAAAATTACTTTAGTTGGTATCGTTTCAAAGAAAAATTCTATATTATATAAATCATCTGACTTCAAACTATTTATACCAGAGGTAAAAGAGTCGGGCCATGGTATTGTTCCTACTTCATCAACTACTTCTCAATTGGCATTAGGTGATGCATTAGCTATTGCATCTATGAACTATAAAAATTTTGGTAAATTGGATTTTAAAAAATTTCACCCGTCAGGAAATTTGGCAACAAAACTTAAAACAGTTGAAGACCTTATGATTAAGGGAAATAAAATTCCTTTTATTGATGAAAATTCAACCATGAAAAATGCTTTAAAAATATTATCGAAAAAAAATTTAGGAGTTTTAATTATTAGAAACAAAATTAAAAAAACAATAGGTGTAATAACTGACGGTGATTTAAAAAGAGCAATTGAAAAAAATAATGATATTAAAGATATTAAATTAAAAAAAATTATGACTAAAAATCCAATTTCAATAGATCAAAATGAGCTTGCTGCAAAAGCATTAAGTTTAATGACCTCGAATAAAAAAATTACAAGTCTATGTGTATACAAAAATAAGAATAAAAACCAAACAGTCGGATTAATACATATTCATAATATTTTAAATGCAAATATAAATTAGATTAATGTCATCAAAATCATTAATTCAATCTGGAATAGTTTTAGTTATTGCAATTATTTTACTTGTGAATTATTTAATTTTTTTTAACAAAAATGATAACTTGGTTAAATTAAATAACACTGGGGTCGACAATAACATTGATAATAAAATTCTAGATTTAAAATATAATGCAATCGATGAGGATGGAAATAGTTATATTATAGAATCTGAAGCTGGAAAAATTGCCGAAAACGAAAAAAATGTGCTTTTACTAGAAAAAGTAACAGGCATTATCATAATAAAAGACTCGGAGAGAATAATTATTTTATCAGACTTTGCAAATTACAACAAAGTTTCACTGGATACTTATTTTTATGGCAATGTAAGATTATCATATGATGAACATCTAATCGATTCTGACGAATTGTTTGTGAATTATATTGATAAAAATATTAGCATTAGGAATAACATTCACTACAAAAGTTATAAAAATAAACTTAAAGCTGATATAATAGAAATTGATCTTGTAACTAAATTCTCAAAGATTTATATGTTAGATAAACAAAAAAAGGTTAAAGTAGAACTTAAACAAAATGGCAGTAATTAAAAAATTTAGAATTAAATCATTCAAAAAAAGCGAGTCATTATTAGAGCTTCAAAACGTATCAAAGTCATTTGGTGAAAGAAAAATTTTGGACAATGTCTCACTAAAAGTTAATAAGGGTGAAATACTTGGTTTGCTAGGTCCAAATGGTGCTGGAAAATCTACAATTTTTAATCTAATTACTGGTCTAATAAAGCCTGATTATGGTAAAATTATTTTTGGAAACAAAGATTCGACTAATTTTCCAATATACGTAAGAACAAGAGAATTTAAAATTGGTTATGTTCCTCAATATGGAGGATATTTTTCAGATTTAACAACATACGAAAATTTAAAGGCGGTTGCAGAAATTTTAATAAAAGATAATAGAGAACAGAATAGTAAAATAGAGTATTTAATATCAAAATTTGAACTTGACTACATTAGAAATATAAAAGCATCTTTCTTATCCGGTGGACAAAAAAAAAAATTGGTTATTGCAATTGCATTACTTGGAGATCCAAAAATACTTCTATTGG
>CACONQ010000011.1 GCA_902628635.1 uncultured Pelagibacteraceae bacterium | reverse complement strand
TATAGCTTTAAATTTAAAAAATGAAGATGATAAAAAAATTTTTGAAAAAATTTTAGCTAAAGCAGATATCCTTGTTGAAAATTTTAAACCAGGCACCTTAGAAAAATGGGGGTACGGTTGGAAAGATGTGAGTAAAAAATATCCAAAATTAATTTATGCATCAGCCTCTGGATTTGGTCAGACTGGTCCATTAAAGGAATTGCCTGCTTATGATATGGTTGTTCAAGGAATGGGTGGCTTAATGAGTGTTACAGGTCAGCCAAACTCCGAACCCACAAGAGTTGGAACTTCTATAGGAGATATAACAGCTGGCTTATTTACAGCTATAGGAATTAATGCAGCTCTTTATGATAGACAAAAAACTGGTAAAGGAATGTTTATTGATGTTTCAATGTTAGATTGTCAAATTGCAATTTTAGAAAATGCTATTGCAAGATATTTATCAAACAATGAAATTCCAAAACCATTAGGATCTAGGCATCCTTCTATTGCTCCATTTGAAGCTTTTAAAACTAAAGATAGTTATATAATTATAGCTGCTGGAAATGATAAATTGTTCGAAAAATTATGTAATGTTTTAAATATTTCAGAAATATCAAAACATGAAAAATTCAATTCGAATTCATCACGATCTAAAAATATGGATCTGCTTAAGAAAATACTTGAAGAAAAACTTATAAATAAAAAAACATCCGAATGGGTTAAAGAAATGGAGAAAGATAAAATTCCTTGTGGACCTATTTACAATATTAAAGAAGCGGTTGAAAACCCTCAAATTGAATCAAGAAATATGATTGTTAAAGCATTTCACAAAGTTGTTGGCGATTTTAGATTGGCAGGAAATCCAATTAAAATGTCAACTTATAAGGATGAGACAACTAGAGGTGACATTCCCGATTTAGACGAACATAGAGAAAAAATTATTAAAGAGTTTGTTAAATAATTTAAGAATTATTCTCTGTATCTTCAGAACTTTGGTCTTGAGTTTGTTCCTCAGCTTCAGAAACTTGATCTAAAGAGACATCATCATTTTCAGTATTATCAGCTTGAGCTGCATCAACATTCACTTCGGTCTGAGCTCCGCCTGATATCTCTGCTAAATCGTCTTTTGATACTTGGATTTTCTCTGGAATTTTTCTAGCTCTTTTAGATGGCAATATTGGAGCGCCACTTTTTGAGATTTCACCTTTGTATAGATTTTCAAAATCATCCCCTACTTCTTCATCCTCTAAAGAAGTATCATCTACTTGCTCTACATGTTTTCTGAGTTTGTATACAGCACTATCTTTTAAGTCTGAAACTTTTACATTTTCTTTAGCAATTTCTCTTAACGAAATTACAGTGTTTTTATCATTATCAATACTTACTGTTGGTTCTACACCTGAGTTAAGTTGGGTCGTTCTCTCTTTTGCAACTAATACTAATTCGTAAGGACTTTCTACTTTATCTATGCAATCTTCTACTGTTACTCTAGCCATGCGAGGTATGTATACTCAAGAATTCAATAAATCAAGATGTTTATTATTATAATTTCACTGGATTTAGTTTGTTTTTGACTAAAAAAAGTAAAACTAAAGACAAAGAAATATAAACACCAGATATTACCGCTATTCCCTCAATTGAAAATCCCTTATCAATTAAAAAACCAAACAAAGCAGTTCCAAAAGCAGTAGCAAAAACCATTAAAGCAGTTGTTAAGGCTTTAATTGACCCAATATACTTCACTCCATATATTTCAGCCCAAGTAGAAGATCCTAAAACGTTTGCTAATCCATTTGTAATTCCAATTAGTCCTAGGAAAACAAAAGATGTCAACGGATGATTAAAAAATATAATTACAAAGATTGATAATAAGAGAGGTAAATTCATAAATATCAATATTTTTCTACTTGTAAATTTATCAATTAAAAAGCCAGCAATAAAAAGTGTGATTACGGAAAGAACCGAGTAAACCATAAATGATTGTGCTATTACATATGGACCCCAGGCTTTAGATGAGAGAATAAAAGATTGATAAACAAATGTTCCTGTTGCAATCCAAGGCATGGCAAGCATGTTTGCGCATAAAATATAAAACCTATAATCTTTTAATACCTCTGTTCTTTTCCAATTTTTAATTTCATTACTATTGAGATTTTCTTTATCAGGCTCTCTAGAGTCAAAATTAAGGTTTCTTATTAAAGAAAAAGATATAACTGGCAAAAACAAAATTATTATAATTGATGTGTATATCCAAATATTCCTCCAATCATAAATAGTTAGAAGATAAACAATTAAAACAGGTAAAATAAATTCAGCAGTTGAAAGCCCAAACCATCCTGTGCTTAAAGCTTTGCCTCTCGATTTTGTAAAATATCTAGAAATTGTTGTAGTAGCAGTATGAGACATCATTCCCTGACCAGAAAATCTCATTAAAAAAATTGCTATAAATAAAATACTGATGGATGAAATTTTTGAGAAGAAAAAACATGAAAAAGATAGTGCAATAATTACAAGAAAAGCAAATTTAAAAATATTAATATCGTCAATTTTTTTTCCAACCCAAATTAAAATAAAACTACTTAGGAGTGTTGCAGATGCATAAATTGAGCCAAATTGTCCATGAGTTATAGAAAGTGCATCACGTATACTAGAATTAAATAATCCAAGAAAAAAACTCTGTCCAAAACTAGAAAAAAATGTAAAAATAAATCCAAATAGTATTACTTTTAAACTTAAACTTTTAAACATATAAATAAGATATGAGTTGTAATGTTGCTTTCATAGGTCTAGGTGTCATGGGCTATCCAATGGCAGGTTATATATCAAAAGGTGGACACAATGTAACTGTTTTTAATAGAACCAAGTCAAAAGCAGAAAAATGGATTAAGGAACATAATGGTAAAATGGCAGAAACACCTGCTGAAGCAGCAAAAGGTGCTGAATATATTTTTACATGTGTTGGAAATGACAATGATTTACGTGAAGTAACGTTTGGTGATAATGGTGCTTTTAAAACAGTTAAAAAAGGTTCAATCTATATTGATAACACCACAGCCTCAGCAACAATTGCTAGAGAAATTTATAATTACGCAAAAAAAAATGGATTTGGCGCATTAGATGCTCCTGTATCTGGGGGGCAAGCTGGTGCTGAAAACGGTGCACTAACTGTTATGATTGGTGGCGATCAAGCTGATTTTGATAAAGCAAAAGATAAAATTGATTGTTACAGTAAAAAAATGAAATTACTTGGCAAAGCTGGAAGCGGACAACTTGCTAAAATGGTTAATCAAATTTGCATAGCAGGATTAGTTCAAGGTTTATCTGAAGGAATAAATTTTGGAATGAAAGCTGGATTGAATATGGAGGATGTTATTGAAGTTATTTCAAAAGGTGCCGCTCAATCCTGGCAAATGGAAAATAGATACAAAACAATGATTGATGATAAATTTGATTTTGGTTTTGCTGTTGATTGGATGAGAAAAGATTTAAAAATAGCAATGGAAGAGGCAAAGAACAACGGTTCATTATTACCTGTTACAGAGCTTGTTGATAAATATTATGCTGAAGTTCAAGAAATGAATGGCAATCGTTGGGACACATCAAGCTTAATTAAAAGGTTTAGAAAGTAAAAAGGTATGCAGCCAGCATACTATGATAATTTAGGAGAAATTCAAAAAAAGTATTGGTCTATGTTGGATGATGCTGTGACCAATAGAGGCTCACCATTTAGAATTCCAGTTTTTATGTGTGCTCATCAAGATGAAATTGATGGTAGAATAGTTGTATTAAGAAAATCAGATAGAACAAATAATTTATTACAGTTTCATACAGATCTTAGATCTTCAAAAGTAGACATCCTAAAAAAGAATAACAAAGCATCATTACTTTTTTATGATAAAGAAGAAAAAATACAATTAAGAGTAAAAGCAATTTGTGAAATTAATAATCAAAACTCAATAACCGAAGAGTCTTGGAAAAAAACACAGCATATTAGTAGAAGATGCTATCTTACTGACAGTGCACCAGGAACAATCTCAAATAACCCAACATCTGGAATGATATCTCAATTAGAAAATTTTGACTATACAATGAAGCAAAGTGAAGATGGATATAAAAATTTTACTGTAATTAAATGTAAAATTAAGTCTGTTGAGTGGTTATATCTTGCGGCCAAAGGACATCGTAGGGCAAAATTTGATTTCGAAAATAATAAAGAAATGTGGTTAGTGCCATAATGAAAAAATATAAAGCAATGGTCTTGTCCTGTATTGACCCAAGATTTCAACCAAAAGTTTTTAATTACTTAAAGAAAAAAAATTTGACAGGAAAATATAGCTCCTTCACCATAGCTGGAGGATCAATAGGAGTGACAGCAAAAAAATTTAAAAAATGGCATTCTACTTTTTGGGAAAATTTAGCAACTTCAATTAAATTGCATAATATTAGTAATTTAATTGTTATTAACCATAACGATTGTGGCGCAGCTAAAATTGTTAATGGTAATAATAAATTAAGTACATCTATAGAAAATAAAATTCACAATCAATCATTTAAAATCATTAAAAAAAAACTCAAAAAAAAACACCCTAGCATTAAGGTTAGCTTTAAAATAATGAAAATATAAACCTATATTCTAAATAATATTAGTTTTTTTAATGTATTGAGTACAAACAATAAAAGTGTGTAAGATTTATAAAAAATTTTGTATTTAACAAAATATTGTAATTTTTTTCCTGTTCTTTCAGACTTTTCTAAAAATTTCATATCTTCGTAAGAATGTTTAATCACCTCTCTACTTGGCTTGTCGTTATTACCTTTTCTTACAAAGACCATATTGTGGTAAAATGAAATATTTGTAATTTTTCCATCATATTTTTTTTCAATATAAAAAGGATTAGCAATTTCTTGATAGTTTAGACTATCTGTTAATTGTTTAAAAAAATTCATGTGTGAATTCGAATATTTTAAATCAAATGGGTTCCCACCAAAAAAATGATTATAACTAGTCTGTATATCCTCGATAATATAAAGACCATTTTCTTTTAGAGAAGGAAATAGTAATTCAAAACTTTTTTTTACATCTTTCGCCAAATGACTTCCATCATCTATTATAATATCAAATTCTTTATATTCTTTTATTATTTCATCAATAAATTTTTTATCACTTTGAGAGCCTTGATAAACGTTTATATTGCCTCTATTTAATTTTTTTTCCTGTAAATCTATTTTGTGAATATCAATACCAATTATTTTTGAATTCTTAAAATAATCTGACCACATTAAAAGTGATTTACCATCAGCGATACCTATTTCAAGTATTGTAAGATTTTTATTTTGGAGTTTATTTAAATAATTCTCATATATCTCTAAATATCCATGCTCAATTTTATCTGTTTGATAGAGTTGGCCAATTTTTTTTAAATCTCTATTTTCTGACATAGACGATATAAATATTTGGTTATTTTCGTTATCGAATTTAGTTTAAGAAATCGAGATACTATAAAATTGTCAGGTTGTATTCAATTTATATATTTATGATTTTTAAAAATAAATATATTGAAAAAAAATATTATTGTGTGAGCATTTGTTTGGAGGTTAAAAAAATATGAAAACACCGCCAGATACTTAGCTGGTGAGAATTAAGTTAAAAAAAATACTTGAAATCCATTTTATGGATTTGCCAAAGGGCATTATTAGGGGAGCTCTTAAGGCAACAACCTAGGAGCGACCCCCTTTAAATTGTATTAAAAAATACTTTTAGAATATTTTTTCCAGTTATCTTGATAATGTTTAGTATTTTCCCAAACTGCTTTTTTTTCTTCGTCTGTTACTTCCCTTATTACTTTACCAGGGGATCCAATAACCAAAGAGTTATCGGGTATTACTTTATTTTCAGTGATTAATGCTTTAGCCCCAATAATACAATTTTTTCCAATCTTTGCTTTATTAAGAATTACAGCACCAATACCGATTAGACTATTGTCACCTATTGTACAACCGTGAAGCATAACTAAATGACCAACTGTAACATCTTTTCCAACTTTTAGAGGGCAACCTGGATCTGTATGCAAAACACATCCATCTTGTACGTTTGATCCCTCACCTATATGAATGTTTTCTATATCTCCTCTAAGGGTTGCATTAAACCATATGCTTGTATTTTTTTCTAAAGTAACATCACCAATAATAACAGCATTTGGTGCTACCCAATTTTCGCCAGAGTTTTTTGGTTTTTTATCTTTTAAATCATAAAACATAAATTATATATTAATCTATCATGGCTCTTACAAAAACTCCAATATGTGATTTTGGAAATAAAGCGCAAGAATTTAAACTTAATTCCACTGAAAATAAAATACTTTCTTTAAAAGATATTCAAGGTGAAAAAGGAACATTGATTATGTTTATTTGTAATCATTGTCCTTATGTGAAGGCGATTATAAATGATTTAGTTAAAGATTGCTATGAACTTAAAAACTTTGGAATTAACTCGGTTGCAATTTGTTCCAATGATGTAAAAAATTATCCAGAAGACTCATTTGAAAAGATGATAGAATTTGCTAAAGAAAATAGTTTTAGTTTTCCATATCTTCATGACGATACTCAAAATGTTGCAAAAAAATATGGTGCTGTATGTACCCCTGACTTCTTTGCTTATAATAATAAATTAGAACTTCAGTACAGAGGAAGAATTAGGGAATTAAAAGATTTAAAACCAGTAAGAGATGGTAATAGTGATCTATACAATGCGCTTAAACAAATTTCAGAAACAGGTAATGGACCACAAAATCAAATTCCGAGTATGGGCTGCAATATAAAGTGGAAAAAATAAAATGTTTTTAGTTTTAACAAGGAATTTTCCTCCTGAAGTTGGTGGAATGCAAAATTTAATGTGGGGTCTTACTACTTCATTATCAAAACTTGATATGGTTAAAGTTTTTGCTGATTACCATGAAAATTCAAATATATTTGATGAAAAGGTCTCTTTCTCAATTGAAAGAGTAAAAGGGCCAAAGATAATCAGAAAATTTAGAAAGTCATTTTTAATTAATGATTTTTTAACAAAAAATAAAAAAGTAAGATGTGTTATAGCAGATCACTGGAAAAGCTTAGAAAATATAAATACTGAGGTTAAGAAAATTTGTTTAATACATTCAAAAGAAATTAATCATAAAAAAGGATCTTGGTTAAACAAAAGGGTTCTTAATGTTCTAAATAATATTGAATATGTAATAGCTAATTCAAATTTTACAAAAAATTTAGCTATTGAGTTAGGTGTAAAATCAGAAAAAATAATTATAATAAATCCAGGCATTGAGCCTGTAGATAATATTCCTGAAAAAAATTTAAAAGAAGCAGAAGATATATTTGGTGAAAAAAAAAATAGATTAATTACAGTTTCTCGCTTTGATAAAAGAAAAAATCACGAAAAGATCATCATGGCGTTAAGAAATTTAAAAGAAATCTATCCTGATATAATTTACGTTTGCATAGGATATGGTGATGAAGAAGAAAATGTAAAAAAATTAGTTGATCAATTAGGATTATCAAAACAAGTAATCTTTATGAAAAATATCTCTAATGACTTAAAAAATGCGCTTGTTGCATCTTCAAATATTTTTGTTATGCCATCAATAATAGATAAAAAATCTGTTGAAGGTTTTGGGATTGCTTTTGTAGAGGCTGCTCAGTTTGGTGTCCCATCGTTAGGTGGTAAGGATGGTGGTGCATCAGATGCAATTATTCACGAAAAAACAGGTTTAATTTGTGATGGAAATAATTTAGAAGATATTTATAGCTCTATAGATAAGTTACTAAAAGATAGAAAATATAGAGAGTATGGGAAATTAGCCAAAGAAAACTCTCAGAACTTTTATTGGAGCAATATAATAGAAAATTATAAAAGAATTTTATAATATTTTAAAAAAATTAATAAATTTTTTTTTCTATCCTCTCAAATACTTTTTCAGCACTTAATTTGTTCAAATCATTTACTTGGATAGCTTTAAAATTTTCTCTCTCAATACTAACTTTAAATGCAGTTGTATGAGGTCCAAATAAACTAATACCCTTTGCGTTTAAATGCGCTGCCATATGTGCTGGACCAGTATCATTTGCAACTACAAAAGAACTTTCTTTTATCAACGATGATAACTGAGAAATATTTATAGGCTTTCCATTATCTAAAATGCAATCGGCATTAATTTGTTTAGCTTGCTCAATCTCATTAGGACCAGGTGCAACAATAATTTTATAAGTATCATTTAAATTAATTTTAATTAAATCAATTAATTCTTTATAATATGGCCACTTTTTTTGAGTTAGATGTGGAGAGCAAAATGGAAATAACAAAATATATTTATCTAAATTGAATTCAGACTTCAATTTTGAAATATTTTCGCAACTCCATGAAAAATCAGGTTTCAGTGTATGATGGGTCTTAAGTCCAGATATTTTAAGTTGATGTGCGAATCTATCTAGGACTGGATTTTTATCAAATTCCTCTTTAGATTTATCCTTTGGTATTGTTGTTTCAGATGAAGACCAAACATTAAAATTTGATTGAGGAAATAAAATTTTTTTATAAAAATTTGTTCTTGATGAATTTTGTAAATCATAAACTTTTGAAAAATTATATTTTTTTATCTTTTTCATTAAAAGATAAAGGTAGATCAAATTAAGTCTAGATGCTCTTTTATCTAAAATTACATCAGTTAAATATGGATTTTTTTTAAATAAGTCAAAATAATGTCTGGTTGTTAATAAATAGATTTTATCTTCTTTATGATTTTCAAATATATCTTGAATTACCCCGCTTGCTTGCGCTATATCACCTAAGGAACCATGTTTGATTACTAAAATATTAGACATATTTTTAACAATTTAACATAGAATAATGTTTTATGAATAAAATACTAGTTGAAGTTTCTGTGGGTGAACTATTAGATAAATTATCCATATTAGAAATTAAAAAAATTAGAATTAAAGATCCTAGTAAGCTAAATTTTATAAATGAAGAATATGACATTTTAAAGAATCAGTTTGAAAAGAACGTAAAAATTGACAATAAATTAAACGATCTTTTTAAGGAGCTGAAGGACATAAATAATAAATTGTGGGACATAGAAAACGAAAAAAGACTTTGTGAAAAAAATTCTGATTTTGGTGATGTTTTTATAAAGACTTCGAGAGATATACATTTTTTAAACGACAAAAGGGGAAATATTAAATTGGAAATCAATAATCATACTGGGTCAAAAATTAAGGAAATTAAAGAGTATACTGGATATTAAAAACTATATTTTTTCTCTAAAAATTTAATAAAATTGTGAATTAAAAAGGTCAAAAATAAATATATTCCACCAGCTACAATAAAAACTTCAATCGGCTTAAAGGTTGTTGAGATAATATATTTTGCTACACCAGTAAGATCCATTAGTGTAACTGTGCTAGCTAAAGATGTTCCTTTTAACATTAAAATTATTTCATTTCCATATGCAGGTAATGATTGTCTAATCGCAATTGGTATTTGAATTTTAAAAAAAATAATTTTTGATTGAATCCCTAAACTTTTACCTGCTTCTATTAAACCTGGTTTAATTGTCTCAAATGCAGATCGTAAAATTTCAGATGTGTATGCCCCTGTGTTTAAAGAAAAAGCTATAATTGCACACCAATAAGGTTCTTTTAAAAATATCCATAAAAATGATGATCTTATAAATTCTAATTGTCCTAATCCGAAATAAATTATAAATATTTGAACCAATAACGGTGTACCTCTAAAAAAATAAGAATATCCATAAGCAAATTTATTAATAATAGGATTTTTATTGATTCTCATAATAGAAAACAAAATTCCTAAAATTAAACCAACAACTAAAGAAACAGATAAAAGTTTCAAAGTTATTAAAGTTGCATTAAGTAACTTTGGAAAACTACTTATCATTAAATCAAAATCCATTAATATCCTTTGCTATATTTAATTTCCAATCGGTTGATAAATTTCATGCTTAGGAAAGTTAATAGTAAGTATAAGACTGCCGCAAATGAATAGAAAAACAATGGATCTCTTGTAGATCCTGCAGCAATGTATGACTGTCTCATAATTTCAACTAGTCCTGTTACAGATATTAATGATGTATCTTTAAGTGTTATTTGCCAAACATTACTTAAATTAGGGATAGCTAATCGTAACATTTGAGGCATGATTACTTTAAAAAAGTGAATTGGCTTTTTTAAACCCAAAACCTTTGAAGCTTCAAACTGACCTTTATCAATTGATTGAATAGCCCCTCTAAAAACTTCAGTTGAATATGCTCCAGAAATTATACCTATTGCAAATGATCCTGTGATAAATGCATTTATTTCTATATAATCATTGTAACCAAAAATAGATGCAACAAACATAACTGCGCCACTTCCACCAAAAAAGAAAAGATAAATTACTAATAATTCAGGAACACCTCTGATTACAGTTGTATAACAATTAGCAATAAGATTTAAAAATTTATTTTTTGATAACTTTAAAGGAGTAAAAATAAGGGCGAAAAGGAAACCAATTAATATTGCTGTTATTGAAACAGCTAGAGTCATTAAAGTAGCAATGAATAACTCATCACCCCAACCAGTTTTTCCAAATGCTAGAAATTCCATAAAGACTGGCGACTATATATTATAGTCGCCAAATCTAAAATTAATTACATAGATGCGTCGAAGCCAAACCATTTAGTAGCAATTCTACTAATGTCTCCATTTTTTCTCGCTTTATCTATGGCTTTGTTAAAGGCTTTCAAAAGTTCTGTGTCGTCTTTTCTTATTCCAACACCTACTCCATTTCCAAACGCACCACCAGAAAAAGTTGGTCCAACAAGTACCACTGGTTTACCTGATTTTTCTGCATAATCAGTAAATGCTACTGCTGCAGCTAATGCAACATCACATCGACCAGAAGCTAAATCTAAGTTTACTTCATCTTGTGTCTTGTATGTTCTTACGTTTACCTTACCTACATCGCCAGACTCTAAAAAGTTTTGGTGAATTGTAGCAGTTTGTGTACACACCGTTTTTCCAGATAATGCAGAAGTTAAAGTTTTAAGATCTTTTTTTACTGCACCTGTTTTTTTTGTAAGATTAATTCCTTCAGAAGTACTAATTCCTTCGAGATCTGAACCTTTCATAACAGCAAGTGAAGCTACTTCATCAGCATATCCTTGTGAAAAACTAATTGCTTTTTGTCTCTCTGCAGTTATTGACATTCCAGCCATTATTGCATCGAATTTTCTCATTATAAGAGCTGGTATCATTCCGTCCCAATCCTGCTCAACGATTTCGCATTGTTGTCCAATGTATCTACAAAGTGTCCAAGCTAATTCTACTTCAAAACCAATTAATTTGCCTGAGGCATCTTTTGAATTCCATGGTGGATATGCACCTTCTGTTCCTATTCTTATTTTGTCAGCATTTGCAGATATTGTTAAAAATAGACTTATCAATAACCCTAAGCTGAATTTTTTAATTATATTCATTTAACCTCCAAATTTATATTCAAAAGTATTTCACAAAAATTAAAATTTAAAAAGAAATTATTTGTTTATTGAAGATGCAAAATTCCAAGAACAATCAAAGCTTGGTATATAGATTCTATCTAAGGATGTATTGCCAAAGCTTTTTTGAAACAAATTTAACCATTTTTCTACTTGCTTAGGTTTTTTATCTTGGCTACCAACTTGTGCTGTAATTGTTCCATCAGATTTTAAAATTCTTTTTAAAGATTTTATGTTTTTTGCTGCAAGGTCTATACAATATTGATCATCATTCAAATCAACAAAAATTTTATCATACTTATTGTCCTCGACTTTTTTAATACTCTCAAACGCGTCTCCCCAAACACACTTAACAGAATTTTTAGTTGTAGCTTTTTCTCCAATTTTAGATAAATGTTTTTCACAAACTTTTACAACTTCTGGATCAAGCTCGTACCAATCAATTAAGTTAAAACCTTTTGAAATTAATTCTCTTGCTACGCCACCATCTCCACCACCAATAATTGCTGATTTATCTTTATTTGGATTAAGTTTAATACCAGAATTTACGAAAGTTGAACTATATAGATGCTCGTCTTTTTCAGCTACTTGCAATTCATTGTCAATAAATAAAGATTTTCCAAACTGTTCTAATTCTAGTATTTCGATATGTTGTCCTACTTTTGAGGTAAAATCCTCTAATACATTTTTAACCATATAATACTTTCTCAATCCAGGCGAACTATAAATATCATCGTAATAACTGACAGTATCTCTATTAAATTCTTTTTTTACGATACGTTTATGTTTAATATCTTTTTTTAATATATCTAATGCAACGATTGGATTTACTTTTCCACATGTAAAAAAATCAAAGCTAATTATACCTTTCTCAGGAAAGGTGTGAAAGCTAATATGACTTTCAGCAAGTAAGGCTACTAAAGTAAACCCTTGGGGCTCGAATTTATATTTTGAAATTTCTAAAACAGTTACTTTTGCCTTCTTTGCAATTTTATAAACAAGTTTTTCAAAAAATTTTGGTTCATACTCTTTTTCAGTACCAATTATATCAAGAGTGACATGCTCACCTACTTTTTTGCCCATAATAAAACTCTTTAATTTTTTTTATAGTTTTTAGTCTTTTCTAAAATTTTATTCATTTCCTCAAATGAAAGAATCTTAGGATTGCCTAATTTTATTGTATTTATATATTGATGACAAATATTTTCTATTTCTTCAGCCAGTTCAAATGCTTGATCCAAGTTTTTTCCAAATGCAACCTGACCGTGGTTTGACATCAAACACCCTTTTCTCTCATTTAAAGCTTGAATTATATTTTTTGAAAGTTGCTTTGTACCAAAAGTTGCATAATCTGCGCACTTAATATCGTTACCCCCAGCCAAAGCAACCATATAATGAAATGCAGGTATATTTTTTCCATGTGCAGATACTGCAGTAGCATAAGGTGAGTGAGCATGCACAATCGCTATAGCGTCTGGTTTATTTATATAAATATCCTGATGAAATTTCCACTCCGAGGATGGGTTTAGTCCGTGATCTACGATTTTTTGTTCATTTTTTTTTTCATCCATCTCAAGAAAAACAATTTTATCTTCCTGTAAATCGTTGTATTTTACACCTGAAGGAGTAATGAAGAAACCTTCTTTACCACTTAAATCTGTTCTAACAGAAACATTTCCTGATCTTAAAGGTGATAGATTTGTATCATTAAGTTTTTTTGCATATTTAATAACCTCTCGTTTTAAATTAATCATTATTTTCCGAGTTTTTTATTTATCTCATTTTCACAAAAAGTTTTGATGTCCTCAATATTTTTATCTTTATTAATTCTTTTTTGTGCAATAATGCAAGCCTTCATGGACTTTTCAAGGCTAAACGAGCCATATTCTATTCTTGAAACGTAAAGCATCAAAAATGCAATTATTAAAAATAATATAAAATATAAATTTTTTTTCATTTGAATAATTTTTTTAAACCATCTTCAGATGCTTCACAAATCCCTCTTTCTGTAATTAAACTTGTTACATATTTTGCTGGGGTTATATCAAAAGCAATATTCATTGCTTTACTTTTTTTTGGATAAATTTGTATTTTTTTAACATTTCCATCTTTATCTATCCCATCTATAAATGATAACTCGTTTGAATTTCTCTCTTCTATAGGAATATCTTTAAAATTTTTAATATTCCAATCAATAGTTGAGCTTGGAAGTGCTACATAGAAAGGAACATTGTTATCATATGCTGCAAGGGCTTTTAAATAAGTTCCAACTTTATTGCATACATCCCCGTTTGCTAGGGTTCTATCTGTTCCAACTATACACATATCAACTTCACCCCTTTGCATTAAAATTCCACCAGTGTTATCTGCAATGATTGTATTCTTAATACCCTCCTCATTTAACTCATAAGAGGTAAGATTTGCACCTTGATTTCTTGGTCTTGTTTCATCAGCCCAAACGTGAACAGGAATTCCTTTTTTGTGAGCATGATAAATTGGTGAAGTCGCTGTACCCCAATTTATGGTTGCTAACCACCCAGCATTACAATGAGTTAAAATATTGACTGTATCCTTTTTTATATTATAAATTTCCTCAATAATTTTCAGACCAGTTAATCCAATATTTTTACAAAACTTTATATCTTCTTCGCAAATTTCATTTGCTTCACTCTGTGCTATTTCAAAAATCTTATCACTATTGACACCTGACAATTTACTCATCATTCTATCAATTGCCCATTTTAAATTAATTGCTGTAGGTCTTGAATTAATTAAATTTTCTGCAGATTTATTTAAAAATGATTGATCATTACTTTCAAGAATTGCTAAGACTAATCCATAAGCTGCTGTAGCTCCTATTAATGGAGCTCCTCTTACCTCCATTACTTTAATTGCATTTATTGCATCTCTAACTGTTTTAAGTTCTTTAATAACAAACTGGTGCGGAAGTTTTGTTTGATCAATAATTTTTACAACATTATTTTCAAACCAAATTGTTCGATATTCTTTACCTTCAATTTTCATTTATTTAAAACTCTACCTGCTACTGTTTTAAGTTTATCAATAGTTTTTTTAGTTCTCTTTTCCGGTGCTGTTATTATTGCTACATCTAAACAATTATTCGTTGGATCTTTAGAATCAATGTGATTTTCGAAGTTTTCTATTAAATTTTTAATCATATTTTTTGCTTTCTCAGCATTGCCTAAAAGAACTTTAATAACTTGTTGAACATCAACGTTTTCATGATCAGGGTGCCAACAATCATAATCAGTTACCATTGAAACTGATGCGTATCTAATTTCAGCTTCTCTAGCGAGTTTTGCTTCAGGCATATTGGTCATTCCAATTACATCTGCTTTCCAGGATCTATATAGGTTCGATTCTGCAAGAGTAGAAAATTGTGGTCCTTCCATAACGACATAGGTGCCACCTCTTTGATAATCGATTTTACTTTTTTTTATTGCCTCCTCACATGCATTCATTAACCCTTTAGAAGTTGGATTTGCCATAGAAACATGAGCAACTATTTCATCATCAAAGAAAGTTTTATTTCTAGCAAAAGTTCTATCAATAAATTGATCAACAATTACAAATTTCCCAGGGGATAGGTTTTCTTTTAATGAACCTACAGCAGAAACCGAGACAATATCAGTCACGCCTAGTTGTTTAAGTGCATCAATGTTTGCTCTAAAGTTTATTTTTGATGGAGAAATAAAATGACCCCTACCGTGTCTTGGTAAAAAATACACTTCTTTTTTATTAAAAATTGTTTTTAGAATTTGGTCTGATGGAGAGCCCCAAGGAGTTTTGATATTTAAAAATTCTCTTTCTTCAAATTCTTCCACATCATAAAGGCCACTTCCTCCAATTATAGCTAATTTGTTTGTCATATTATTTAAAATGATTTAATTATTTATAACTTAAAAAATTATGGATTTAAAAGATTATATTAGATCAATCCCTGACTATCCTAAAAAGGGAATTTTGTTTCGTGATATAACTACTTTAATAAAAGATTCAAAAGTATTTAAAGAAACAATTAATCAAATTGTTGATAGATCTAAAAAATTTAAAATTGATAAAATAGCTGCTATAGAGTCTAGAGGTTTTGTTTTTGCCTCTGCAGTTTCATACATTTTAGATAAACCTTTTATTATGCTAAGGAAAAAAAATAAGCTACCTGCTGAAACATATTCAACAGACTTTGAGCTAGAATATGGGACCGCAACTATTGAAGTACACAAAGACTCTATAACAAAAAATGATTCTGTTTTAATTATAGACGACCTAATTGCAACTGGTGGAACTGCGGAAGGTGCTGCAAAATTAGTAAAAATGTCCGGAGGAAATGTCGCTGGTTTTATATTTGTTATTAATCTTTTTGATTTAGGAGGTTGTGATAAGCTTAAAGAGGCAAACTACCAAGTCGAAAATTTAATAGAATTTCCAGGTCACTAAATGTTGAAAAAAATTTTTTACAAATTATTTAAAAATAAAAATAACTATAAAGAGATAACGCGATTAGAAAAATTTGAAAAGAAATATAAAAAAATAATTTACGATATAGATTATGCAATAAAGAATAATAAAGAACTAAATTTTTTGCATTCAGGACATTGTGGCGATTTAATATATTCCTTTGCGGTGATAAAAAAATTATCTTTAACACACAAATGCAATTTTTATGTGGGTTTGAATAAAGTTAATGAAAGTAATTACGAAAAGCACCCATCTGGAAATATTTTTATAAATGAAAGGATGTTTAATTTATTATTGCCTTTGTTAAAAAAACAAAATTTCTTTAATATAGTAAAAAAATATGAAAATGAGAAAATAGATATAAATTTAGACTTATTTAGAGAACTTCCGATAAATTATATATTCAATTCACCTCGCTGGTATTTTCAGATTACTGGTGAACAAGTTGATTTGAGCTTACCTTATATTGATGCAGAGGAACACCCTCGAGTTAAAAATAAAATTATAATACATAGAACATTTAGATTTAGGAATAATTTTATTAATTATAAATTTTTAAAGGATTCAAAAGAATTGTTATTTATTGGTCTTCAAGATGAATTTGATGATTTAAAAAAAGATATTCCAAATTTAGAACTATATGATCCGAAAGATTTTTATGAAGTGGCACAACTAATTAAATCATGTAAATTTTTTATTGGTAATATGTCTATATTTTATCCAATTGCAGAGGCACTTAAAGTTCCTAGATTATTAGAGGCTTGTCCTGATTTTCCTGTTGTTCAACCTGTTGGAAAAGAAGCTTATGACTTCTATTTTCAACCACATTTTGAAAAATGGTTTAAGTATTTATATAATAAATTCTAATCTTTTATTCTAAAAAAAGATTTTTTACCTATAATAGAGTTTACTAAACCAGAAACTCTCATTTGACATATTTTTCTTTTATGAGGATTAAAAGTAATTAAATAAAATATAAATTTAATTAAAGAAGAAAAAAGATTAAAAAATATTTTAGAGAAAGCTGTTAAAAAACCACTATGTTTTTTATTAAAATAAAATTTTGACCACATCCAGTGCCAATTTCTTAAGTATTCTAAATCTTGGTTTTTTGAAATACCCCCGGTATGATTTATTAATGAGTTTTTAATAATATAAATATTTTCATTTCTATTTTTTACGCGAATACATAAATCATCGTTTTCTAAATATAAAAAAAAATTTTCATCAAAAAAATTTTGATCACTAAATTTTTCTAAATTAATTAACATTGAAAATCCATCTATTCTTTCAACAGATAATATATTGGAATTTTTTTGATCTAGATTTTTTTTTTTGTAATTTGGAAAATTTGGATTGTCATTCAGCGGTGAAGCAATAGTAAAGTCTGAAATTTCATTTAGTCCATTTATTAAGTTTTTGATTGTGTTTTGATTTAGTCTTGTATCTGGGTTTAAAATATAAGCATACTGAGTTTTGCAAGATTTAAGACCAATATTATTACCAGCACCCATTCCAACGTTTTCTGATGGTATGACCTCAATATTGTCATATTTAAGCTTTAATTCTTTTTCTAAATTAATATTATTCGAATTTTCAACTATGATTTTTTTGGAGTCACTTGGAAGTGTATTTAAACAATATTGAATGATAGACTCACTTTTATATGTAACAATTACAAATGTTATTTCGTTTAGATTCAAATTCATTAATTAAAATTAAGTATACTTAAATAGACTATTATTGTAAAAAAAATTATGAAAAAGATTATTGTTACAGGTGGCTTGGGATTTATAGGAAGTAATCTAATAAAACTACTTTTATCAAAAAAATATTATGTAATAAATGTCGATAAAGTAAGCTACTCATCAAACTTTTACAATGTAAAGGAATTTTCAAGTTCTAAAAAATATAAATTTATCAAAGTTGATTTAAATAATAGTGGTCAAATTTTAAATATACTTAATAGATATAAACCACATGTTGTATTTAACCTTGCGGCTGAAACTCATGTTGATAGATCAATTGATGGGCCAGAAACCTTTATAAAAAATAATATCTTGGGAGTTTTTAATTTATTACAAACTTTTAGAAGTCATACTATTAAAAATAAAAACTGTAAATTAATACATATCTCTACTGACGAAGTTTACGGTGATGTTTTGATTGGCAGGTCAAAAGAAAATGATGCTTACAAACCTAGCTCCCCATATGCTGCATCTAAAGCTTCCTCAGATCATCTTGTATACTCGTATATTAGAACATATAAAATACCCGCTATAATTACCAATTGCTCAAATAATTATGGTCCAAGACAACATCCAGAAAAACTTATTCCAAAATTAATTTATAATATTTTAAATAATAAAAATTTACCTATTTACGGAAAAGGTATTAATTCTAGAGAATGGATTTATGTTGATGATCATTGTGAAGCTTTAATTAAAATTTTTAAAAAAGGGAAAGTAGGCAACTTCTATAATATTGGGTCTAATTTAAATTTAAACAATATAAAAATTACAAAACATCTGCTTAAAATTGCAAAAAAAAGAATTAGATTAGGAAAAAATGTAAAAATAAATTTTGTTAAAGACAGACCAGGTCATGACTTAAGATATGCATTAAATAGCAATAAAGTTATAAAATCATTAAAATGGAAACCTAAAGTTAATATTTCAAATGGACTTACCAAGACTTTTGATTGGTATTTAAAAAATCCAGGTTATTATTCAAAATTAAAAAAGAAAGATATTACGAAGAGACTTGGAACTAAAAGAAAATGATAAAAAAAGGTATAATACTCTCTGGTGGTAAAGGATCTAGAATGAGTCCTTTAACAAAAGCGGTTAATAAACAATTATTACCGATATACGATAAACCTCTAATTTTTTATCCACTATCAATTTTAATGTTAGCTAATATAAAAGATATACTAATCATTGTTAATAAAGGTCAATT
>CACONQ010000010.1 GCA_902628635.1 uncultured Pelagibacteraceae bacterium | reverse complement strand
AACAATTTCTTTGATATAAATTTTTTTATTCTAAAAAAATTATTTATAAAATTCTTCACAAAGTAACAAACTAAAAGAAATTTTTTTGTTAAGTAAAATAAAAATCTATTTAAATTATCTTTTTTTAATTGTTGATAAAGCTCAGTTTCAAAATTTTCTTTAGATATATCAATTTTAATTCTATATTTATATTTTTTTAATATATTATAAAATTGTATTTTTGAACTCGCAAAAACTAAGTACTTTATCAGATTATTTTTCCAAAACGGTGTTATATAGGGATGTTTTAAAATACATTCAAAAAAATAAATGCTTGATAAACCTATCATATGTAATTTTGATGAAATATTTGTACTTAATTCTAAATTATTATTTATAAAATCATATTTTTCTACAACAGGATGGTTCTCATATATTTTTGTACCTCTACCAGTTGATTTATGAGATGTACCTACCCAAAATAATGGCTCGTTTATTTTGAGGTATTTATCTGTTTCATACATTAAGCAAACCATAGAATAATAATCTGGTATTATTGAATGAAAAAAAAAATTAGATGATTTTGATTTTATTTTTTTTATAAGATCCATTTTAACTACTCCAGAAGTATAGATCATGGGTAATTCTGTTCTACCGGCCAAACCACTTAAAGCTAATATTAAGGACAATTTAGAATTTTTAATTTTTGCTTTTTCAAAAAAATTTTCATAATTACAAACTCTTTGGCCATACCAATCCTCGACGTTTTCCCAATAATACATTGATGGCTTAGTATGAATTAAATTTATATCTTTAAAATCTTCAATAATTTTATCTAACTTTTCAAAGAATAAGGGTAAAAGTCCATCATCATCACCTATAATTGTAACCCACTCCCCTCTTGCAAAAGTTAAAAGAAATTCATAATTTTTAGTTTGTGTTAGTTTTATAGGCGGTTTGATAATTTTTAATCTCTTATCATTAAGCGTTGATAAATATTCCTCAGTTCCATCAGTAGAAAAATCATTAGATATAACTAGCTCAAAATTTTGATAATTAGAATCGAGTACACTTTTTATTGTGTATTTTAAGTATTCAAGTTTATTGTATGTTGGTAATAAGATCGAATACTTTACTATTTGTTCTTTCTTCATAATAAAATTAATTATTTTAATTCAAGATAATAGTCAAAATAATTACCCTAAAGTATATTAAACAAAAGATCTTTTTCCAGTTTTTATTGATTTGTTAATTGCATGGACCATTTCCATACTATGTAGAACACTTTTGTTAGAAAAAAAGTTTTTTGTTTTATACATTATTGTAGAGCATACCATTTTATAGAATTCGTAATGTAGTTCATTTTCATTTTTATAGAAAAGAGTTTTTTGCTTAAAATCAAGAATATTAAGATTTTTTCCATACAATTTAATATTATTTTTTAGGCTAAAAATCTCTATTGAATTAGAATAGTTTTCATTATTTACAGCAGTTGATAATGAAAAATTGCCAATAATTCCATTTTTAAATTTTAATGTAATTATAGCTGTATCTTCACATTCTAAGTATTTTTTTATTTTTTTTTTTTCTACAAATACTGATTTAACTTTCCCAAAAAAATATTGAAAAAGATCTAAATTATGAATACCTTGATTCATTGCAACTCCACCATCATCTTTTCTTCTTCCTCTCCATCTTGAATTTAAATAGTACTTATCATTTCTATTCCAATACAGAGTAGAGTTGAATAAAATGATTTCACCTAGTTTTTTATTTGTAATTATATCTTTAACTTTTGAAATTAATGGATTTAATCTATTCTGATAAACCGTAAAAACTTTTCTTTTATATATTTTTTCAGCTTTCATTATTTTTTGTAATTGAGATAACTTCATGCAGATGGGTTTTTCAACAACGACATGTTTTTTAAATTTTAAACATAACATAGTTTGTTTAAAGTGTTCGCTAGAAGGAGTTAAAATTGATACTAAGTCAATATTTTTTTTTGAATTTAACATTGAAGATAAATTATCGAACACGCTTTCATTAAGATTTTTATTTTTTTTATCACATGTGGCTACTAATTTTAAATTTTTTGACTTCTTTATAGCTTTTATATGTTTTGTTGAAATATTACCCATTCCAACAATTGCTATTTTTATTTTATTTTTACTTTTCATTATTAATTAAATATTTATCGAGCGTTGGAATATTTTTTAGTTTAGTATTTACACTTATAATTATATAAATTGTTTATAATAAAAAAAAATTATAAAACAAATTTCACAAAAAAACTAATCTTATATAAACTTATTTTTAAATAAAATCTGTCAAATACTCAATTTTATTTCCAACTTTTAACTAATGTGAATATTTATATCACACAATGAAGAGTGTTTTAAATTATCATTCAACTGACCTTAAATCAGAAATTTTAGGTAAATTTGATGGAATTTATAAATTGTTAGAGTTAAAAACCATAATCTTAAAAAAATATAAGTTATCCAATTTTTTTAAGAATTCTTTTAAAATCATTTAATCTTATTTTGGATTGGTGTTTTTTAATAAAAAATTGATTACCTTTTTTTGCTATCTTACAAGCTGCTTTATTATTTTTCTTATAATAATTAATTTTCTTTTTTAAATCATTTTTAGATTTGAAATAAATTAAATGCTGTTTATGTTTAAAAATTTTACGCATAAATTTATTTTCATCGGTAAACAATAAGCATCCACAAGCTAAAGCCTCAAAAACTCTTGCGTTAATTGTGTTGTTTCTATCAAAATCAGAATGAATATTAATGCAAAATTTATGATTTCTTAACTCATCAAGCATTACTTTTCCAAATACCTCATCTTCATTAATAAATTTTAATTTATTTGTAATTGGTAATAATTTTTTTTTAAAAAGATAATTTGCAAAAGTAGGGAGGACTTTTAATAAAATGAAATTTAAAAAATTAAGTATTTTATATCTTTCCATTAAATTACGAATTCTTACTTTTAACTCAAAATTTTCTTTCACGTATAGTAAATACTCAAGTCTGTTTTTAAAATCATTACCTAACGATCCTGAAAAATAAATTTTTTCGTTTCTTTTTAGATAATTATCTTTTTTGAAGATTGACATGGGTTCATTGGAAATTAACATTTTAAAAGATATGAAATTATTTTTTTTTGCTAAGTTTAATATATAGTTATTATCTGATAACAAATAATCATAGTTATGTTTTAAACTTAAAATTTTTTCTTCATTTAACTTATATGAAATCCAGATAATTTTTTTTATTACTTTGTATTTACCGATTAACTCATGAATTTTATTATTATCTATATTTGTAAAAATTAAATCTGGTTTTAATTTATTTATTTTATTTTCTAAAAAATCTAAATATTTGTCACTACCCAATATTATCTTATTTAAATTAGGATAATCTTTTTCAGTATAATAGTTACTTTTTAAATTATTGTAAAAAAAATTATTCCAGGTTTTATCCTCTTCATTAAATTTTTTATATATCTTAGCCATAGGCAATTTTGGGTTAATTGAATTAGACATGAACGAGTAAGTATTTAAAATAAATAAAATTTTTTTCTTTTTCATAATTTTGATTTAGTTCAAAAATTAATCATGGAATTTTGGATATTATTTAATATAGTTTATATTAATCCTTATATAAAATGTATATTAATAATCTAGTCTATTTCTTTAAACTCTAAAATAAACAATGACTCATTTAAAAAACTTTTTATATAGCCTTTATTGTGGGGCTTCATTTTTATTTATATATTTTTATATATTCAATATTTTTTTTGGCAGAAAAGTTTTTAGGAAATATTCTCCTCATAAAAAAAATTTTGAAAATGAAATTGATAAATTAAAATCACAGAAGATTTTAATCGGTATGGAAATGCAAATTATAAACTATAATATTCCTCATATTGTCAAGGTTTTGTCAGATGAAAATTTTTTAGATAAAAAAATTGATTGTTTAATTATTGGCTGTTATGAGGGCCATAGCACTTTATTTTTTTTAATGACTTGTATCCATGCAAAGTTTACCTGTGTAGATATATGGAATAAGAATAATTACCACAAAAGATATAATAGAGATGCTGAATCCTACTTTGATAAAAACATAGAGAATTTTAAGCAAAAAGTTTTTAAAGTAAAAAATGATTCACAATCCTTTTTAAATAAAAATTCTAAAAAATATGATTTAATTTATATAGATGGCTCTCACGATGCATCAATAGTTGAACAAGACTGTAAAAAATCTTTTGATTTTTTAAATATAAATGGTGTTTTAATAGTAAACTCTCTATTTTGGAGGGGATTTAAAAAAATTAAAAATAATAATTTGAGTGGTGTAGTTAATTTTATGAAAAAAATTAAAAATTTTAAGATTATTTACGTAACAAGAAGTATTTTAATTTTAAAAAAATATAAAGATTAACAAAAGATTTTTTTCAAGTTTTTATTGAAATTAACAAAAAAATTCTAAATCAGTAGTTATTTAATAGCTATTAGTCCAACAAAATTATACCATCTAAAAAATATTTCTCTTTTTTTAAAACCTGATTTTTTTAAAAAATAATCTATTTCAGAAATTTCAAAAAAGTTGCATAGAGCTTCTTATACTTTTTGATTTATTTAAAACTTGAGAATGACTCAGTTTATTTTCTATTTTAAAATCAAAATAAACTTGATTTATCATATCCTCAAAATTTGAACTTGATGACCTTATTTTGTCTACAAAAATAAGAGATCCACCATGTTTTAATGATTTATAAATTTTTTTATATAATTTTAATCTTTTTTGTGAATTTAAAAATGGAAAAGTTAGTACTGATAAAAATAAATCAGTATTTTTTTTATAATTGATTTTGTTTATATCTGCTATCTTAAATTGAATTTTTTTTTTATTTTTAGTATTTTTTCTTTCAGCAATTTTGATCATTTCTTTACTTAAGTCATATCCAACATATTTTATTTTTTTATTTGGAAATTTTTTAAATAAATTTTTAGCAGTCTCTCCTGTTGAACATCCTAAATCATAGATGTTTGATCCATCTTTTAAAAACCATTCACTTAGCGAACATATATATTTTTGTATTTCATCATACATAGGAATACTTTGTCGAACATGTTTATCGAAATTATTTGATACATTGGAATTAAACTTCCAGTCAGACCCTTCTATAGAACTTATACCTCTACCAAAGAAATTTTTTGCTTTCATAATTAATAGTTTTTTATATTAAAATATATTTTGTTCATAATTTTTTCTCTTCTAAATCACCATTTTTTATCTCTAATAACTGATCAAATTTATTGATATTCTTATATTTATGCGTGACCATAATTATTGTTGATACACTTTTCAAATTTTCAATGGTATTTAAAAGACTTTTTTCATTATTATCATCTAATGAACTTGTGGGCTCATCTAAAAAAATAATTTTAGGCTGATAATATAATGCTCTTGCAATACCTATTCGTTGTTTTTGCCCAACAGAAAGGTTGGTACCGTTATTTTTAATCATATAATTTTCTTTTTCATGAAGACTATCTATAAAATCATTTAAATTTGTTTTTTTTAAAACATCCTGTAATTTTTCACCATCTATATCTTTTTCTTGTTCAGCAAATGCTATATTTTTTTTAATTGATGTATTGAGAATAAAACTTTCTTGTGAAACATATCCTATTTTATCTGCACTATATGCAAAATTGATTTCTCCACTTATAGGTTTGATAATGTTAGTCATCAAATCTAATATTGTTGACTTACCTTTGCCACTATCTCCAATGATAACATAAAAGCTATTTTCTTTGAATGAAAAACTTTTGATATTTATTAGTGGATTTTTATCATAACTAAAATTCAAATTTTTAATTTGAATTACAGAATTATCCTTAAAATTATAATTATAGTTGTAATTTAAGTTTTGGTTTTTAGAATTAAAATTTTTTTTTTGACTCTCAATTATATCTATTTGATCAACTAGAGAGCTTATATTAAATTTTCTTGTTTTTATTAAAGATAAATTTGATGTTATTACTTTGAAGAACGCTAATACTCTTAAACTTCCATAAGTTAAAAGTCCAATATTGAAAATTAAATCTGATTTTGAAACTCCTTGTTGCAAATTTACGAAAAAATATGCACAAATAAATAATACACCAATAAATTCCATAAAATAAAGGGGTAAACCACTTATAAAAGCATTTAGCTGCTCATTTTTTTCTTTATCAAGAATTTTTTCAAAAAAATTTTTCGAGAAAAGTTTTTTTTTGTTATAAATCAAAATATTCTTAATACCTATAAAAACAGTTTGTAACACCTCTAGACTTTCTCTTACAGCAAGTGCACTATATTTCCCATAGTTAGACAATTTTTTTGAAAAAAAGAAATAAAAAAGAGAAGATAAAAAAATTAAAATTAAATAAAATATTATTAGATTTTGTTTGCTAAAATAAATAATGACAAACAAAATTGACAATGAAATTATTATCCCTTTAAATAAATTAAGATAATTTAGAATTATAGCAGTAGTATTTTCTATAACACTTATCATCCAAATTTTATGTGATACAGGGGTATTTTGAATATTTAAATAATTTTGATTTAAAGTTTCATTAAACCAATAATTTGTTAGTCTTAATCTTATTTTCTTTATAATCACATAATCTAATATGTAGTGAAAATAATTAATTATTGATTTAAAGAAAAATAAAGAAATTATGAAAAATAACAAACTATAAATAGATTTAAAGTAATTTAGTAAGTTAGTTAAAAAAATTGGTAATTTTTCTAACTGGTCAAAATTATCTAAATTTATTATTTTAGTAAAAATAACTGGTAAAATAGCGACACCAAAAGTTTCCAATCCCATTACTATAAATGATACAAAAAAAGTAAATGTTAATAATATTTTTTCTTTTTTGGTTAATAAATTAAGGGCTTTTAAAAAAAATTTCATTTAAATTGAATAATATTTAAAATATATACATTAAATTTTCTGATTAAGTAAAAAACTTATATATTTATATATTCTTATTTTCAAGAATCGTTTCCAATGTGAACTTTAAGTACTCGCACTTATTAAAAATCGAATATTTTATATTATTTTTTTTCACCTATTTAAAATTTTCCCTAAGGCACTATACATGTTTGTTTTATCTTTAATGTTTGTGGTAATAAATTCTTGTCTCGCTTTTTGGGTAGAAGTTGAATTCCACCAGTTGTTAATATTTCCATAATTTTTATTTAAAAATTCAGCTGCATCTTTAGGGGATTTATGCATTATTTTGGATTTAATTAAGTTGTTATAAATTTTACAATATTTTTTATTCAAAAAATAAGAATTTGAATTAAAAAATATTATAGTTGGTTTGTTTATTATTAAAGCCTGCAAATAAGATGTTGATAAATAATTAGTTATTATTAAATCTGCTGAATTTAAATAAAAACTTAATTTAGTATTAAGCTGATGTATATTATTTGCAAACTTAATTTTTGAGTTTTTTATTTTTTGATCAATTGGATTATAACAAAAGTTTTTTTTTGCATCCTCTGGATATTTCTTCAACCATATTTTTTTAATTATTTCTTTTTTAAGTGAATTAAAAAAAATCTTATTCATTTTTACATAATTTAAAGAATTCAAATTACCTGACTCACCATATGCTGTACATGTAAAAGGTGGGCGATAAACAGTAACACCATCTGCAAATAATATGGGATATTTTTTTTTACTTTGTTTTTTATCTATCCACTTAAATAAACTACCGCCAGATTTAAATTTTTTATTTTTTAAACTCCATCCTAAAGTTAAAAAAATATCAAACTTTTTAGATATAAAATCAATTATGTTCCCAATAAATTGATGTTGTAAAAAATTATGCTCACTATGTATCGATTTGATTTTTTTAAACTTTGCTTGTGCAATTAACAACATTGAGTCCTCGTCTAGATTTTCATTAATAATATATTTCAGATTTTTATGTTTATTTAAATAATTAATTGTAAATTTTTCTCTGTACTCATATTCCTCTAAGAAAGACTTAGGTAAACAATACTTTAATGTATATAAAAAAAATTTATCAAAACGATCTTTTTTTATTTTGAAATCAGTTTGTGATATTTTATTTCTTAAATTTTGATTAATTGAACTATTTTTAAGTGGAATAAAAAAATCTCTACAAAGTAAATTACCTTTGTAATAAAATTGAATTTTTTGTTTCTCCTCTTGAGGCCAATAACACTTAGTAACAAGAATTTTAAAATTTCTATTTTTTAATTTTCTAAAAATAAAATTGAATAATCTAAAATATAAAAATTCAAATGAAAAAGATTTCTTATATTTTTTGATATTTTTTTTTTTAATGTAATTGCTAAAATAATTCTTAAATATTTTTTTTCTATAAAAGAAACTAAATATTAGAGAAAATAATTGCTGTTGACCAAAATTTGAGTGCTGAAAACAATTTCGATAATTGCTTATATTTTCAGGTATATAAAAATTTTCTTTGTCTAAAATTTTAATTTTTTTTTTAGAAAAAAATTTATTTTTTGTTATATCTGAATTAAAAAATCTGTTACATGCACTAATATGAAACAAAATAAAGTATCCTAAAATTTTGTCCCAATAGCTATTGTTGTAATTTTTTTTATGAATTTTATTTAATAGTAACGTTAATATTGCAAGAAGTTTATTATATTTTTTTTTCTCAAAGTTAGATAGTTTAATGTAGTCCTTTTCGTTTTTTGGTTCATTAAGATCTTTATTAAAAAAATGATTTAAATTATAAATTTTATTTTTATTAGACATTTATTTCAATTTAAAAAATGATGATAAAAATTTAATTCCACTCATTCCACTTTTTTCAGGATGGAATTGAACGCCTAAAATATTTTCTTTAATTGCAATTACTGGAATTTTTTTTCTACTCAATTCAATAAAACCTACTATTTCTTTTTTACTGAATTTTTTTGCATAATATGAATGTGCATAATAAAAACTTGCTTTTTTATAAGGTAATTTTAATACTTTTATAATTTTTTTATCTAAAATCGTTTCACACCATCCGATATTTGGAACTATTTTTTTTATCTTTTTTAGATTTTGAAAATTACCATAAAAAAAATTCAAACCTGGTGTTTTTATATCTTCTTCACTATTCTGAAATAATATTTGATATCCAACGCAAATTCCTAATAATGGTTTTTTTAATTTAATATGATTAAAAATAAATTTTAATAATTTCTTTTTTTTTATCTCCCTTAATACAGCTCCAAATGAACCCACTCCTGGTAAAATCAGATGTGAAATATTTTTTTTAAGTTGATTATTTTTTAATAAAATTGGTTTGTTGCCTGTCTTTTTAATTGCATTACAAATCGAAAGATAATTTGCTGGCCCAGCACAAATAACTCCTATATTTTTCATAAACTTCTAAAAACAAAACCTTTTTTTTTTAATCTCAATTTTAGTACATTGGCAGTATAATTATTATAATGAAAGATACTGCTTATAGATACTGCATCGATGCCCCCGATTTTAAAAATTTGTTCAATATGTGAATGATTTCCTATACCGCCTGAGGCAATTATAGGTAAATCCGTTACATCTTTTAAATTTTTAAAAAAATCTATATCTAAACCATCTTTTTTTCCATCATTGTCAATCACAGTTGCTAAAATTTCTCCTACACCGTATTTGGAAATTTTTTTCAACCAATCAATCGCATCTATTCCAGTTCTCTCTCTTCCATAATCAGTATAAACCTCCCATTTATTTTTATCTAATTTTTTACAATCAAGCTGTAAAACTACAGCTTGTGAACCATAATAATCAGAAATTTCTTTCACAATTTTTGGATTTTTTACAGCTCCTGTATTTATTACTATTTTATCAGCACCATTATCAAAAAGTTTTTTTGCATCATTAAAAGTTCTAATGCCTCCACCAGCTGATATGGGTATAAAAACTTCTTCAGAAACTTTAGATAATAAATCAACAATGTGATTTCTGTTATATAATGAAGCTACACAATCTAAATAAATAATTTCATCAATATTTTCGTTAAAATATTTTTTTGCCATTTTCATAGGATCTCCAACTTTCCTCACACCTTCGAATTCTATACCTTTAATTACAAATCCTGATTTTACGTCTAACTTTGCAATTATTCTTTTCATAAATTTAAATTAAAGAAGAAAAATTCTATCCTTTTTGGGCTCAAAAACATTTCTAGTATCAAAAATTTTATTTGAGTAATTTTTTATTAAATTCCAATTAATATAAGAATGATTTGTCAAAATTACACATAGATCAAATTTTTTTAAATTTTTTTTACTTATTTTAATTGAATTGAATTTTATTTTTTTATTTTTAAATTTTATTTGTAAGCTTTTAATATAGTCATCATGGTAAAAAACTTGATAATTAAGTCTAAGAAATTGGTCAATAATTTTTAGTGAAGGAGATTCTCTATAATCATCTATATTTTTTTTGTATGTAACACCCATAATTAGAATTTTGATATTTTTTTTTGATTTAGGAAGGATTTTTTGGCACCTATAAACAACATAATTTGGCATACTTAAATTTACTTTATTGGCAGTTTTAATAAACCTGCTATGAAAATTTTTAGATTTTGCTCTCCAAAATAAGTACATAGGATCTAGAGGTATACAGTGCCCGCCAGTACCTGGCCCTGGAAAAAATGGTGAAAATCCATATGGCTTTGTTGAACTTGCCTTGATAGTATTCCAGATATTTATTGAGAGCTTTTCACTCATCTTGGTCAATTCATTAATTAATGCTATATTTACTTGTCTATAAACATTTTCAATTAGTTTAGACATCTCAGCTTCATCTGAACTATTTAATAAGAAAACATTTTTAATTATTCTTTTGTATAACAAACTTGTTAGTTCTAAACTTTTTTTACAATTTGAACCAATTACTTTTGTAGTGTTTGAAATATTGAAAGATGTATTACCTGGGTCAATTCTCTCTGGAGAATAAGATACAAAAAAATCTGAAGATAAAGTGTATTTTTTTTTAAAATACTTTTCCACATATTCTCTTGTACACCCTGGATGAACTGTGCTTTCTAGCACTATAAGTGAACCTTTTTTAAAATTAGAAAAAATTATTTTAACTGCATCATTTATAAACGATACATCTGGCATAAAATTTTTTTTTAATGGAGTTGGAACACAAATTATATAAATATCTGAATTTTTAAGAAAACTTTTTTCGTTTGTTAATTTAATTTTTTTTTTTTTTATTAAATTTTGAAATATATTCAAATTTATATCATTTGAAGAAAAAAAACCTTTTTTTAGATTCTTTAATTTTAAAACATTTTTATCAAAACCTGTTACTTCATATCCTTTTTTAGCAAAATGATAACAAACGGGTAAACCTACATAACCTAACCCCAGAACACAGATTTTAGATTTTTTTGTTAAAATTTTTTTTTTTAATTCTTTATAAAACATTTATTTTTTCATTTTTTTTAAATCTTTTAAATCATTTAAAGTATCAATATTTAAAGAGAATTTTTCATCCATAATATATGGCATAGTCTTATTAAAAAAAGTTTTTTTATTATTCAAAACTTTTTTTTTTACAAGATAAATCGACCCATTTAATTTGTAAACCTTGGCAAGTTTTTGTCTTGGAATTTCACTACTTTTATTTTTGATAAAAGGGACCAAATAATTATTTGTTATTTTTTTTACTTTAAAGGGATGCGGCTCCTCTAAAATACTAACTGAAACAAGAGAATTATATTTTTTGTATTTTCTAATAAGCAATTCAATGGATTCATCTATGTGCTGACTTTTCCTTAAAGGAGATGTGGGCTGTAATAATATTATCAAATCAGGCTCGAAGTTTTTAATTTTTTTTAATACGTCAAAAACGACATCTATTGATTTTATATAATCAGTAGAATATTTTTTTTGTCTTTTTATGACATAATCTAATTTATATTTTTTTGAATGTTTGATTATTCTGGTATCATCAGTCGTAATAGCAATTTTGGAAATACGTTTTGATTTTTTTGCGGCTATTAATGTATAATCTATTAAACGTTTATTTTTATATACTTTAATAAAATTTTTATTTGGAACTCCTTTAGATCCTTTTCTTGCTGGAATAACTCCAAGCACTTTTAATTTTTTAGTTTTCACTTTAATAAGTTATTTGTTTCTTTATAGTGGGATTTATTTTTTCTATAGTTTTTGCTATAAGTTTTCCAGCATTTCCGTTTCCATATATTTTTTGTTTTTTATATTTTTTCTTTTTAATTTGAAATTTAATTTTTTTAATAATTTGATTTGGCTTATAATCGCATTGAATTATATTTTTACCAACTTCTCTTTTACTTTGTCTATTTCCTAAAATTAACGCTGGTATACCTAGCTGCGACCCTTCTCTTATAAAGGAGCTGCTATTTCCAACCAAACAGCTAGCATTGTTTAATAAAGTTGCATAATCCTCGGGAGATGCATTAATTATAAAAGTAAAATCATTATTTTTATATTTTTCTCTAAAAGTTCTCATTTGAGAAGAAATTATATCTGAATATGCATCTGCATTAGGCCAAAACATTATTTTATGCATATTTATTTTGGTAAGTGTTTTTAAAAGTATATTTATTTGTTTTAAGTTGTACTTTTTATTTTCTGTACTAACTGGATGATTTACTACTAATAAATATTTTTTATTAAATAAAAATTTGATTCCAGTATAATTTACTTTATTAAAAAAATTTTTATTTATTTTTTTTTGACAAAATTTCAATAAATCCATTCCTGGACAACCTGAAAAAAAAACTCTGCTTTTTTCCTCTCCTAGTTTAATTACCCTTTCTTTACTTTTTTTTGTTGTCGTAAAATGATAAGAGGCTAATTTTGTAATAGAGTGTCTAACCATTTCATCTAGATTTCCACTTACTTCTCCTCCTTGAAGATGTGCTAGAGGAATATTCATATAAGCTGATGCTATTGCGGTTGCCATAGTTTCATAACGATCGCCAACAGTGACCACCATATTGGGTTTAATTTTTGAAAAAATTGTTGCAAACTCAGTTATAGCTAAACTTGTGGATTTGGCTTGAGTTATTGGATCACTACCATCAATTAAAAAAAAACTTTTAGCTATTGGAAGTAACTTATTTTTTCTAAGTTCGTGTTCAAGTTGTCCAAACCTATGAGACAAAGCCGACCCCGATAAAATTATTTGCAAATTTAATTTTTTTGATTTTTTTATCTCAATTAAGAGAGATTTCATTCTAGCAAAATTCGCTCTATTTGTAATTATTACACAAACATTTTTTCTCATATTAAATCTTTAAATTTTAAAAAACTATTTTTTCTCAAACTTTTATTCAATTTTTTTCCAATTACTTTTTCATAATGCTTTGTATCAACTCCTATGCCTCCTGGTTTTTTTGTCTCTAAATCTTCAATCTTTATTTTATGGTTTTTATTTAAATTTTTATTAATAGCTAAAGACTTAGAAAATATTTCTTTTAACTTCATATTAATTTTTACTTTTGATTTATTGATTTTATGATTTAAACATTTCTTAATATAATCTGTACTTTCAACTAGTTTTTTTACTTCGTCAATTTCTATTGAAGATCTACTATCAGGACCAAAACTTTTTTTATTAAATGTTACGTGGAACTCTATAAGTTCAGCTCCAACTGCTGCTGCAGCTAATAATGTATTTATATTTCCTGAATGATCTGATAGACCTGCGGGTACATTATACCTGTTTCTTATGTCCTGAATTACATTTAAGCCTATATTTTTAAAATTTGAGGGGTATTCTGAAGTACATTGTAAAACAGATAAATTACTTTTTTTTCTCTTAATTCTTCTTACAGCTTTGTCTAACTCCTTAAAATTAGATAAACCACTAGATAAAATTATTTCTTTTTTATGCTTAATTATATTATCAATCATTAAATAATTATTCACTTCTCCAGATGCAATTTTAAAAGTCTTGCAACCAATTTTTTTTAGAAGATCGACCGCTTCTATGGAGAATGGTGAAGCAACAAAATTAAATTTATTTTTTTTGCAATGTCTTAATATACCCAACCACTGCTCGCCGGTGAATTCAATTCTTTTCCAGTAATCAAATCTTGTCTTATCTTCATATGAAAATTTTTTCCTAAATCTTTCTTTTTTACTACTTTCAGCATCGGCAATATGAATTTGAAATTTTACGTCGGTTACACCAGTGTTTTTTAAAGCATCTATGTAAGAATGAGCTAAACCTAAGCTTCCATCATGAGCTTGACCAATCTCTGCTATAGTTCTTATGTTTTTATTTTTGTATCCTTGAAAATAGTTTATATAACCCATATTATCGTTTATACCATTTATAAATCTTCTACAAAGAATATTTTTTATGTGCGGATTCTCAGGTTGTTATTTTTTAGAAAAAAATTGTGTTAAGAATAAGTTTAATTCTATAAATTTACATCATAGAGGACCAGACGATTTTCAAATATTTAGAAACGATTTTTTGAAAGTTAATTTTTACAGGCTAAAAATTTTAGGTGGATCATATGGTAAACAGCCTATGTTGTCAGAAAATAAAAGATGGATGCTGCTGTTTAATGGTGAAATATACAATTATATAGAAATTGCGAAGGAAATGGGTAGATCAGATTTAATTAAAAAGGGTGATACTAGAGTATTATTAGAGTTATTAGCTTCAGAGGGTGTAAATGCAATAAAAAAAACAAATGGAATGTTCTCGATAGTTTTAGCTGATCTAAAAAAAAAAAAAATCTTTCTTATAAGAGATAGATTTGGAACCAAACCTCTTTATTATTCTATACAAAAAAGAATAATCTATTTTGCCTCTGAAATAAAATCTTTACCAATTGAGAAAAATACTGAGGTTAATTTTAATAAGATAAATAATTATTTAAAATCTGAATTGTACCCTGCTGCTCCTAATACATTCTTTTCAAATGTATTTGAAATTAAACCAGGCACGATAAATGAATTTGAAAAAAACAAAATTAAATCAAAAAAATATTATTCGCTTGAAAAAAAATTAATTGAATTAGATAATAAAAATCTATCTTTAAGTGATTTTGAAAAAGCTCTTGAAAAATCAATTATGCTAAGATTAAGATCTGATGTGCCTATCAGTCTTCATTTTTCCGGTGGGGTAGATAGCACAGCAATACTATGTAAACTTAAGGAAATGTTTGGTGAAAAAATACCAATAAAAGTCTATTTTCTAAAATATAAAAAAAAAGATGACTTTGATTTAAGAAGAGCAAAAAAAATTTGCAAAATACTAAATCAAAAATTAATAGTAATTAATTTTAAAGAAAATAAAATTTTTTCATTAGCACAAAAGACTCAATACTTCATGGATGAACCATTTGGTGGTATACCGACTTTAGGAATGAGCCAATTAAATAAAATACAAAAAAAAAAAATCCCGGTTTCTTTAGAGGGTCAAGGATCAGACGAAATTTTATCAGGCTATTTTACCCATGTTTTAATGGCACTCAAAGATATGAAAAAAAAAAAGGAGGAACAAAGTATTTATTTAAAAGTTAGAAATAATTTCAAATTAACTGATAAAAAAATTATCAATTTATCTAATTTATTATATAAAAATAACTTCGGTGGATCAACGGATGGCTCTAAAATTAGTCCGTCAAGAATTAAAATTAAAAAACAAAATAACAATTTAAGAACTATTGAATATTTTAATATAAAACATAATAAACTTCCGAGAGTTCTTAGATTTCACGACAGAATAAGCGCAGGCTACTCAAGAGAACTTAGATTTCCATTTTTAGATCATAATGTGGTTGAAATATCGCTTTCTTTAAAAAATAAATACAAGTTTGGTAATGGTTTTCCTAAGTACCCACTTATAAATATAATTTCGAGACATTTGCCAGCAAATATTTTTAAAGAAAAAAAAAGATCAAATTCAGTTCCTGAATTTCAAATATTGCTTAAAAATAAAAAAAAGATCTTCAAAATATTTAAATATTTAAGGAATTTGAAAAAAATTAAAGACATATATTTTTTGAATGCAGAAAAAAAATTAATGTCCAAAAAAAACTCAAATAGTTTCCATATTTGGCAAATAATAAATATTTATTTATTTTTAAAACATTTTGAATTTTTGAAGAAACGTAGTTTATCTAAATTTTAAATCTATCTTTCCACACCAAATAATTAAATGATCTAAAATAAAAATCAGAATGAACAAAGAAATTGTTTTTTTTATCCCTTTCAAATTGTAATTTGATTTTTCTTGAGTCAAAATAATTATTTTGATCGTTTTTATTTAATAAATCTATGAATTCACCAAAAAATCTATTAAAAATAAAATAACTATTATTTCCAGGTCTAGCAGACTTATCGTATCTATTTACTACTTTTTTTGAGAAATATTCTTTAAATGCGTCTCTTAATATATATTTATTTTTTCCTTTTTCCATAAAATATTTTGTTTTAAGCTGATATATGTATTCAACAAGCTCATGATCTAAAAATGGAACTCTAGACTCGATCCCTTGAGACATAGAATTTTTATCTTCCATTCTTAAAACATACGGTAAATCTCTTTTTGTCATATGAGAAATTAATGCATCCTTAAAAAAATTTTTTGAATGGCTGGGAACGTCTAAAAATTTTAAATTAAATCGCAATTTATTATTTAAAAAACTTCTACTTGAGATATCTTCTAGATCACTAGTATTTTTTTTTATGATTAATTTAAATTTGATGTATTTATTTAAAATAGAATCTACATCAGATTGCATAAATTTTTCTGACATCTTTAAATAACTTAGAATTCCTTTTTTTTTAAAATTCATAAATTTTAGATAGTAAAATAAACATCTTTTATATCCCCCAAAAACCTCGTCTGCACCCTCTCCTACAATTAATACTTTTAGATTATGCTTTTTAATTTCTTTTCTTAATAGGTATTGGTAATATGCACTAGCTGTTTGGACTGGCTCATCTTGAAAATTAATAAACTTTTCAAAATCATCTAAACCTTTATATTTTATATTTAAGTAAAAATGATTTAGTTGAAATTTTTTGACTGTGCTATCTATCCATAGTTTTTCATTCGTAGTAAATTTTGGAATAACACTAAAAAACTTTGTTTTTTTATTAAATTTAGACATTTTTGCAGAAACACCTGCCAATAAGCTAGAATCTATTCCCCCGCTTAGCGTATAAGCTATAGGAACATCTGATATTGTATGCAAATCAAGTGTATTTTTAAACAAATTTGTAATTTTATTCTTATCATAAAGATTTTTTTCTGAGTATTTTAATGACCAATATTTCTTAAAACTAATTTTAAAATCTATAATTTCAACCATATGTCCTGGTTTTAATGAGTATATATCTTTAAAAAAAGTTTCATCCGTGTCATTTAAAAATGAATTTGCTAAATAATTAGATATGACTTTTTTATTTTCTACAAATTTTTTTTTTTCGATTAAATGATATATGTCTTTAATTTCTGATGAAAAAAAGAAATTATTTTTATAAATTGAATAATATAATGGTTTAATTCCAAATCTATCTCTAAAAGCATAAAATCTTTTTAACTTTTTATCCCAAATACATATTGCGAACATACCCCTTAATTTGTGAACAAATTTTTTTCCCCACACTTCAAAAGCTTTTAATAAAACTTCAGTATCACCTTTAGTTTTAAATGAAAAACCATAACTAATTAGCTCTTTTTTAAGAATATTAAAATTATAAATTTCTCCATTAAAAACCATTACATACCTTTTATTATTTGACTGAAAAGGTTGGTCAGATCTATTATGAAGGTCAATTATTGAAAGTCTTCTAAAAAAACACTTGAATTGATCATCAAAGTAATAATTTTGTGCGTCTGGGCCTCTGTGTAAATATTTGAAACCAACAGAAATAATTTTATTTTTTGAAACTATTTTATTTTGATTTTTACCGACAATGCAAATAAATCCACACACTATGAGTTATCTTTATATATTTTATCAAAATATTTATATTTATAAATTACTGTGCCTAAACTTTCTTTTTTGCCAGAATTGATAATTTTTTTTAAATTTATTTTTTTATTTTTTTTTATACCAATCGTATAAATGCCCCCTTTTCTAGTTGGCCCTGTAATGGGATAACTTGTAGTAAGCAATGGAATAAATCCATGCTTTATCATCATCAATTCCTGAGAATTTTCTGAAAAATATCTATGATGATTATGATTAAAATAATTTTTGCTTTTAGATTGGGGGTTTCCTCTAGCCTCCAACACTAATAATCCTCCAACTTTAGCTGCTTGAGAACATTTTTTCATTACTATATTTGGATTAAAGCAATGTTCTAATGATCCCATGATAATTATTAAATCTAATGATTTTTTTTTTAGACTCATGTTCTCTGCCTGTTCAAATTTAATCGGCAGGTTATATTTTTTTATCCCATATTCTATGTAATTTTTATCCGGATCATTACCAAAACATTCCCATCCCTGATTTAAAAAAGGTTTCAAAAAAAGGCCTGTTGAACAACCAACATCCAACATTTTACCTTTTTTTTTTATGAAGTTTTCTTTTTTTAGGAATTTAAATAATTTTAACCCTCTTTCTTTTTGATCAGATAAAAAATTTTTTGAAGGCGAAAGATTTTTAAAAATTTTTTCTCTATAATATTTACTATAGAAATTTTCATAAAAATGTTTTGAGAATCTGAAATTTTGAAACACAAACCCACATATATCGCATGATACTATTGGCATATAGCCATATCTTTTGGCTCCCCAAGATATATAATCAATAATTTTATGGTTTTTGGAAGAGCCGCAGATTTCACATCTTATTTTTTTTACTTTATAATTAATCTTACAATTTAAAAAATTTAAGTAATTTTTTTTAAAATAATTGATATTATTTTTTTTCATAAATTGTGTGCTTTAGTTGCCATTTTGATTTTCTTTTTACCCATAAATGTTTTGGTCTAAATTTGTTAATTGTTTTCCAAAATAGATCCTTCTTGATATCCATATAATTTAAGACCTCTTCAAAATATTTTTCAGGAAATTCACCATCATACTTTTTTACTAAGTCTATTCCTTCATTTCTATCTAAAAGACCATTTCTAATCTCTTGTGATGTATCCATTGTCGCTCTGCCAAGGCCAAATTTAATAAAAGAAGTATAATAATGAAAACCATCCATTTTATCATCGAGTGATGCGTACTTGCTATATGTTCCTTCTGTTCTTTCCGGGTTTGGCAGAAAACCAGTTTTTTTTGATACATAATAAAATATTTCTTGGGGGTTCCAATTTAAATAATATCCTAAAAATTTATAATTTATTTTAAATTTTTTTAATTCTTTCTTATCTATTGGGAAATAATGTAATAAATCACTTTTTCTAAAATTGTATTTTAAGATTAATGAATTTACATTTTTTCCCCCCAAATAAATATCATTTAATTTTTGAGAGCCACAAAAATAATACTGATTGAAACCATTTGAATTTGCCTCTTTTAAGTTACTAACTCCATACTCAAATGGACTTTCTCCATGGAATATAAGCTTAATTTTCATTTTCATCGCAACTTTTATCGCTGCAAACCTTTGGCCAAAAACAAATGGTTGAAATGGATGTAGCAAATTTAAAAATGCTTCTTTTGATAATTTTCTTTGAACATTTTTATTTGGAGTTACCAAATAATTATCAACATGTTCAGTCCAAGAATCCATATTTTTTTTTCCAATATCAGTATAAATATGAGGAGCCCAAGTAACTGTAAGCGGATTCATTCCATATTTATACTTTAAGATATAGCTTGCATATCTACTATCTTTGCCACCACTTCCTGGAACAATGCAATCGTATTCATTGTTACCTTTTGATCTATATTTATCGCAAAGTTTAATTAATTCTGTCTCTCTTTTATCCCAATTAATATAATTAGCTTTAAAATCTGCGAATTTACATGCATTACAAACTAAATCTTTATTAATTACATTACCTTTTTTCTTAGAAATTTTTTTTGTTTTAAATTCCGCTACTGGGACTGGTCGCTGATTTGATAAAGTACATCGTGAACAAAATTCAACTTTTTTAGGTAATCCAAACATTATTTTTTTTGAAATATTATTCTCATAGAATTAGATATTTTTTGATTATCTATAATAGATTGGGTGTAATTAGCAAATTTATTTAATATTGTATTGAATTCAATTTTATTTTCAGATTGTAAATATTGAAAATAATCTTTTATGTCTAAGCCAAAGTATTCTATAGATTTTATTTTGAGACCAGTTTTTTTACACAAGTATTTGAGAGATCTATTGTTAAAAAAACAAATATGATCAAAGACTGCTAACATATTATGATCAACACCCATTAATTCAAAAGATAATGAATGAATATTTGGAGTAAAAGCCAAAATATAGGATTTTGCCTTTAGTTTTTTCGCTGCCTCTTTTAGTTCGGATACAGGATCATGTAAATGTTCAATTGTGTCAAACATTGTTATTAGGTCGTATTTTTTATTTGGCTCAGATTTTAAATCAGATTTATCAACATTTAGTTTTCTTGATTTACAAAATTTGACAGCATTAATATCAATATCAATACCTCTGGCTTTAATTTTTTGATCTTTTAAAG
>CACONQ010000009.1 GCA_902628635.1 uncultured Pelagibacteraceae bacterium | reverse complement strand
GGAAAAGTAAACAAACCAAACTTTTCTAAATTAAAATTAGATTTTAAAGGTATTTACTATATCCCAAGAATAATTAAAGCATCTAAGCTTGGAGATGCAGCTATACTTAAAGAAATTATTAAAATATTAGCACAAAACAAAATTAAAACCGAAAATTCATTAAAATTTAATCCTGAACTATCATTAAAAAAAGGTACATATTCAAAGATAAAACCGAATAAACAAGACCAATTAGATATTGTTAAAGCAATTAAAACACTAAATAGTTTAAAACAATATAATTTTAGCCAAGGGGTTGTGGTCAGAAATAAAAAAATAATTTGTATAGAAGGAAAGGGTGGGACTAAAAAAATGCTTGAAAAAAGCAGAAGTAAAAAATTTAGAAATAATGGTGTTTTAGTTAAGTTTCCAAAAAAGAAACAAGATTTAAGAGTAGATCTTCCAACAATTGGGTTGAAAACGATTAAACAAAGTAAAGCTGCTGGATTGAAAGGCATTGTAATTAAAAACAAACACCATGTATTTTTAGATAAAAGCAAATGTATTAAATTTGTTAATAAAAATAAGATGTTCATCTCTGTTAAATGAAAAAGATTTTTATATTAACTGGCGAACCTTCAGGAGATAAACTTGCTTCTAAAGTTATATCCAAACTTAAAAAAGATAATCCTAATATTAAATATTCTTGTGTTGGTGGAACACACTTGAATTCATTAGGAATAAAATCTATTTTTGATCTTAAAGAAATTACCTATATTGGTTTCACAAGCGTTTTATTTAATATTTTTAAAATTAGGAATAAAATAAACAAAACTGTCGAGGAAATAATAAAATTTGATCCAGATATTTTATTTAGTGTAGATAGCCCCGATTTCACATTAAGAGTTGCTGAAAGAGTAAAAAAAATAAATAGCAAGATCAAGACCGTTCATTATGTAGCCCCGCAAGTATGGGTATGGAGGGAGGGTAGAGTAAAAAAGTTTAAAAAATTTTTAGATCATATTTTATTATTATTTGATTTTGAAAAAAAATATTTTGATAAGGAAGATATCCCTAATACTTTTGTAGGTCATCCATTATTAGAAAAAGTATCAAAATACAAAATAGACTTATCTAATATTATATCAAATGATAAAAAAATTATCTCTCTTTTTTCTGGCAGTAGATCATCCGAAGTAAATTTACTTTTGCCTATTTTAATTGATTTCATTAATATGATGAACAAAAAATTTGACAATTTTTCGTTTGTTTTTCATGCCACTGATGAAAATAAAAGTTTAATAAATGAAAAAATTAATAATTCAAATTTAGAAAATGTATCAGTTATTTCTGATGAAAAAATAAAAGATCATATACTTAATAAATCTATATTTGCGGTTTCTAAATCTGGAACTGTTTCACTTGAAATTTGTAATGCAAAAGTTCCCTCTATAATTATCTATAAAATGAATTTTTTAAACTTTTTAATTGTTAAAACGTTGGTAAAAATAAAATTTGCTAACATCATTAATATTATCAATAATAAAGAAATTATTCCCGAATTAATCCAGAAAGAGTGTAATTCTAAAGAAATTTATAATTCAGTTATCTATTTTTTAAAAAATCCAGAATTAATGAAAAAACAAATTAATGATTGTGAGGAAACCTTAGCTAAAATCAGATCGAAAACTTCATCTACAGATGAAGCTTCTTCAGTATTAACTAATTTTCTTACTAGTTAATCTTTTTCTTACTTCCTCTTTCCCTAGAGAAATAATTATGTCATATATACCAGGCCCAAATTTAGAACCTGTTAAAGCTATTCTTAAAGGCTGCCCAACACCTTTAAAATTCGTATCATTTGATTTAATCAATTCATTTACTATTGGCTCTAATGTTTCTTTGTTAAGTTTATCAACACTACCTAATTGCGTATTGAAATCAGAAATGACTTTTTTGGCCTTGTCATCAATTAACTTAATATCATCTTTATTAAAATTAACCTCATCTACCATTATATATTGACCATTATTAAATATATCTTCCAAGGTTTTAGCTTTATTTTTAAGGAAAATCAGGGATTCTTTAATCTTATCTTTTTTATCAGATTGAATTTCATTTTTATATAATTTGCAATACTCGGTGAGTTGATCAAACAAATGATTTTCGTCAATACTCTTAATATAATGTTCATTCATTGATAAAATTCTGTTCATATCAAGTTTTGAAGGAGATTTACCAATTCCCTCTAGATTAAAAAGTTTAATACTTTCATCTAGAGTAAATATTTCCTTGTCTTTATAAGACCATCCTAATCTTAAAAGATAATTTCTTAAAGCATCTGGCATGATACCAATTTTAGAATAATCATCTAATGTTGAGGCCTTATCTCTTTTTGAGAGTTTCTTTCCTTCAATTGTATGAATTAAAGGTATATGTGCAAATGAAGGTATCTCCCATTTCATTGCTTGATAAATTTGTATTTGTTTAAAGGTATTTATTTTATGGTCGTCACCTCTAATTATATGTGTCACATTCATAAGATGGTCATCTACAGATGCAGATAAGTTATATGTTGGAGTTCCATCATTTCTTAAAATGATGAAATCTTCTATAGTATTGTTATCAATTTCAACATCGCCTTGAACTAAATCTTTTAATAAAGATGTACCATCTATCTTACTTTTAAATCTTATAACTGGTTGAATATTTTTTGGAGCATCTGCCTCACTCTTATCTCTCCATCTTCTATCATAGATATAAGGGATTTTTTTTTGCTTAGCCCTTTTTTTTTGCTCCTCTATCTCTTCGCTTGAACAATAACATTTATACGCTTGACCATTTTTAAGTAATTCATTTGCAATTTTTATGTGGTCCTTAATTTTATTCGATTGTATATATTCTTTTTCATCATAGTTGATGCCAATCCATTTGAGCGATTTTATTATTTGATTTTTATACTCTTCTTTTGATCTTTCTTTATCTGTATCCTCAACTCTTAAATAGAATTTACCATTTTGATTTTTGGAATATAACCAATTAAATAGTGCAGTTCTAACTCCACCTATATGCAAAGGTCCAGTAGGAGAGGGAGCAAATCTAGTTGCTACTTTTTTCATTATAATTGTTTATTATATTTAATTAGAAACTTCTATATAAAGATACTAGAACACCTTGAACTTTTACTCTATCAGGTCCGAAAATTTTAGTTTCGTAATTTTTATTAGCACTTTCAAGCGCTACGGTTTTACCTTTTTTTCGAATTCTTTTTAACATTGCCTCGTGATCATCAATAAGAGCAACAACTATTTTTCCATTATCAGCTGTATCGGTCTTTTTAATAACAACCGTATCTCCATCATTAATACCTGCTTCAATCATAGAGTCACCTTGAACTTTTAATCCAAAATATTCACCTTTTTTTTCAATATTTTCAGGAAGTGGAATTCTAGAAACCTCATTTTGTATCGCTTCTACAGGAGTTCCAGCAGCAATTTTACCTAATACTGGTATTTCTACTCCACCAATTTCCTGCTCACTGTCTAAGCCACCTTTTATTACACTTGGTGAGAAGCTATTATAAATATCATTAGCAGAAGCTGTTTCAGGTAATTTTATTACTTCTAAAGCTCTTGCTTTATGGGCCAGTCTTTTGATAAATCCTCTTTCCTCTAAAGCACTAATTAATCTATGAATTCCAGATTTGGACTTTAGATTAAGTGAAGCTTTCATTTCTTCATAAGAAGGAGATACACCAGAGCTTCTCAACTTCTTGTTGATAAATAAAAGCAGGTTTTTTTGTTTTTTTGTTAGCATAGAACAAATATCGTACAGAATCTGTTCTACAAAAGTTCTCTATAATTAACAATAGTAAAAAAAGTAACAAAAATAGGGATTTATTGACTAAAGAACTGAAAAAATAGAATTGTTATTTAAATTTTTTAAAAGTGATTCACCAATTAAAAAAGTTTTAATAGAGGTCTTTTTCGACAAATCCAAAAGCTCATCTTTTGTTTTAATTCCACTTTCAGAAATTAATGGACCTGGGTGACCTTTCAGAACATTATGAATATCAAAAGTTGTATTTATGTCAGTTTTTAAAGTTTTTAAATTTCTATTATTGATTCCTATTAAAGCATTTTTAAATTTTAGAGCCTCTTTAGCTTCATCGACAGTATGGACCTCAACTATAACAGACATATTTAATTTAGATGCCTCTTCATACAATTCATTTGCAAGGTTTTCACTTACTCCAGCTAATATAATTAATATTGCATCTGCACCAAAACTTTTTGCTAATGGCACTTGAAATTTATCCACAAAAAAATCCTTACAAAGAATGGGTAAGTTTATTTTTTCTTTGATACTTTTTATATGAGTCATATTTCCTAAAAAAAAATCTTCTTCAGTTAAAACTGATAAACAGGTAGCTTTATTTTCATTATATATATTGGCTATTTTAACTGGATCATAGTCTTTTATTAGTATACCAGCTGAGGGGCTGGCTTTTTTGATTTCAGCAATAATAGAAATTTTATTATTTTTAATATTATTTTCAATTTTTTCTTTAAAATTAACAAAAGTTTTGTTTGAAGATATTAATTGCTTTAACGATTCTAAAGAAATAGTTTCTTTTAAACTTTGTATTTTTTCTTTTTTTTTTTTTATTATTTTTTCAAGAACATTATCAGGCATTTTGAATTTTTTCTAAATGTTTAATAACTTTTTTGGATAGAATATGTTCTCGTGAATGGTTATATGCATCAGCAAAACTTTGATGGGTTTCATTTACAATTGCACCTGCAGCAGCATTTAAACATACAGCTTTAGAAAAATCATTATCCTCTCCCTCAAATATATTAATCATTTTACCTGCATTAAATTTTGCATCATCACCAACAATATTTTCAAACTTATCTGCATTTACATTCAACTCTTTTGGATCAATTATTATTTCAGAAATTTTATTGTCTTTTAGTTGAATTACATTTGTTTTTGCATATGGTGAAATTTCATCTAAACCATCCTCACTATTAACAATCCATGCAAATTTTATATCTAAATTATTTAAAGCATTTGCGAATATCTTTAAGAGTTTTTTATCAAAAACCCCAACAACTTGCCGTTTAACTAGGGCAGGACTACTTAAAGGCCCAATCATATTAAATATAGTTCTTTTTCCAATTTTTTTTCTGATCGGACCAACAAATCTCATAGCACTATGATAGTTAGGCGCAAACATAAAACCAAAATTATTTTTTTTTATTTGATCTTCAATACCATTCGGTTCTAAATTTATTTTGATATTCAGAGCCTCTAACACATCTCCAGATCCACATTTTGACGAGACAGCTTTATTGCCGTGTTTTGCAACTTTTATACCCATGCTTGCTAGTAACAAAGCAGAGGCAGTGGATATATTCAGCGTGTTCATACCATCTCCACCAGTTCCACATGTATCAACACAACCTTCCACAGTCACCCTTTTGGACTTATTTCTCAGCACAAAAACTCCACCGGCTATTTCATCTGAGGACTCACCTTTCTCAGATAATGATGTTAAAAAATCAAATATTTCCTTATCATCTGCTTTTCCTTCCATTAATATCTCAAAAGCAGCTTTGCTTTCATCAAAGGTCAGACTTTGTTTCTTTTTAATTTTATCGATATAATTTTTCACTAATTTTTATATTTTATAAAGTTTTTTAAAATTTTTAATCCTAATTTTGTTTTAATACTTTCAGGGTGAAATTGCACTCCATGAACGTTATATTTTTTATGCTGAATTCCCATAATTAATCCATCTGTGGTCTGTGCAGTAATTACAAGGTCTTTTGAAAGGGTTTTTTTATCAATTATTAAACTATGATATCTTGTTGCATCAAAATTTTTTGGTAAGTTTTTTAATATTCCTATTTTTTTTGAAATAATTTTACTTGTTTTACCATGCATTAATTTTTTTGCTTGAACTACTTTTGAACCGAACACTTGTCCAATTATTTGATGACCTAAACAAACGCCTAAAATAGGAACTTTTTCATGAAGTGATTTAACAATATTTAGACAATTTCCAGATTGATTGGGGTTTCCTGGTCCTGGTGATATTACAATTTTGTTGTATTTTTTATTCAAAATTTGCTTTGAGGTAATCTTGTCATTTCTAACTACATCAACTTTTATTTTAAAAGATGATAAATAATGGAACAAATTAAAAGTAAAACTATCGTAATTATCTATTAATACAATTTTCATTATCTTAAAGCATTAATTAGAGCTTTAGCTTTATTTACAGTTTCCTCATATTCTTTTAAAGGCACACTGTCAGCTACTATCCCAGCTCCAGCTTGAACGTAAAATTTTTTATTTTTTACCATTGCAGTTCTCAGTGCTATACAAGTATCAAATTCTCCATTAGCAGAAAAATAACCTATACCTCCAGCATAAACTTTTCGTTTTGTTTTTTCTAGCTGATCAATAATTTCCATGGCTCTTATTTTTGGTGCACCCGAAACGGTTCCAGCAGGAAATCCAGCCAATAATGACTTAAACTTAGAATATTTGTTATTATATACACCCGTTACATTAGAAACTATATGCATAACATGTGAATATCTCTCAATAGTAAAGCTCTCTGTGACCTTTACAGTGTTAATTTTAGAAACTTTACCCGCATCATTTCTTCCTAAATCTAATAACATTAAATGTTCTGAAAGTTCCTTTTTATCATTTAGTAAATCTTTTTCATAAAATTTATCCTGAATATAATTTTTTCCCCTTGGTCTAGTTCCAGCTATGGGCCTTACAGTTATTTTATTGTCTCTTAGTCTGACTAGAATTTCAGGGCTCGCACCGATAATTTGAAAGTCAGGAAAATTAAAAAAAAACATGAAAGGCGAAGGGTTTGTAACCCTTAATTTTTTATATATATCTATGGGATCTTTTGATAATTTAGCTTCAAATCTTTGACTTAAAACAACCTGAAAAATATCACCTATTTTTATAAAGTTTTTAGCTTTCTTCACCATATTTAGAAAACTACTTTTTGAAGTATTCGATTTTATATTTATTCTAAAACTACTTTTTTTAATATTATTTTTCTTTTTAATGTTAAAATTATTATTGTATAGACTATTTAATTCATTTTGAACTTGTGTATATTTTTTTGAAAAATTTGTTATTTTTTCGTCATTGAAAACATTAATAATATAAAATATTTTTTTTTTTAAGTTATCATAAATAATCAAAGTTCTAGGTCTTAAGAGTCTAACATCTGGCAATTTTAAATCGTCTTTACAAGTATTGGGTATTTTTTCAATATATCTAATTGAGTCATAAGAAAAATATCCTGAAATCAAAGATGATATTGGTGGTAAAATTGAGGGAGTTTTAAATTTAAAATCTTCTATTATTTTCTCTATTAGTTTTTCAGGATTTCCTTTAATTTTAATTTTTTTATTATTCTGTATCAAATAGCCATAATTATTATTGAATTCCCAAATTTTATCGGGGTTCCTACCAAAAATTGTATATCTGCCTTTTATTTTTCCTTTTTCGACTGACTCAAATATAAAACTATTTTTTTCTAATAAAAAATCATCAATTAATTTAATAATCTCATGATCATTTTTAACCTTTTTAATTTTATATAATACTTGATTTTTTTTAGCACTATAATCCCGCTTAAATTTTGAATAGCTTTGCATTATTTTATCTAAAATAATTTTTTACTCTTTCTAATGTTTGCTCATTTATTTTAATTTTGTACTTTTCATTTAAATAAAAATCATAAGCAGTTAGAATTTCCTTATTTATGTTGCTAGCAGATAATTTTTGATAATCATTAATTTTATCACCTGAAAATGAGGAGTTATCAATTATCTCTCTTAAAATTTTAACTAAATATATATTTTTATCCTCATCCGATGCCATAGTAAAACTTTTGATTGGCATGTTATAAATGATTTTAATTGAGTCAATTTGGAATGTTTTATTATCTCTCGATGAATTCAATAATAATTTTTTGATTTTTGATTTATCTGAATTTACAATTTTATTAAAGTCAGCATCCGTGAATTTTTTTGCATTAATTTTTTGTAGTAATTCAATATTATGATTAATTCTTTTTTCTTGATATATTTTATCCTTAACGCTCTTAATAAAACTATCATTATTTCTATCCGGTAATTTTTTGACTATATTTTCTATCTCATAAAGTAAATAGAACTCATTCATATCAATAATATCAATTTGACTCTTACTTGATAAATCTAATATTTTATTATCAATATTTGTTAATTCACTACTAACATTTACATTTTCTTTACTCTTTTTTTCAAGCTTATATTCTAAAACAATCTGATCTAATGAATTTCCTGTTAATATTTTATTCTCTATTTCATCAATTTTATCAAAAAAGATTTGGTTGTATTCTTCAGAGCCTATTAAATCTGCAGGTGTTAATTTTACATAAGTATAATTAATAAATTCTTGCTTTAAATTATTTTCATTTTTATCAATATATTTATTTACATCATTATTTTTTATACTGTCTTTTGATCCATATATTTCTTTAAGGTCAATATATTCAATCTCAATTTTTTTTGTTTCGTTTTCGTAAAGTTTCTTTGTTAAAAATAATGGTGAATAAATTCCACCAGAAATAAAATTAAATAAATTATTTTGTAATTCTCTCTCTTTAAGTCTTCTCTCAAAAGTAGGAGCATCAATTTGATTTGTTAAAATAAATTTTTCATATTTTAGTCTAGAAAAATTATTATTTTCATCGAAAAAGTTAGGATTTTTTTTTATTATATTAGCTAAATTTTTTTCAGTAATATTTATATCTAACTCATTGATTTGAATTTCTAAAATTTTTTTTGATATTAATTCTGACAATAGCTCCTCAACTATTTCATTATCTAAATTTTCTCTAATTGCCTCTTGATTAATATTTAGATCATTTATGTGTTCGATAAATTCCTGGGTAGATATATTGATATTATCAATTTTAGCTAAAGAATTTGTATTACCACTACTAAATACACCTCCCATGCCCCAAAACACAAAAGGGATTACAACAATAACTAATAATATTTTTGCAAATATTGTTTTTGAAAAGTTTCTAATACTGTTAAGCATAAATTTTTTAATTTATTGAACTATAAAAGACAAAGCTATAGATTATAAGTATCAATATGACAAATAAAATAAGATATTTTATTGCAAACTGGAAAATGTATGGCGATTTAGGTTCATTAAAAAGTATTAAAAACGTTATAAAATTTTCAAGGCTTAGTAAAAGTAAAAAATTTAAGATTATTTATTGTCCTCCATACACACTCTTGAGTGATTTTGTTGATACTTTAAAAAAATCCTCAATAGAAACTGGAGCTCAAAATATTCATGAGAATTATGATTTTGGAGCTCATACAGGCTTTATTAATTCAAAAATGTTAAAAAATTTAGGTGTAAAATATGTAATTATAGGACACTCAGAAAATAGAACATTAGGCGAGGATCATAAGCAAATAAATAAAAAAATCTTATCAGCAATTAAAAGTAAATTGAACGTAATATTCTGTATTGGTGAAACATCCTTTCAAAGAAAAAATAAAAAAACAAATATAATCTTAAAAAAGCAAATTATGAATGGCTTAAAAGGTATTGGTAAAAAATGTAAGATTATAGTTGCTTATGAACCAGTATGGTCAATAGGAACAGGTGTTGTACCAAATAACCTTGAACTAGAAAAAAATATTAAATTTATCAAATCAATAATAAGTAAAAAATTTAATAATTATAAAATTTTATATGGTGGATCGGTGAGTCCAAATAATATTAAAAAATTAAATATGATTGATTTATTAGATGGATATTTAATTGGTGGTGCATCCCAAAGCTCAAAAAAACTTATTGATATAATAAAAAAAACCTTTAATTAGTCATCATGGAAAATATTTTGTTGATACTAAATATAATTTTAGCAATTATATTAGTAATCTTAGTTTTGTTTCAAAAATCAGAAGGTGGTGCTCTTGGTATTGGAGTTTCTCAAGATAATTTTATGTTTTCAAGAACCGCAGGGGATTTTCTAACAAAAGCCACAGGAATCGTTGCAACGTTATTTATTATATGCAGCTTAAGTTTGACCATAGTATCAAGAGGGGATTTGATATCAGAAACTTCAGTAATTGATGCTGTAGAAGAAACTGAAGATACCCCTAAAATTCCAGATAATAACAATTAATCCTTTTCATTTATTGATTTAGTCGCTATAAGATACTTCCATGGCGCGATATATATTCGTCACTGGCGGCGTGGTCTCATCACTTGGTAAAGGATTATCATCTGCTTCGCTAGCTTATTTACTCCAGTCAAGAGGTTATAAAGTAAGACTACGAAAGTTAGACCCCTATCTAAATGTAGATCCTGGCACAATGAGTCCGTTTCAACATGGGGAAGTTTTTGTGACTGATGATGGCGCAGAAACAGATCTTGATTTGGGCCATTACGAAAGATTCACAGATATATCAGCAAAACAATCTGATAATATAACCACTGGAAGAATTTATAGTGATATTATTCAAAGAGAAAGAAAAGGTGGTTATTTAGGTAAGACGGTACAAGTAATACCACATGTCACTGATAGAATAAAAGAATTTATAAAGAAAGATGTTAGCTCTGAAGATTTTATAATCTGCGAGATAGGAGGAACAGTAGGTGACATTGAAAGCTTACCATTTTTGGAAGCAATAAGACAATTTTCAAATGACCATGGAAAAAAAAATACACTGTTTATCCACTTAACTTTAGTACCATATATGAGAGCTTCAGATGAAATTAAAACAAAACCAACGCAACATTCTGTCAAAGAACTAAGAACAATTGGTATTCAGCCTAATATAATTATTTGTAGATCAGAACAGCCTTTACCATTTGATCAAAGAAAAAAAATATCATTATTTTGCAATGTTCCTTTTGAAAATGTTATTGAGACAGTCGATGTTAAAACGATTTACGAAGCTCCCATAAGTTTTAATAAAGAGAAACTTGATAAAATTGTTCTTAAATACTTTAAATTAAAATCTAAGAAAAATGTAAACCTCAATCCATGGAAAAAAATTACTAATGTTGTTTTGAAAACAAAACATAAAGTAAATATTGGTTTAATAGGTAAATATGTAAATCTTAAAGATGCTTATAAATCACTTGATGAGGCTTTGATACATGGTGGAATAGATAATAACGTGAAGGTGAATTTAATACGAATTGAATCTGATAAATTAAAACCTAATGAAATAAAAGAAAAATTAAAAAATATATCAGGTATACTTATACCAGGTGGTTTTGGTAAAAGAGGTACTGAGGGTAAAATTGAGGCTATAAAATATGCAAGACAAAATAAAATACCATTTTTAGGTATCTGTTATGGAATGCAGATGGCCGTCATCGAATATGCAAGAAATGTATTGAAAATAAAGAAAGCTACATCTAGTGAATTTAGCAAGACAGGAGTGAATGTAATAGGATTAATACATGAATGGAATAGAGATGGTAAAATTTTCAAAGGTTCTAAAAAGGAGCTTGGTGGTACAATGCGACTTGGTCTTTATGAGGCTAAATTAAAAAAAAATTCTCTAATTCAAAAAATTTATAGATCTAATAGTATAAATGAGAGACATCGACATAGATATGAGGTAAATATTGATTATAAAGACAAATTTGAAGATAAAGGTCTAATTTTTTCTGGAATGTCACCGGATCACAAATTACCTGAGATTATAGAGCTAAAAAATCATCCTTGGTTTGTTGGTGTTCAATTTCATCCAGAATTTAAATCTAGACCTTTAAACCCACATCCATTATTCTCATCATTTATCAAAGCAGCAAAAATCAAAAATGCAAAATATTAAAGTTAAATGTAATCAAATAGAAATTTCAAATTCTAATAGATTTTGTTTAATAGCAGGACCATGTCAGCTGGAAACAGAACAACATGCATTAGACATGGCAGGTAAAATACAGGAAATCACAAAAAAATTTAACTTAGGATTCATTTATAAAACATCCTTTGATAAAGCCAACAGAACCAGCCTAAAAGGTAAAAGGGGAGCTGGTTTAGAGAAATCATTGCCCGTATTTGATAAAATAAAAAAAGAAATAAACGTACCTGTTCTCACTGATATTCATAACGAAGAACAATGTAAAATAGTTTCAAATCACGTCGATGTTTTGCAAATCCCAGCTTTTTTGTGTAGACAGACAGACTTGCTCATTGCAGCTGCAAAAACAAATAAAATTATTAATGTTAAAAAAGGACAATTTCTAGCACCTTGGGATATGGTCAATGTAACAAAAAAAATATCAGATTCAGGAAATAATAATATTTTAGTAACCGAAAGAGGAGCAAGTTTTGGATACAATACTTTGGTTTCTGATATGAGATCCATACCTATAATGGCAAAAAATGGTTACCCGGTGATATTTGACGCAACGCATTCTGTTCAACAACCAGGTGGAATGGGAGAAAAAAGTGGTGGACAAAGAGAGTTTGTAGAACATCTATCCCGAGCGGCAATTGCAGTTGGTGTAGCAGGTGTTTTTATAGAAACACACCAAGATCCTGACAATGCACCATCTGATGGTCCCAATATGCTTCCACTTAACAAATTAGAAAATCTTATTTCTCAACTTTGTGAAATTGATAATTTAATTAAAAAATAATGAGTAAGATTTCAAAAATTGTTGCAAGACAGGTTTTTGATAGTAGAGGAAATCCAACAATAGAGGCAGAGATATTTTCTGGTAAAAGTAGTGCATCAGCAATTTGCCCCTCTGGCGCATCTACTGGAACATACGAAGCTTTTGAAAAAAGAGATAAGTCCAACAAAAAGTATTTAGGCAAAAGTGTTTTTAAGGCGATAGATTTAATAAATAAAAAAATTTCAAAAAAACTCAAAGGTCAAAATGTTCATAATCAAGAAAGAATTGATAGCATAATGATCAATTTAGATGGTACTAAACAAAAAATTAAAATTGGAGCAAATGCAATTCTAGCAGTATCAATGGCTAACAAAAAATTGTCAGCAAAAATTAAAAATAAACCACTTTACGAGTGTTTTTTAAAAAATAAAAATTTTAGACTTCCATATCCTTTAATGAATATTATTAATGGCGGAGCTCATTCGAATAATGGTTTAAGGATTCAAGAATTTATGATTAGACCAGATGGAGCGAAAAATTTTTCTGATGCAGTAAGAATGTGCTATTTGGTTATACAAAATCTAAAAAAAATAATTAATTCAAAAGGTTTATCTACATCTGTAGGAGACGAGGGTGGATTTGCTCCAATGATAAATAAAAACGAAAATGCTTTAACTTTAATAGTTAATGCTATAAAAAAATCTGGTTTTATCAATGGTAAGCATATTTCAATTTGTTTGGATGTTGCTGCAAATGAATTATATAAAAAAGGCAAGTATTCTATTCACTCGACAAAATTCATTTCTACTAATGAATCTATCAAAAAATATCTACAATTAATCAAAAGGTTTAAAATCAAATCTATAGAAGATCCATTTTCTGAGAATGATTGGTCCTCATGGAACAAATTGACTAAGTCATCAAAAAAAACTCAAATAGTTGGTGATGATTTATACGTAACTAATCTAGAAAGATTAAAAATGGGATTTTTAAATAATTCTTCAAATTCGATACTTGTTAAACTTAATCAAATCGGAACAGTAACTGAAACTTTAGAAGTTATAAAATTTGCAAAAATAATAGGATTTAGTACAATTATTTCTCATCGATCTGGCGATAGTGAAGACACATTTATTGCAGATCTAGCAGTTGGCACCGACTCAAATCAGATAAAAACAGGGTCTTTGTCCCGGTCAGAAAGAGTTGCTAAATATAATCAATTAATTCGAATAGAAGAAAATCTAGGAAAAAAGGCAAAAATGAATAAAATTCATTAATGCTAACAAAAATAAAAAAAAATTACTTTGAAATAATTTCTTTTTTTTTAATAATTTATTTTTTAATTAACTTGTTAGGTGGTCAGAGGGGTCTATTCTCATATTTCGAAAAAAAGGAAACTTTAAAAAAGCTTACAAACGAAGAAACTGTTAAATTGTCAAAAATAAAAAGATTAGAATTAGAAAACTCCCTATTAACTGATAATATCGACAAGGATTTTGTCGATCAATTAATACGAGACAAATTAATGCTTGGTAAAAAAGGCGAGAGTACCTATATAATAGTTAACAATGACAATTAGACATCCAGAAAAAGTAAATAAATCTATAAATCCTATTAAAAAAAAACCAAATTGGATAAGGTCTAAGTTATTAAATAGTAAAGAATTTTTTATTACTAAAAGCGTTATAAATCAAAATAATCTCGTAACTGTATGCCAAGAGGCTAATTGTCCAAATATTACCGAGTGCTGGAGTAAAAGACATGCAACATTTATGATTATGGGTGACACTTGCACAAGGGCTTGTGGATTTTGTGATGTTAAAACAGGCAAGCCAGATAAACTAGATCCTTTTGAGCCCTATAAAATATCCAATGCTGTTAAAAAATTAAATCTAAAACATGTTGTGATTACATCAGTTGATAGGGATGATTTACCTGATGGAGGCTCACAACACTTTTTTGAAGTGATTAAAACAACTCAAAAAAATAATCCTAATACCTCTATAGAAGTTTTAACACCAGACTTTCTTAGAAAAGGAGAGGCCTATAAAAAGGTTCTTGAGGCAAACCCTGATGTTTTTAATCATAATATTGAAACAGTTCCTAGCCTCTATAGAAAAGTTAGACCTGGAGCAAGATATTTTGGCTCACTTGAACTTTTAAAAAATTCAAAACAAATAAACAAAAATGTTTTCACCAAATCTGGCTTAATGGTTGGCTTAGGAGAAACAAAAGATGAAATTTTACAAGTCATGGATGATTTAATTTCAGCTGATGTAGATTTTTTAACCATAGGTCAATATTTACAACCATCACCAAAACATTTTCCTTTAGTTAGATATTATCATCCAGATGAATTTAATGAGTTAGAACAACAGGCTAAAGCAAAAGGATTTTTATTGGTATCTTCTTCACCAATGACTAGATCTTCATACCACGCGGATGAGGATTTTAAAGTTTTGCAAAAAAATAGACTCAGAACAAATGCCTCAAGCCTCAGTTAAAAGAATTATTAACTGTAATAAGAAAGATTTGATCGAACTTGTTTTGGATATTGAAAAATATCCTAATTTTATTCCTTATTGTTTAGGTTCAAAAGTATATAGTAAAGAGGATAAGAGTAATGAAATATTAATCGTAGCTGATTTAACTATTGGAAAAGGTCCTTTTAAAGATACATATAAAAGTGATGTAAAGTATTATAAAGATAAAGATTTAATTTTTGTAACTAATATTGATGGTCCTCTTAAACATCTCGAAAATAAATGGAATTTTAAAGAATTTAAAGGACAAACTGAAGTTTCATTTGATGTAGATTTTGAGTTAAAAAATCGTTTTTTAAATATTATTATGACAAAATCTTTTCAATATGGATTAAATAAAATTGCAGATGCATTTGAAAAACAAGCAAATAAAATCTTAGATAATTCCTAATATTAACTCAAAAGCTTTTTTTACCGTAGCCCTTTGAAAAGATTTTCGGTTTTTATTCTTAAAAACATACCTATTAATCTTAATTTTATTACCTTTTTTGATACCTATATATACCAACCCTACAGGTTTTTGCTTGGTGCCACCTTTTGGTCCTGCAATTCCAGTTACTGAAATATTAATATTAGCATTAGAAATTTTTGATAAATTATTCACCATTGAGATACAACACTGATAACTCACTGCACCATATTTTTTAATTATATTTTTATTAACTTTTAAAATTTTAATTTTTGCTTGATTAGAGTATGTCACAAGACCTAAGTTGAATATTTTTGATGCACCGCTAACTGAAGTAATTGAACTAGCTAAAAGTCCACCAGTGCATGATTCAGCGCACGAAATTTTAATTTTCTTTCTTTTTAAGGTGCGAATTAAATTATTAATATTATTCATATAGTAAAATATATCTTTATTGTCATAAAAAATATTAAAAATAATACCACATATAAACCCGCAACAATGTCATCCATAATCACTCCAAAACTATTTTTAAAATTTTTATCAAAATAACTTACAGGAAAGGGTTTAATTATATCAAAAACTCTAAATGTCATGAACATTATTACATAAAAATAAAAAGAATCTTCGAAACTTTTTTCTGTTCCATGCGAAATTTCATAAAGATATATCGGTATAGATTGACCAATGAATTCATCAATAACAACTTCTTTTGGATCTTTGTTGTTTTTTGATTTTATATAATTTGCAACAGCAATAAACGCATAAATTGTAACAATTACCAAAAAAAATAGGAAAAAGTTTTTAGGAAAATTAAATATATGGAAGTAAAGAAAAAGTATTACTGTTGTTGTAAAAGATGCAATAGTACCAGGCATTTTTTTAAACTTGCCCAATCCAAACATCGTAACAAAGTATTTATTTATATTTTCAATCATATTTTGCTATCGAAACTATTACTTCACACGCTATCGCTTGTTCTTTTCCAATTAAACCTAATTTTTCAACAGTTTTACCTTTTAGATTAATTAAATCTTTATTTAAATTCATTAGTCTAGATATAGACTCAACAATTCTGTTCCTATATTTTGAAACTCTCGGTTTTTGACATATTAAATTTATATCCAAATTATTTATGTAAAAATTTGCTTGATCGAGCATTTCTAAAATTGGTTTTAACAACTTTGTAGATCTTATATTTTTAAATTTCTTTGTATTTGGAAAATAAGCACCTATATCTTTTTTTCTAATAGAACCTAAAATTGCATCTATAATTGAGTGTAAAATAACATCACCATCTGAATGACCTGCAAGACCTGAATGATATGGAATTTTGATACCTCCCAAATAAAGTTTCTTTTTTCTAACTAGTCTATGTATATCAAAACCCAAACCATAAAATATTTTTTGGTCATTTAAATCATCAGCATACGTAATTTTATTATTCTTATTTTCACCACGAATAAATTTTACTTTATAATTTTGATTTATAAACAAAGTAGCTTCATCATTAACTTTACTTTTATTGTTTTTTGATAGTTTTAAAATATTCTCTAACCTAAATGCTTGAGGTGTCTGAGTCTTTAATATATTTTTTCTATTTAAATTAAAATAATTTAATTTAGTTTTATATTTAATAGAGTCGGAGGAATTAATAAAAGGTACAACTGCCTGATTTTTTTTTAAGCTTTTAGAAATATTTTTTAACAAATTGATAGAAAAATTTGGTCTTGCAGCATCGTGAATAAATACGTTTTTGGCACCTAATTTTTTAGCATACTTAATTCCTAAAAATGACGAGTCACTTCTTTCTTTTCCACCCTTTATAATTTTTACCTTATTTTTGAATTTTTTAACGTCAATTTCCCTCTTATTTGTTACTAAGATAATTTTTTTAAACAACTTTGATTCTATAGCTTTAATAATTGAATGTTCGTATAATGGTTTGTTTTTATAAGAAATAAATTGCTTGTGTTTTGAGGATTTAAATCTTTTGCTTTGTCCAGCTGCTAGTAATATAAAACAGTTATTCATAATATATAAAGTAAACTTATTGCATAATGATTGATTTTATCAAAAAAAATATTTTTGTGATCACTATTTTCATAGTAACTTTATTTGTTGGTTTTTTAACATTTCTAACTTTTATTGATAAAAGTTTTATACAACTTAACAACCAGAATCTTCAATATTTATTATTAACCAACATATTTCTTTTAATATTCTTCTTTTTTTCTATTTATTCTGAAATTAAAAAATCAATAAGGAATGATATTGATGTTGAGGGATCCAAAGCAAATAAAAAGTATATAACTTTTTTTTCATTATTTACAATTATTCCCTCAATATTAATCTCAGTTTTTTCTCTATTCCTCTTTTCTTTTGCTTTGGAGAAATATTTTGATAAAAAAATTACGACTGCTGTTGATAATTCATATGAACTTGCAAAAAATTATGTTGATGAAGTTAGAGATAAAATTCAATCTGAGGCAGTGTTAATAGCATTCGATGTCAATAAGAGTGCAAAATATCTATCTACGAACCCAAAAGAATTCAAAAGATTTTTAGCAACACAAAAAATGATAAGAGGTGTTGATGAAATACATATTATTAATAATGAAAGAAAATTAATTTTATCAACCTTAGAAGATTTAAATAGATATAAGCCTCCAGCAAATCAAGCACTCAAGTTAGTTTTGGAAGATGATCGACCTTTAAAAATTATTAATGCTTTTGAAAATAAATCTGCTGCAATAATGAGACTTACTAACTTTGAAGATACTTTTTTATATGTTGTTAAATTTCTTGATGGCGAGATATCAAAATATTTGACTGAGTCTCAAGAAGCAATTAATTTTTATTACACAGTTGAGGAAAAGAGATCTGGAATTCAAATTTCATTTATAATAATTTATATTATAATAGTTTCACTGTTACTGTTTTTATCTGTAAGTATAGCAATTAAGTTTTCCTCAAGGTTTTTTAGATCAATTAATAACTTGATTACAGCATCTCAAAGTATTGGTGGTGGAAATTTTGATGTAAAAGTTCCTGAAGTTAAAACTGATAAAGATCTTGAGCAGTTAAATAAAAACTTCAATCTTATGACAGAAAGGCTAAAAAACCAACAAGATAAACTTCTTCTCAATGAGAGGCACGAAGCATGGGAAAATGTAGCTAGAAAATTAGCTCATGAAATCAAAAATCCTTTGACACCTATTCAATTAATAATTGATAGATTGAATTCTAAATTTACAAAATTCTTAGATAATAAGACCGATAAAAATGAATTTGATAATAACCTCTTAACTATAAATAAGCAGATTAAACAAATTGAAAATTTAGTTAATGAATTCTCAGATTTTGCTAGAATGCCTAAACCCATATTTAAAAAAACAGATTTAATTTCAATAATTAATGAAAATATCAATCTAATTAAAGAGCTTGATGAAACGTTAAAAATTAATTTTAACCCAGCAAATCAAAAAGCTAACATCATGTGTGATGCTGAGCAAATAAATAGAGTCTTTATTAATCTTCTAAAAAATTCAATTGAAAGCATTAATGAAAAAAGGTTAAAAAACCCAGATATTATTAAAAAAATTGATATAGAAATTTATGAAAAAGATGATTATATAGAAACTACAATAACAGATAATGGTGTTGGGTTTGACAATAAAAACTTAAAAAATATTTTAAAACCATATTTTACTACAAAAAAAAATGGAACTGGGCTTGGACTACCAATAGTTAATAAAATTATAAATGATCATAACGGAATATTTAATATTCAATCATATAAAAATGGAGCAAAAATAAATTTAAAAATACCTAAAAATGTCAACTGAAATTTTAATTATAGACGATAATCCTGATATAAGAAATATATTAAACGATTTAATTAAAGAAGCTGGTTATAAAACAAGAGTTGCTGCTAATTATAATCAAGCACTCCTTGAGATTGATAAAAAATTACCAGACGTTGCTATTATAGACGTAAAACTTGATAAGGGTGATAATGATGGAATTGAACTTTTATCACATATTAAAAATAAGAATAAAGATATACCAGTTATAATTATCTCGGGACATGCTAATATTGAGATGGCAATAAAATCTCTTAAATCTGGTGCTTTTGAATTTATTCAAAAACCTTTTGATCAGGAAAGATTATTAAATTTTGTCAAAAGGGCTGTCGAAAACTATGACCTTAAAAAAGAAAATCAAGAATTGCAGACAAAATTATTTCATTCCTTTGACTTAGTTGGATCTAGTCAGAATATAACAAAAATTAATGAACAAATTAAAAAACTTGCTCTTACCGATAGTAGAATATTTATAAACGGCCCTACTGGATCTGGAAAAGAACTAATCGCTAGAAAAATTCATAAACAATCCAAAAGACATAAAGGTCCTTTTATAATCCTGAATGGTGCTTTATTAGATGTAAAAAAATACGAGCAGGAATTATTTGGTGAAGAAAGAAACGATGGTTCTATTTTGTACGGAGCTTTAGAAAAAGCTACCGGTGGTTTATTACTTATAGATGAGGTATCTGAGATACCATTGGAAACTCAATCAAAAATTTTAAGAGTTCTTACCGACCAAAAATTTAAAAGGATCAATGGTAATCATGATATTAAGGTAGATGTGAGAATAATTTGTTCTTCGGCTAAAGATATCAAAATTGAGATTAATAATGGAAATTTTAGAGAAGATTTATTTCACAGATTAAATGTTTTTCAAATCGACATAGAGCCGTTAAACAAAAGGGTACAAGATATTCCATTATTAGTTGAGTATTTCTCAAAAAAAATATCAAATATTTATAATTTAAAAGAATTTCATATTAATCCTGATAATCATTACTTAATTGATTATTCATGGCCTGGCAATGCGCGAGAATTAAGAAATTTGATTGAGAGAATTGCTATATTGGCTCCAGATACTTCAGAGAAGGTTTCAAGCATTATAAAAGAGTCGCTAAAGGTTCAGTCATACGAAATAGCTAAATCTGAAAAGTCTTTGTCGGTACCATTGAAAGAAGCGAGGGAAAATTTTGAAAAAGAGTATTTAACAACACAGTTAAAAAAATTTGCTGGAAATGTATCAAAAATGGCTAAGTTTATTGGTATGGAAAGGTCAGCACTCCATAGAAAACTTAAAGGCCTAAATATCAAAGACCTTAATTAATGAATATAATAATTTGTGGCGCTGGAAGAGTGGGTTTTACAATTGCCAAACTATTGAGTGAGCAAAAACACTCAATAACTGTTATTGATCAATCGAGCGAGGATATAGAAAAAATCAAGGATAGTCTTGATGTAAACGCCATAGTTGGAAAAGCTACTTATCCATCAATTCTCGAAAAAGCGAATGCTACAGATGCAGATATGATAATTGCAGTAACAAGAAATGACGAAATTAATATGTTAATATGTCAAATTGCTTATACAGTATTTAAAATAAATAAAAAAATTGCAAGAATAAGATCACAATACTATTTAGATCCCAAATTCTCGAAAATATATAGTAAAGAAAACTTACCAATTGATGTAATAATTTCACCTGAACTTGAAATTGCTAAATCCTTACAAAGAAAACTAGAGGCACCAGGCGCACTAGATAATATTCCTTTTGCAGAAAATAAGATTAGACTTTTAGAAATATTAATAAATACAGATTGTCCAATTCAAGGTATTAAACTCAACGAATTGACTAAAAAATTTCCCAATTTAGAGGCAAATATCTTAGGTGTTATTAGAAATAACAAGTTTGTTATTTTAAAAAAAAACGATGTTATGCAAATAAATGATAAGGCTTATGTAATAATCAACTCGTCTCAAATGGCAAAAACATTAATTGCTTTTGGTCATAACGAAAAAATTTCAAACAAAATATTAATAATCGGTGGAGGTAATATAGGATTTAACCTAGCCAAAAATATAGAAAAATCTTTTGAGTCTGCTCGAATAAAAATTATAGAAAAAGATAAAACTCGAGCAGAATTTATAGCAAATGAATTAAACAATACAATTATTATTAATGGTAATGGGCTGGATGAAGATGTTTTATCAGAAGCTAATCTTGAAGAAGTGGAAACTGTTTTAGCTCTTACAAATGATGATGAGGATAATTTGATGGTAAGTGTGCTAGTTGAAAAATTTGCTAAAGAAAAAAGAACAATGGCTTTAATAAACAAACCTAACTATACATTATTGCAATCATCCTTAAAAATAAATGATCTTGTAGATCCTAGGATGAGTACAGTTTCAAGTATTTTAAAACATGTTCATAAAGGTACCATAGAGACAGCATATAGTATTCTGAATGGTGAATATGAGGTAATTGAAGCTGAAATTATTGAAACTTCAGAGTTAATAAATAAAGAACTTAAAAATGCAAACCTTCCTGAAGAAATAAGAATAGGAGCTATACTAAGAGGTAAAGATATTATTATACCAAGATCAAACTTTATTTTTCAAAAGGATGATACAGTTGTTTTTTTAGCAAAAAATGATCAAATACAAACAGTAGAAAACATGTTTCGTATCAGTGCAATTTAAATACTGATGTATCAATTCAATATTTATTACTTAAGATTTTTTACAACGATAATTTCTATATTATGTTTTTTTAATATTTTATATTCTTATTATTTTAATTTATATCTTAATATAGATGCATATTTTTATACTTTTTTAATCTCTTTAATACCATTACTGAGCTTTTTGATAAAATCCTCTGATGTAAAAAAAGTATCTATATATTATAAAATACAAACAGTAATTTTGGGTTATTTTACATTACCAGTTATAATTGCACTTCCATACTACCTAAGTATTTATAACATAACTTTTATAGACGCATATTTTGAGTCAATCTCTGGTTTTACTTCTACTGGATTTACAATTTTTGAAAATATAAAACATCTTGATGAAAGTATTATAATATGGAGATCATCCTCACAATGGATTGGTGGCTTATATTTTCTTTTTTCTATACTTTTGTTAATTG
>CACONQ010000008.1 GCA_902628635.1 uncultured Pelagibacteraceae bacterium | reverse complement strand
ATAAAGATGAAGAAACTAAGCCAAGGGAATTAAAAATTACAGTTAGATTTCTCAGTAACGAAATTAGAGCCGATGGTTTAAAGGTAATTGTTCATGAAAAACTTTGCAGTTCAATAGATAAAAGTGATTGTCAAATTCAAAAAATTGAAAGTGAAATTACTAATCAAATAAAACTTGCAATTCTAAAAAAAGCCTCGATTTTTAAAGAGCAGGGCGACAGAGCAAACGCAGATTCAGTTAGAAAGTACAGAAAAGGATCGAAAAATAAAAAAGTTGGTAAAACACCAAAAGATTACAACTAAGCTATTTTGATTTGTTTAAATAATGGAAAGATACAATTTTAAAAAAATTGAAAACAAATGGCAAAAATTTTGGGAAAAAAATAAATCATTTAAATCAGAGATAAATAAAGAAAAGAAAAAATTCTATTGTCTTGAAATGTTTCCGTACCCATCTGGAAAAATACATATGGGACATGTCAGAAATTATACAATAGGTGATGTACTATCAAGATTTAAATCTATGCAAGGATACAATGTGCTTCATCCTATGGGGTGGGACTCCTTTGGTATGCCAGCTGAAAATGCTGCTAGAGAAAATAATCTTCATCCTAAAGAGTGGACAGAAAAAAATATTTCTGTAATGAAAAAACAACTAAAAAAATTAGGTTTATCTATTGATTGGGATAGAGAAATATCTACTTGTTCAGAAGATTATTACAAACATCAGCAATTATTTTTTATTGAACTATACAATAAGGGCTTAGTTTATAGGAAGGAAAACTACGTAAATTGGGATCCTATAGATGAGACTGTTTTAGCTAATGAGCAAGTAATTGATGGCAAAGGATGGCGATCAGGAGCTGTGGTCGAGAGAAAAAAATTAAGTCAGTGGTTTTTTAATATTTCCAAATTTTCTGATCAGCTTTTAAATGGATTAAATATTTTAGACAATTGGCCGAATAAAGTTAAAACCATGCAAAAAAATTGGATAGGAAAGTCTTTTGGTTGCGAAATTAATTTTAAAATAGACGGTAAATTACCGATAGATCAAATAAAATGTTTTACAACCCGGCCGGATACATTGTTTGGTTTTTCCTTTTTGGCTGTATCAGTTGATCATCCAATTTCTGAATTTTTTAATAAAGATCAAAAATTCATTGATTTTAAAAAGGAATGCTCAAAGACTGGTACAACTGAGGAGTCAATTGCGCTAGGTGAAAAAATAGGCTTTAAGACAGATTTAGTTGCAACAAATCCGCTGAACCCTGAACAAAAAGTACCCGTATATTTTGCAAATTTTGTCTTAATGGATTATGGATTTGGGGCAGTTTTTGGTTGCCCAGCACATGATCAAAGAGATCTAGATTTTGCTAATAAGTATAAAATACCATTTAAAACCGTTGTAAGACCTTCAGATGAGAAACATGATTTTTCAGTAACCGATACTGCATACACAGGTCCAGGAGAGATTTTTAACTCAAAATTCTTGGATGGTTTTAAGGTTCCAGATGAGTCAATTATTAAAACCATTGAGATTTTAGAAAAAGAAAAATTAGGAAAAAAAAAAATTAATTTTAGATTAAAAGACTGGGGTGTTTCAAGACAAAGATATTGGGGTTGTCCAATACCAGTGGCTTATGATGAAAATGGAAAAGTACATTTGATACCAAAAGAAAATTTACCAGTAAAATTACCTGAAGAAATCGATTTAAATAAAAAAGGGAATCCTCTTGATAATAAAAAAGATTGGAAAAAAGTAAAAATTAATAATCGTGAAATGGTTAGAGAAACTGATACATTAGATACATTTGTTGATTCATCATGGTATTTTCTAAGATTTTGCTCGCCAAAAAATTCTGATTATGGTTATGACAACGAAGAGGTAAAATATTGGATGCCGGTTGACCAATATATTGGCGGCGTGGAACATGCAATTTTACATTTGTTATATTCAAGATTTTTTATGCAAGCTTTGAATTTTAAGAATAAAAACTTAGACTTAACTGAGCCATTTACAAGTCTTTTTACTCAAGGAATGGTATGTCATGAAACTTATCGAGATGAAAATAATAAATGGTTAAGTCCTGATGAAGTAGATACAAAAGATGGCAAAAAATTCTTTTTAAAAGATAACCCTAAAAAATTAGTAAGTGTAGGACCATCGGAGTCAATGTCCAAATCAAAAAAAAATACTATTGATCCAGAACAAATGATCGAAAACTATGGAGCTGATGCTGTAAGATTTTTTATTCTATCTGACAGTCCACCAGAGAAAGATGTCCAATGGTCGGAGCAAGGTATGACAGCATCATACAAATTTGTTCAAAAGTTTTGGCTCTTACATCAAAAAATTTTGGATAAGATTAATATTTCATCAGAAAACCAAAAGCAGAATTCAGACATTGAGCTTGACAAGTTTACCGCCCAATTAATTAATAGGTTAAACAGTCATTTAACTAAATTTAATTACAACGTTATAATAGCCAATATGCACGAAACATATAATTATCTATCAAAATTCTTAGAAAATGATGTTTCAAAAAATAACCTAAAAGAAAACTATAAAAAAATTCTAACAGTCTTTTCTCCTATATTACCACATATAATTTTTGAGTGTCTAGAAAGCCTAAATTGTGAGGTTTTCCAAGCATGGCCCGATATTGATAAAAAGTTGTTAGAAGTTGAGAATATTGAATTTGTAATTCAAATTAATGGTAAAAAAAAAGCAATTCTATCTGCAACTAAAGACATCGACGAAAAAACTTTGATGGATCAAATTAAAAAAGACGTTAAAATGGGTAAAATTTTTGAGGAAAAAGAAATTAACAAAGTTTTTTTCGTAAAGAATAGATTAATTAATATTTTAACAAAATGATAAAAAACAAAATATTTTTTTTTACAATCTTAATATTTTTAACACAATGCGGATACCAGACTATTTATTCAAATAAAAATTTAAATTTTAGTGTGACTGAAATTAAAATTTTAAATGATCAAAATATAGGAATACAAATCAAGAATAGGCTAGATGCACTGAATAATAATACAAATGCTGATAATTTTAATTTACAGATAGACTCAAAATTTGAAAAAACAACAGCCTCCAAAGATAAACAAGGAAACCCAAATGTTTTTAATTTAAGTATTTATGTAAAAGTGAATATAATTAGCGATAGTGGTATCGAGCAAAGTAAAGTTTTTTCTGAGTCAATTAATTATAATAATAGCGACAATAAATTTAATCTTAAAAGATATGAGGATTCGTTAAAGGAAAATTTAACAGAAAAAATAATTGAGAACCTTTTACTCTATTTACAAAGCATTTCAGTAAATAAATCAAATGCTTCTTTAAAAGGAAATATTGGTTATACTGTTAAAAAATAATGATTATCAAAACCTTCCAAGTAAAAGACTTATATCCAAATAAGCAAAGTTTTTTTTTACTATATGGTGAAAACGAAGGTTTAAAAAAAGAGATAACTGACATCATAATTAACGACTTTAAAGAAAATGTTCTTAAATACGATTCTGAAGAAATAGTAAATAATTCAAATATAATTTTCTCAGAATTAAATAATGTATCTTTATTTGAAAAAAAAAAAGCATTAATAATCAATAGAGCTACGGATAAGTTTTTTTCAATAATTGAAAACTTATTAGATAAAAATTACGATGATATAAAAATTGTTATTAATGCTGGTGTCCTAGATAAAAAATCAAAAATGAGAAGTAGATTTGAAAAATCAAAAAATTTAGTTTGCATACCTTTTTATGCTGATGATACTTTGGCACTTACAACCCTAGCAAATAATTTTTTTAAAGAGCATAAAATTCCTATCTCTCAAGAAAATATAAATATAATCGCCGAGAGATGTAGAGGGGATAGAAAAAATCTTAAAAACGAACTATTAAAAATAGAAACTTTAATTAAAATAAAGAATGAAGTTACAGTTGAGGAGATAATTAAATTAACAAATCTTGCAGACAACTTTAGTTATTCTGAATTAAGTGATCATTGTTTAAATAAAAATTTTAAGAAAACTACTAATATCCTTAATGAAAATAATTATTCATACGAAGACTGCATTGCAATAATTAGAACAATGTTATTTAAGGTAAAACGACTTGTAGTTTTAAAAGAAAATCAAACTAAAAATCCAAATATTGATAATGTTATCTCAAATTATAAACCGCCTATTTTCTGGAAAGATAAGGAATTAATAAGATCACAAATGAAGATGTGGGATTTACATAAGATCAGAAAACTCATGTTTAAATTGGGAGAAATAGAACTATCAATAAAAAAACATAATTCAAATGCTTTGAATATTCTTTACGATTTCATTATTTCTCAGACAAAAACTAATAGTTAGACTTTATTATCTCAATTATCCTATTTAATTGATCTAAATCTTTATACTCAAAACTAATAGAACCACGATTATTTTTTTTATTATTTATCAAAACTCTAATACCTAATTTATCTTTTAATATATTTTCCAAATCCCTTATATTTGCAGATTTTGAAGAAATTTTTCTTTTAGAAGGGTTCTTAAAAAGTCTTACAAGATTTTCGGACTGACGAACTGATAATTTTTTATCTATTATTTTTTTTGCAATAACAATGCAATTTTCCAAGCCTACAAGAATTTTTGCGTGGCCTTGAGAAAGTTTATTTGTCTCTATTAATTGAATAACATTTTCTGGCAATGACAAAAGTCTTAAACAGTTAGCTATATGAGCACGACTTTTACCTATAAACTTTGCAACTTTATCTTGATCATAACCAAAATCATTCATTAATTTTTTATAACCATTTGCTTCCTCAATAGGATTAAGATCATGACGTTGTACATTTTCAACTATCGCAAATTCGAGAGATTTTAGATCGTCAGCTTCAATAATTATTGATGGAATTTCATTCAAGCCAGCATTTTGTGATGCTAACCATCTTCTTTCGCCAGCTATAATTTCATACTTACCACTAGTTTCTTTTGATTTTCTTACTATTATCGGCTGGACTACACCTCGCTCTTTTATAGAGTTTGTAAGATCATCTAAGTATTGTTTATCAAAATTTTTTCTTGGTTGTAATTTACTTCGAACAACGTCACTGATAAGAAGTTTATTGCTCGTGGAAGTGCTTTTTATATCACCAATTAAAGATGATAAGCCTCTACCTAATCCTTTTTTTGATTTAAATGGATTCATTATGCTGCACTCTCAAATTTGTTTTCTTGATTTAAAAACTCTTCAGTAAAACTAAAATACGATTTACTACCAGGACATGTTTTATCATATATTAATACTGGAATACCGTGCGATGGTGCTTCAGACAATCTTACATTTCTTGGTACTATGGTTTCGTATACTTGCTCCTTAAAATAGTCTCTTGCCTCTTTTTCTACTTGTGAGGAAAGCTTGTTTCTCTTATCGTACATAGTTAGCAAGATACCACGAATTACTAGCTCAGGATTTAAGTTAGACTTTATTCTTTCTATAGTTTTAATGAGCTGGGTTACACCCTCTAAAGCAAAAAACTCAGTCTGTAATGGAACAATTAGTGAGTTAGAGGCAACAAGGGCCATAATCGTAAGCAAACTTAGTGATGGTGGGCAGTCAATCAGAATATGAGTGTACTCTGCCCTAGAATCGTTTAAATACGCGGTTAATTGGTCTTTTAAAATAAAGGCTCTCCTGTTATCGCCTGCTGTTTCTACCTCTAATCCAGAAAGATCAACATTAGAAGTAACAATTTCTAGATTTTCAAAATTAGTTTTTTTGATGACATCGGCAATTTTTTTTTCACCATTTAAAACACTGTAAATACTGCTCTCAGAATTTTCTAGATTGGACAAGCCTAGCCCTGTTGTGGCATTGCCTTGTGGATCAAGATCAATAACAAGTACTTTTTTATTTTGTAATGATAGTCCAGCGGCTAAATTTATTACCGTTGTTGTTTTGCCTACTCCTCCTTTTTGATTGATAATCGATATTATTTTAGATTTCATTTTTTTTTTAAATTATAAATTTTAATAATTTTTGACTCAGGATTTGTTAAACTTTTTTTTTCCTTATACTCAAAGTTCCATATCTCTCTGCATTTTAATAAATGCTCTCTCCCGCTTTTACCTAAGAACAAAATTATGCTATTTGATTTTTTAAAATTATTATTAACTAAATCAAGTATCGTAGGTAATGGCTTAAATGCCCTTGATACTAATGTGTCCGTAACTAAATTTTTTTCCTCAAAAATATTTTTCTGAAATACCTCAGCATTTAAATTAAATTTATTAATTACCTCATTTAAAAATTCTGTTTTGCGAAAGCTCTTTTCATAAAGATTAAATTTCATTGAAATTTTTTTATGTTTCATAATAATTGCTAAAACTATGCCAGGAAGGCCAGAGCCTGATCCAATGTCAGTGCATATTTTCTCATTTTTATCAATAAAATCAAGTATTTGAGCACTATCAATTATATGCCTATGTCTAACAATTTTCTCAGTCTCCCTTCCAATTAGATTAATTTTTTTATTTCTAGAGAGAATTAGTGAACTATATTCCTCAAAATCCTCAAATGTTTCACGTGAAACATTTAGTGGTTCAAGCACAGAATATTGTAATATCTTCGAATCTATCAAGCTATATGCTTAATAGACTTTCTTTTAACGTGTGACAACAAAATATATACTGCTGCAGGAGTAATTCCGTCTATTCTGAGTGCTTGACCCATTGTTTGAGGCCTAATTTTCTTAAATTTTGATTTAACCTCATTTGACAAACCTGATAATGCCTCATAATCCATATTTTTTGGGATTTTTAGATTTTCATCTCTTTTAAAAGCCAATATATCAGCAGTTTGCTTAGTCAAATAACCCTTATAGTGAGCTTTTATTTCCAAAGCCTCATCAATTTCCTTTGTAAAAACTGGTATTTCAGGCCAGATTTCCCTAATTTTACGCATTTTTACGTCTTTTTGGCTCAAAATCTCGTTTGCTGATCTATAAATTCCATCTTTTGCGATATTGATACCAAATTTTTCAACTTTTGATGGAGAGATTTTTAATTTAGTCATTTTTTTGTAAATTTTAGAAAAATTACTCAATTTTGTTTTAAAATGAAGTTTTCTCTCATCAGATATCAAGCCGATCTTCATGCCTTTTTCAGTCAATCGAATATCTGCATTATCAGCTCTGAGAGTTAATCTGTATTCAGCCCTTGAGGTAAACATTCTATAAGGCTCAGCAACTCCCTTTGTTACTAAATCATCTAACATTACTCCTATATAAGCATCTGATCTGTCTAATATAAATGGCTCCATTCTTTTAAAAGCTAAAGTAGCATTGATTCCAGCAATTAAACCTTGAGCTGCCGCCTCTTCGTAACCAGTGGTACCATTTATTTGCCCCGCCAAATATAGGTTTTTAATTTTTTTTGTCTCCAAAGTTAAAAAAAGCTCTCTGGGATCAACAAAATCATACTCTATAGCATATCCAGGACGTAGAATTTTTACGTGTTCTAAACCATTGATATTATGCAGTATTTCTCGCTGAATTTTCTCTGGAAGCGATGTTGATATCCCATTTGGATAAATAGTATTATCATTTAAACCTTCTGGTTCTAAAAATATTTGATGCCTTTCCTTTTCACTAAACTTAACAACCTTATCTTCAATTGATGGACAATATCTTGGTCCAGCGCCTTTGATGCTTCCTGAATACATAGCACTTAATTTTATATTCTTAGAAATTATATCGTGAACTTTTTTATTTGTGTAAGTCATGCGACACGAAACCTGCTTATTAATATTTTTCTTAGTCAGAAAAGAAAAAAAATAAGGTTCACTGTCAGCATGCTGCTCCTCAAGATTTTGATAGTTAATTGTAGTGCTGTCTAAACGAGGAGGAGTTCCTGTCTTAAGTCTACCAATCGTAAAATTATATTTTTTTAATTGTTCGCTCAAACCAGTGGATGGTTTTTCGTTAAATCGTCCAGCAGGAATTTTTTCGTTACCGATATGTATCAAACCATTTAAAAATGTTCCGGTAGTTAGTATTATCTTACCAGATAAAACTTTTCTGCCTGAGTTAGTATAAAATCCATTTATTTCATTTTTATTAAATATAAAGCTAATCACAGGATCGGAAAATATGCTTAAATTACAGTAGTTTACAAGTTTTTCCTTCATATATTTTTTGTATAGCAATCTATCAGACTGCGTTCTTGGCCCACGTACCGCAGGTCCTCTACTCCTATTTAATAATCTAAACTGTATACCTGATTTATCAGCTACCTCTCCCATAACACCATCTAAAGCGTCTATTTCTCTTACTAAGTGACCTTTGCCAAGGCCTCCAATAGCAGGGTTACAAGACATTTCGCCTATTTTGTCTATGTTGTGAGTAAATAATGCCGTGTTAACTCCTAACCTAGCGGATGCAGTAGCAGCCTCGCAACCAGCATGCCCTCCACCAATGACTACAACATCAAATGATAAATCTTTTTTCATAGTATAAATCTATATATGAATTAAATATTTACAAGAACTGGCTTATAATATTAGTAATTTTAACCTCATTTACCTATGCAAAAATCGTTGAAAATACTATCTAATATGTCCTCAACGTCTACCTTTCCAGTAATTTTACCCAAGCTTCTTGTGGCAAGCCTCAAATCCTCAGCTGCTTTGTCAAAATCTCCGACTTTCTTCTTAGTATTAAATTTTTTTAAATTGATTAAACAATCCTCTAAGTTTTTTCTATGTCTTTCCCTCGTAATTAAAATATTTTCAGAACCCTTAAATTGATTTTTGATTTTATGTTTAATTAAATTAATTAACTTATTAATATTTTTTTGTTTTTTTAATTGATAGTAAAATTGGATTTAGCTTTTTAAGTTTAGAGGATATTCTGTCAGATTTATTATCCATCTTATTTACTACTAACAAAGTTTTCTCAGATGCGTAACTATCCAAAAACCTTTGATTTTCCTTACTTTTAGGCTCTATCATTATGATATTGAGATCTGACTCGTCGGCCTTTTTTAATGAAAGTTTTATTCCTTTCCTCTCTATTTCATTTCTAGCGTCTCTAATTCCAGCTGTATCAGAAATTATAACTGGAAAACCCTCAATATTTAAATGAGTTTCAATAACATCTCTTGTGGTTCCTGCTGTTGAGGATACTATTGCAACATCTCTATTTGAAAGATAATTTAATAGTGAAGATTTTCCAACATTAGGCGGTCCTATAATTGCTATTCTAAAACCCTCTCTAATTATCTCGCCGACCTTTTTATCATTTAAGTTTCTTTCAATCTCAAGAATAATATTCTGTGATTTAATTCCAATTTTTTTTAATATATCAGCAGGTAAGTCTTCTTCTGGGAAATCAATTTTTGCCTCAACATTTGATAATATTTGTAAAAGATCACTTCTCCATTGCTCAAATTTTTTTAGATTGTTACCAGCAATAATTTTCAATGCCTGCTGCATTTGTATATCTGTTTCAGCTGATATTAAATCTCCAATACTTTCCGCTTTTAATAAATCTATCTTTCCATTTCTTAAAGCTATCTTAGTAAACTCACCAGGTTCCGCTAATCTACAATTTTTTATATGAGAAATAGATTTTAAAAGCGAATTTACAACAGCTCTACTGCCATGAACCTGTATCTCGCTCATATCCTCTCCTGTGTAGCTGTTAGGGCCTGGATACCATATAACTATACCTTCATCTATCATGCTAGTTCTATTGATATTGTTTACTTTTTTAAGGGTCGCCATTCTAGGAGGTGGAAAAGGGCCGCTTGTTAGCTTTTCTATCACCAGTTTGGCATCTGGTCCTGAAATTCTTACCACAGCAATGCCCGATGTCCCAATACCAGAGGATAAAGCATAAATTGTCATCGAAATATTATATCTTGAAAATATTGAATAGATATCGATAAATGTATCATGATTTTTTGGCTAGCATCTTATCCCAAAAGTGGAAATACCTGGATTAGGATGTTTTTGAGATCATATTTTTTATCCTCAAGTCAAAAATTTTCTCTAAATGAAAAAGGAATGCATGATTTTGAAGTTTTAAATTTTCCAACACCAGAACTATTAAAAAATGCAAATATAGATTATTCAAATTTTCATAATATTGCAAAAAACTGGGTTACACTTCAAGATATAATAAATTTAAACGGTAAATTAAATTTTCTTAAAACTCACAATGGAAACTTTAATTTGGGTAATTATCCTTTTACTAATACAGAAAATACAATCGGAGGAATATATATTGTAAGAGATCCAAGAGATGTCGTTTTATCATACGCAAATCATTTTGGTGTGAGTAATGATGAGTCTGCAAATATGTTAACGGATAAAGAAAATTGTGAGCAATATTTTGATGAAAAATTAAAAGAAAAATACCTCAGAAGTCTTATGGGCTCTTGGTCAATGAATTATTTGTCTTGGAGGCATTATAGAGGAAGAAAAATACATTTAATGAAGTATGAGGATTTAATTGAGAATCCTAAAAAAAATTTTATCAAAATGCTTGAATATATAAACTCCATAATTTCAATAAATATAGACCAGAACAGAATTTCAAAAGCCGTGGAGGAAACAGCTTTTGACAAATTACAAAATTTAGAGGATAGGGAAGGATTTATTGAAGTTGGAAAAGGAAAATTCTTCAGAAAAGGCATGGTTGGAGAATGGAGAGAAAAGCTTGATCCTAAATTGACAAAGAAGATTGAAGATCATTTTCGTAAAGAAATGATAGAACTTGAATATCTCTAATTGATTATAAATTAGCTTGGTTTATTCATTGAATTAAAAAACTCTGAGTTATTTTTAGTGTTTTTTAACTTAGAATTGATAAATTCAATAGCGTCCATCGAACCCATAGGAGCTATTATTCTTCTAAGAACATTCATCTTTTGGAGATCGGCCTTATCAAATAAAAGTTCCTCTCTTCTTGTTCCTGACTTAGTGATATCAATTGCTGGGAATATTCTTTTCTCTGATATTTTTCGATCTAATATTGTTTCGCTATTTCCCGTTCCTTTAAATTCCTCAAAAATTACTTCATCCATTCTACTTCCAGTATCAATCAATGCGGTTGCTATTATTGTTAATGAACCACCTTCTTCTATATTTCTAGCTGCACCAAAAAATCTCTTTGGTCTTTGAAGGGCATTAGCGTCAACACCACCGGTTAATACTTTTCCTGAGCTAGGAACAACAGCGTTATAAGCTCTTCCTAATCTTGTTATAGAGTCGAGCAATATAACAACATCTTTTTTATGTTCTGTTAGCCTTTTAGCTTTTTCAATCACCATCTCAGCTACCGCAACGTGTCTTTGTGCCGGTTCATCAAAAGTTGAACTAATTACCTCACCTTTTACTGTACGTTGCATATCAGTTACTTCCTCAGGTCTTTCATCTATAAGCAATACCATTAAGTAGCACTCAGGATGATTAGCAGTTATAGAATTTGCTATACTTTGAAGTATCATGGTTTTTCCAGCCTTTGGTGGTGAGATTATAAGTGATCTTTGACCCTTGCCAATTGGACTTACTAAATCAATTAATCTTGGAGTGAGATCTGGTTTTTTTTCAATTTTATTATTTTCAACTTCCATAACTAATTGTTTATTAGGATATAAAGGTGTTAAGTTATCAAACGCAATTTTATGTCTTGCTTTTTCTGGGTCTTCAAAATTAATTTTACTTACTTGTAAGAGTGCAAAATATCTTTCTCCATCTTTTGGGGCTCTGACTGGTCCTTCTACGGTATCTCCTGTCCTTAGTCCAAATCTTCGAATTTGACTTGGGCTGATATAAATATCATCTGGTCCAGGCAGATAGTTAGACTCCATCGCTCTTAAAAATCCAAAGCCATCTTGTAGTAATTGTAACACTCCACCACCTGTAATTTCCTCGCCTTTCTCGGCTAGTTTTTTCAAGATTGCGAATAAAATTTCTTGTTTTCTTAGTGTGCTTGCGTTCTCAATTCCAAGCTCTTCGGCTTGAGCAATAAGATGTTCTGATGATTTTTTTTTAAGTTCTTGGATATTCATAATGTGGGATTTTTAGTTTAGATGGAGTTAATATATATATTTGTTTGTATAATTCAAGTGTTGATTGGTTAAATTTAGTCAAAAAAACCTTAAATTTGTTTGATTTAAAGATTTTCCAATTCATTGGTAAACTTTTTAATATTATCCCAATTTGTGAATTCATATGATCTGCTAGTGTCAGTAGGTCCTTTTGTAACAAACATAATAAATCTTATAATTAACTTGTTAAAAAAATTATAGCTAGGATAATCAACCTTTCCTGCAAAAACTCCAATTTTTGTTGGATACCATTCAGACTTCCTGAGAAATTTTTGAATATAGGGATTGTTTTTTGGGGAGTTTTTTTCTGGTTTTCTAGCGACAACATTCACAGAGAAAAAGGCATTTTTCTTTGAGTTTAAAATTTCTTTGTTACTGTTTATAAATTTATAAATAATACTATTATGTTTTCCATACCTTATGCTGGCTCCAAGAACAATGAGATCATAATTATTTAAATTAAGTTCGTTTATTTTGTCGATTGAAAAAATATCAAAGTTATTTTTAGTTGAATTTGATTTAATAAAATCACATATTTTTTTTGTATGTCCATCAGTAGTAGAATAAATTAATATTGATTTCATCTACTCAAGCCATTTTATATCTGCCTATTAATTTTTCGAATAAATCAATGTGATCATTATTGTCATTCAAACACGGAATTAAATCAAAATTCTTTCCACCAGAATTAAAAAAACTTTCTTTGCCCTGAATTAAAATTTCCTCCAAAGTTTCAACACAATCTGAGGCAAAGCCTGGACAAATTACTAAAATATTTTTAACACCTTCGTTTGGTAATTGCTCAAGGGTTTTATCAGTATAAGGTTGTAACCATTCTTGTGGACCAAATCTAGACTGGAAAGTTGTTTTAATAGGAATTTTTGTAAACTTTTCTTTAATCAAACGTGATGTTTTTTGACAATAACATTGATAAGGGTCTCCTTTGTCAAAATATTTTTTTGGTATCCCATGATAAGATGCAATTATTAAATCTGGTTTCCAAGTAATATCAGCTATTTTCTTATTTATACTATTTATTAAAGCATCAATGTATAATGGCTCAGACTCATAATGTGGTATTATTTGTAAGCTTGGTTGCCATCTAATTTTCATAAGTGATCTATAAACTTCATCGCAGACTGTGGCTGTAGTAGCCGCTGCATACTGTGGATATAAAGGTAATATAATTAAATTTTCGCATCCTTCCTCTTGCAATTTTTTAATCTTACTATTTATACTTGGATTTCCGTATCTCATAGCATAATCGATAGTTACATTTTTGTTGTTCATTCTATCACCAAGCTTTTTCGCTTGCATTTGTGTATAATATTTTAGAGGAGACATATTAATATCTTTCATCCATATTTCTTTATAAGCCTTAGATGTTTTGGATGGTCTAAAAGTCAATATAAATAAGTTAAGGATTATCTGCCATATTATTGGGTTAACTTCTATAACTCTTTTGTCTGATAAAAATTCTTTTAAATATTTTCTAATATCAAGCCAGCTTGTTGAATCGGGTGTGCCCAAGTTTACTAGGAGCACTCCTGTTTTTCCAAACTTTACTTCTGGGTGATTTGATTTCATCATAAAAAATTACAACATTAATTGTCTTTAATAAACTTTATTAAATATTCTACCATATTGGGGTTTGTTTCTGGCAGGACACCGTGTCCTAAATTAAATATATATGGATGATTTTTAAAAACTTTCAAATATTTTTTCGCTTCTTGTTTTAGAGTAGCTTTATCCTCTAACAGTTTTACTGGATTTAAACCGCCTTGTACAGGTATATCAATTTCTTCTAGTATCTTCTTAGGATTAACATTGTAGTCAATACTAATTACATCGGGGTTAACAATATTAACAAATTTTTTATAGTTTTTTATATTTCGTGGAAAACAAATCGATGGGACATTTAATGTTCTTATAAAATCAATAATTTCTTTTGTGGGTTCATATATATATTTTTCTAAATCCTTCTCTTCTAATAATCCAGCCCAACTATCAAAAACTTGAATTATAGTTGCACCACTTTTAATCTGATTTAAAATGTGAATCTTAATATATTTAACTAATAATTTTAATAATTCATCAATTAAAGATTGTTCAGTAAAAAAATTTTTTTTTAGATTTTTTTTTGGTGATACTTTATTAATAATATAAACAAGTAAAGTCCACGGAGCTCCTACAAAACCAATAAAGTCTTTATTTTTTAGTATTTCATTTTCTGATATAATTTTCATTGAGTTATAAATAGGATCAAGTTTTTTTTTAAAGTTTTTTTCATTGATATTAGAAAGATTACTTTTATCAATTATACCAAGCTCGGGCCCAAAACCTTTATTAAAAGTAACACTTTGCCCTAAACCATATGGGATCATTAATATATCGGAAAAAATTATAGCTGCATCTAAATCAAATCTTTTAATTGGCTGTAAAGTTATTTCAGGTACTAATTTTGTATTCAAACATAAATTAATAAAATTTTTATTTTTTTTCCTTATATCTCTAAATTCTGGAAGATATCTACCGGCTTGTCTCATTAACCATATAGGTTTGTATGAAACATCTTTATCAATAATGCATTTCTTTATTAGACTCATAAAATATAAGTATATAAGTTTAGTATTAGTTTAATGTCTTGTTAATAGTGTTAATTAAATTTAATTAACCTTTTTTACAATAACTATCCACACCCATTTATTGAGTTTCATGTTAGCAAGAGACGAATTTATTTAGATTTCAATATTTATACCCATCGAATGATAACAATTGTAAACATGTTTAAATTTGTCAATTAAAGAGGCTTTTTTCACTTTAATAACAATAATATTCAAATTTTAAATAAATAAGTTTATTATTAATCGTTTATAAACATATTTATACATGAGTAATCCATATCAAATTTACTTAATTTCTGACTCAACAGGAGAAACTTTAGATAGAATTTTTTTGGCTTTAAAAGCGCAATTTAAAAATTTTTCATATGAAACTAATCATTTTTCTTTTACCAGAACAGAAAACCAAGTTTTAAAAATATTAGAAACATTAAACAATAAAGATAAAACAATAATACTTTACACAATTGTTGATAATAATTTGTCAAAATTTCTAAGTAATGAAGCAAAAAAAAAGAACATTCCCTGTTTTGGCGTATTGGGTGATTTAATTATAAGTTTTTCAAAATTACTAAACCAAGAAGCATCCTTTAAACCAAGTGGTCAACATGCCTTGACAGACGAATATTATAAAAGAATTGAAGCTATTCAATTTACCATGAACCATGATGATGGAAATTTATCTAATGACTTGGATAAGTCAGACATAATTTTATTAGGTGTGAGTAGAACAAGCAAAACACCCACATCGATATATTTGGCCAACAAAGGATATAAGGTATCAAACATCCCATTAGTTAATGAAAACTCAATACCAAATAATCTTAAAGATAAAAAAAGTAAATTTTGTATTATAGGATTAACCGCTGACGCAGATAGATTGGTAGAAATAAGAAAAAATAGACTTAATTCTTTAAAAGAAAGCTCAAACACAAATTATATAAGCCTAGAAAAAATATCTAGAGAGGTTGAATCTGCAAAAAAAACCTTTCAGAAATACAGATGGCCAACCATTGATGTTAGTAGAAAATCGGTTGAGGAAACGGCGGCATCTGTAATAAAAATCTATGAAATAAGTAAAAAAAATGCCTGACATTATTTTAGCTTCAAAAAGTAAAGTTAGATTAGATATACTCAATAAAAATAATGTTGTTTGTAGCGCTAAGCCGTCCAATGTAGATGAGGATGAAATAAAGGTTGCAATGCTCAGGGATGGGGCCTCACCAAAGGATATATCGAAAAACCTTGCAGAAATCAAAGCAAACAAAGTCAGTCAAAATAATCTTGATAAAATAGTGATTGGAGCCGACAGCGTTATTGATTTAGAAAATGAAATTATATCTAAACCAAAAAATAGATCGGAGGCCTTAGAAATCCTTAAAAAGCTAAATGGAAAAACTCATTACTTGATTAGTTCGGTTTGCATTTCAAAAAATGGCTCAATGGTATGGCATTATACTGATAGGGCTGAGCTCAAAATGAAAACCATGACAGAAGATAATTTAAAATTTTATTTATCCAAGATCGAGGATGAAAAGTTATATGCATATAATGTTTATCAAATAGAAGGGGAAGGCAAAAATTTATTCAGTAGTATAAAAGGTGATATTGATACTATAATGGGTTTACCAATAAAAAAAATTAAGGAATATCTTAATAATTTAATATGAAAAAATATTTAGTTGTAGGAAATCCCATAGAACATTCTTTATCACCAGATATTCATAATTACTGGTTCAGTAAAAACAAAATAAATGCTAGTTATGAAAAAAGACTTATTCAAACTGAAAATATTCCAGAAATTATGAGCTTGTTAAGAGATGGTAATTTAAATGGAATTAATATTACTGTGCCATATAAAAAAGACTTTGCTCAATTGGTAGATAGTTTAAGTTTAGAAGCCAAAGAGACAAATTCAGTAAATACAATATATTCTGTTGACGGAAAACTGATAGGTCACAACACCGATATAGCTGGTTTTGAACTCTCAATTAGACATTGCAAATATAACGCAAATAAAAAAAAAGTCCTAATAATAGGAGCTGGAGGTGTCGTTCCATCAATAATCGTTGCTTTAAAAAGGATGAACGTTGAAAAAATTTTTATTAAAAATAGGACTAAGAATAATGCATTAGACTTAAAAAAAAAATATTCAGAAGTAAATCTAGTTGATTGGAACGAAACAGTAGACGTAGACATGGTCATAAATGCTACTAGTATAGGTCTAAAAAAGGGAGAAAAACTAGATATTGATTTAAAAAAATTTGGAGAAAATAAATTTTTTTATGACGTTATTTATAATCCCAAAGAAACTAATTTTCTTTATGAGGCTAGAAAAATGGGCAATCTTACGGAAAATGGAAAAATGATGTTTATATATCAAGCCCACCAGGCATTTTCTGTTTGGCATAAAATATTTCCAGTAATCGATGATGAGGTTATTAGAATAGTTGAAAAATGATTAGAATAGCAGTAGTTGGCAAAATAGGATCAGGAAAATCATTTGTTGCAAAATCATTCAAATTACCTTTGTTTGATGCAGATAAAGAGGTCGCTTTAATCTATAAAAAAAATAATTTTTTTTTTAAAAAACTTAATAAGAAAATTCCCAAATTTATAAAATCATTTCCAATTGATAAAAAAGAGGTTTTAAATTGTATATTAGCAAACAACAAAAACTTAAAAATAATAACAAAAATTATTCATCCAATTGTTAGAAAAAAAATGAGTATGTTTTTAAAAAGAAATCGTAAAAAAAAGGCAATAATATTAGATATACCTTTATATTTGGAAAACGGGATCAATAAAAAAAACGATGTAATAATTTACGTTGATGCAAACCAGAAACTTATTAATAAAAGATTAAAAAAAAGATCATATTTTAACAAAAAATTGTTGATCAAATTTAAAAAAATACAACTTAAAAGCAATTTAAAGAAAAAAAAATCAAGCTATATAATTAAGAATAATTTCAAGCCGTTAAAAATTAAAAAAAAGATTAATGAATTAAAAATTAAAATATTGAAATCAAATGAGTGAGAAACAAATAATTTTAGATACTGAAACAACCGGCCTGGATATTAGAGATGGTCACAGAATAGTTGAAATAGGATGTTTAGAAATTGAAAATTTTATACCTACTAAAAAAACTTTTCATTGTTATTTAAATCCAGAAAGAAAAGTTTCTGAACAAGCTTTCAAAGTTCACGGTTATTCTGATGATTTTTTATCGAGTCAAAAAAAATTCTCAGATATTGCAGAGGAATTTTTAAAATTTATCGAAGGAAAAAAATTAGTAATTCATAATGCTAAATTCGATATTTCTCACCTTAATAATGAATTGATGCTAGCAAATAAAAAAAAAATAGATTTTGAAAAAGTTATAGATACTCTTGAAATTGCTAAAAGCAAATTTCCAGGGGCACAAATAAGTCTAGATGCATTGTGTAAAAGATATAAAGTTGATAATTCAAAAAGAACAAAACATACTGCCATAATTGACTGTGAGCTACTCTGCAAAGTATATGTAAACCTTTTAGATCAAAAAGAACCCATACTTAACTTTGAAAGTTTTGATAAATCTCAAATTTCAGAAAATAAAATCAGTTATTCATATTGTAAAAAAGTAATAAAACCCTCTGAACAGGAAATTGAAAATCATAAATTGTTCTTAAAAACAAATTTAAAAAAAAATTATTTTTAGTTAAATTTATCGTTGAATAATTTATTAAAATCAACTTTTTTATCAAACTTCACGTTTGAATATCCAGAGTCATTTAATAAATTTAAAAGTATCTTTTCAAGTTTTGGATAAATATCATTTTGAATATCACATAAGATAATTTTCTGAAGATCTTTTTTTTCTTTCACACTTTCTTCAATTTTAACTATTGATGCATAAATAATTTCAAAATAAGATTTTTTATCTGCTTGTGTTTTATTTTGAAATTTTAGACTTGTATTAACTTCTATAAGTTTATTCTTAAGTGGCTTAGAGCTTATATCTATATCCAATTCGTATTTATTAATATTATTTTTTGTAGATAAATAACTTTCTACATCTGGTGTTTCACTGGACATGTCCTTTACAAAGTTTGATAATATTTTATAGTTTTCAGTCATTTTTTGTCATCTATGTCTTCAGACTCTCCTTCGATTAAATCCTCTTTATCATATTTTTTTGTTGGATGATTGTTTTTAAATTTTTTAAGCAAAAGAAATCGAGTTGGTGGAAAAATTAATAAAAATCCCACGAAATCGGTCGCGAAGCCTGGTATTATTAATAAAAGTGCAGCAAATGCCAAAGCAGCTCCAGATATTATTTCATAAATTGGCATTTCGTTGTTAACCATTTGTGACATTCCTGCTTTAAGTGTATTAAATCCTTCGTACCTGGCATAAAGGACCCCCACAAACGCGGTGATAAAAATTAGAGATATAGTATTGATAGCACCAATTTTACCTCCTATCTCAATAAAAAGGTAGATCTCAACAATAGGAATTAGGATAATCGATAATAATATAGCGTTCATTTGTCTTTAGTCTAATTTGTGGGTTGAAATTAAGCAACATAGTAAATATTATTTAAATATGAGTTATAGTTTTGAATACATTGATATCATACTTTTAGCAATGATTGCTGGATTTATATTCTTAAGGTTGAGAGGAATTTTAGGAAAAAAATCTGGCTACGAAGATGAAATGGCATCAAGCTTTCCACATGATTTTTCAAAAGAACCACTTCAAAAAAATCCAAAAAATATGGAATTTGACGACGAAGCTAAAAATAACTTTATTAAAGGGGCAAAGATTGCCTATGAAAATATAGTAGTGAGTTTTTCGTCAGGTAATCTTAGCGGCGTAAAACAAATATTAAGCAAAAAAGTTTACGATCAATTTGAAAATGCTATTAAAGACATGAAGACCAACGGGCAAATTTCACAGACAACTTTCATAGGAATTAACTCAGCTGAAATTAAAAAACATGAAAATAATAAAGGCTTTCTGGAAGTCACCGTTGATTTTGCAAGTGAAATTATTTCATGTATAAAAGATAAAGATGATAAAATAATATCTGGAGATCCAAAAAAAGTTAAAAAAGTTTATGACACATGGATATTTTCAAAAGAAATTTCCTCAAACAATCCAAATTGGCTTCTTATTGGAACTGAGAGTTGATTGAGCAATATAAGCGATAAAGATAAAAAAGATTGGAATAATTTTATAAATAGTAAAAATAAATTGGAAGATAAAGATAAAACTTCTAATATCCACAATAATACCCAATCTAAAATGTCCATTGACCTTCACGGTTATACTTTAGACCAAGCAAATAACAAAGTAAGAGAATTAATAGTAAGCTGTTTTGAGAAGGGAATCAGAAATATTAATATAATTACTGGCAAAGGGAATAGATCCAGCAATCAAAAAGATCCCTATCAATCAAAAGATTTATCTATTTTAAAATATGCTGTACCTGATTATATAACAAACAATTCTGATTTAATGGATAAAATCTTAAAAATTGATCAAGAAACAGTAAATGAAGCAAGTAGTGGGAGTTTTAATATATTGTTAAAAAAAAAATAATTATAAAATAAACTTTGAAAGATCAGTATCTTTTACTAGTTCTCCCAAATTTTCCTTGATGTATTTTGAGTCGACTACTATTTTTTCACCAGATCGGTCTGTAGCAGTAAAACTTATTTCGTCTAATACTCTCTCAATAATAGTATGAAGCCTTCTAGCACCTATGTTTTCAACCGTTGAATTCACCTCAGTTGCTATATTTGCTATTGCATCAATACCATCGTCAGAAAACTCTAAATCAACGTTTTCAGTTTTTAATAAAGCTTTATATTGCTTTATCAAACTATTGTCTGGCTCTCTTAAAATTTTTTTAAAGTCATCACTTGTTAAAGCTTCAAGCTCAACTCTAATTGGCAGTCTACCTTGTAGCTCTGGGAGTAGATCAGAGGGTTTTGCCAATTGGAAAGCTCCTGATGCAATAAACAAGATGTGATCAGTTTTAATTGGTCCATATTTTGTACTTACAGTCGTACCTTCTATCAAAGGTAACAAGTCTCTTTGAACACCTTCTCTAGAAACATCACCACCTACACGATCAGTTCGTGCAGAAATCTTGTCTATTTCGTCTAAAAAAACTATTCCATTATTTTCTGTTGAGTTCTTTGCAGATTTGATAATTTTATCCTGCTCTATAAGCTTGTCAGACTCCTCGTTAATTAATATTTCATGAGACTCTTTTACTGTCATTTTCTTTTTCTTTTGCTGCTTACCCATTCCTTTGCCAAGCATTTCTCCAATATTTATCATGCCAACATTAGCTCCAGGCATTCCCGGAATTTCAAATGATGGCATAGATGAATTACTCTCCTTTACAGCAATCTCTATTTCATTATCGTCCAAATCACCATTTCTGAGTCTTTTCCTAAAACTTTCTCTAGTTGCAACACTTGCTTTATTTCCTACGATTGCATCTAAAACTTTTTCTTCTGCTTGCTTTTGCGCTTTAGCATATACTTCTTTTCTTTTTTTAACTTTTTCCATAGCAATGGCAATTTCTAATAAATCCCTTACGATTTGCTCAACATCTCTTCCTACGTACCCAACTTCTGTAAACCTTGTAGCTTCAACTTTTACAAAAGGAGCTTCAGCAAGCTTAGACAATCTCCTTGAAATTTCAGTTTTTCCAACACCCGTTGGCCCAATCATAAGAATATTTTTAGGCAGCACTTCATCTTTCATATCGCCTTTGAGAGCTTGTCTTCTCCATCTATTTCTAAGAGCAATGGCAACAGCACGCTTAGCTTTATTTTGTCCAATAACAAATCTATCTAATTCCGATACTATTTCTCGTGGTGAAAGAGAGCTTATATAAGTCTCATTACCTTTTTTACCATCTTTAGGAACTAGGGGTGTTACATTTGATTTTTCCATTATATTTTTTCCACAGTAATATTGTTATTTGTAAATACACAAATTTCTGATGCAACTTTAATAGCTTTTTTTGCAATTTCCTCAGCTGATAAATCAGTATCCATTAATACTTTAGCCGAAGCTAATGCATAGTTTCCTCCAGATCCAATCCCAATTACATCACCTTCTGGTTCTAGAACGTCTCCAGTTCCAGATATTATAAAACTTTTTTCTTTATCCCCAATTGCCATTAAAGCTTCAAGTCTTCTTAAATACTTGTCTGTTCTCCAATCTTTTGCAAGTTCTACAGCAGCTCTTGTTAAATTTCCTGCATGCTTTTCCAATTTCGACTCTAATCTTTCAAATAAAGTTAATGCATCCGCTGTTGATCCTGCAAATCCCGCGATCACATTTCTTTTCTCAATTTTTCTAACTTTATTTGCAGTACTTTTGATGACAGTATTTCCCATACTAACCTGCCCATCACTAGCAACTACAACGTCTTTGTTTTTTCTTACTAATACAATTGTTGTCATACATGTTAGATGGACATTAATTTCTATAATTCAAGCTATTGATTACTTTTATTGATATAAGGAAATAATGAATATATACGTATTAAAATAATGAAGAGAAAAGCTGATATTACCAGAAAAACAAAAGAAACATCAATCAAGGTTGAACTAAATATTGATGGAAAAGGTCAATACAAAATTGACACAGGAATTGGTTTTCTTGATCATATGTTAGAGCAATTATCTAAACATTCTTCAATAGATCTAAAAGTTAAAGCAAAAGGAGACACTCATATTGATTTACATCATACAACTGAGGACACAGGAATTGCTATAGGTGAATGTCTTAAAAAAGCATCAAAAAATTTTGTTGGTATTAAAAGATATGCGCATGCTTTGTTACCCATGGATGAAACATTAACAAGGGTAGCAATTGATATGTCTAACAGACCATATCTTATTTGGAATGTTAAATTGAAGGTTGAAAAATTAGGTGAAATGGACACAGAGTTATTCAAAGAATGGTTTCAGGCATTTGCTCAATCTGCTGGAATAACTATGCACATTGAAAATATTTATGGTGATAACAGTCACCACATAATCGAATCTTGTTATAAAGGACTTGCTAGATCATTAAGAGCAGCACTTGAATTAGATCCTAAAAACAAAAATACAGTGCCCTCTACAAAAGGTTCTTTATAAAAAAAGAATTAATGAAAGTCACAATTGTTGATTATAGCTCAGGCAATATTAGCTCTGTAATAAATTCATTTAATGAAGTTGCACAAAATAAAGCAACAATAGAAGTAACCTCAGATTTAAATAAAATTAAATCTTCAGATAAAATTGTTTTACCTGGACAAGGTTCATTTAAAAGTTGTGTAGACGCATTAAATAAAATCAGCGGTTTAAATGATGTTTTAAATGAATCTGTACTAGTGCATAAAAAACCACTTCTGGGTATTTGTGTCGGGTTACAAATGTTCGCAGACGTCGGTTACGAGGAAACTGAAACAAAAGGTCTAGGATGGATTTCAGGCAAAGTATCAAAAATAGATAATCAGAATGGTAAATATAAACTTCCCCACATAGGCTGGAATCAAATAAACATCTTAAAAGATAGTAAAATTTTTAAAGAAGTAGAAAATAATTCACACATGTACTTTGTTCATAGTTATGAATTCATACCTAAAGATAATAAAGTAATTTCAGCCACTACTGATTACTCAACAAAAGTAGTTTGTTCAGTTGAAAAAGAAAATATATTTGGAACTCAATTTCACCCTGAAAAAAGTGATAAAACTGGATTAAAAATAATTGATAATTTTATAAATTTATAAATGAAAATATTTCCAGCAATAGATATTAAAGATGGTAAGTGTGTAAGACTTGTCAAAGGAGATTTTAAAAATAAAACTGAATATGAAATTTCTCCAATTGAGCAAGCAGGGAAATACAAGGATCATGGTTTTACAAATTTACATATTGTTGATTTAGATGGAGCATTGACAGGCGAAACAGTAAATATTGATATTATCCAAAATATAGTCAGTAAATTTGATCTAAAAGTTGAGATAGGTGGCGGTATTAGAAATCTTGATAGTATTCAAAAATACATTGATACTGGTGCTGAGAAAGTAATTTTAGGGAGTGCTGCTATAAAAGATAAAAAATTTTTAAAAGAGGCATGTCAAAATTTTCCAAATAAAATAGCGTTAGGTTTAGATGCAAAAGATGGATATTTATCAATATCAGGATGGAGGGAAAATTCTAATCAATTAGCTTTAGATTATTTAAACGAGGTAAATGACTATGGGGTTAGCAGACTTATTTATACTGATATAAATAAGGATGGCATGAAGCAAAGTCCAAATTTTGACGAAACATCAAAAGTTGCTGCTAAATCCAATTGTCCTGTAATTATATCTGGTGGGGTTTCATCAATAGATGATATTAAAAAAGCAAAGGGTTTAAAAAATATTGAAGGTATAATAGTTGGTAAAGCAATTTATGATGGCGATATTAAATTAGATGAACTTATAAAAGAAGATGCTTAAAAATAGAATAATTCCCTGTTTAGATGTAAAGAGCGGCCGTGTTGTAAAAGGTATTAACTTTGTTAGTTTAAAAGATGCAGGAGATCCTGTTGAGCAAGCAAAAATTTATAGCGATGGTGGTGCTGATGAAATTTGTTTTTTAGATATAACAGCCTCAAATGAAAATAGAGATACCATTTATGACGTTGTAGAAAAAACCTCAAAGAAATGTTTTGTTCCTTTAACAGTAGGTGGAGGTGTAAGAACTGTTGAAGATATTAGTAAACTACTTAACTGTGGTGCTGATAAAGTTTCAATAAATACAGCTGCTGTAAATGATAAGCAAGTTGTTGTTAATAGTTCAAAAAAATTTGGGTCACAATGTATCGTTGTTGCAATAGATGCAAAAAAAAATGAAGATATTTGGGAGATCTATACTCATGGTGGAAGAAATAAAACGGGTATTGATGCATTAAAATTTGCAAAAGAAATGGAAAGAAGTGGTGCGGGGGAATTACTCGTAACATCAATGGATAGAGATGGTACACAGGTCGGATATGATATTGATCTAATGTCTAAGATTTCTTCTGCTGTAAATATTCCTGTAATTGCTTCTGGTGGAGTTGGCACTTTAGATCATTTAGTAGATGGTATTAAATTAGGCAATGCGAGCGCTGTACTAGCAGCTTCAATCTTTCATTACGGTAAATATACAATAAAACAGGCAAAGGAATATTTGGATTCAAAGGGAATTCCAATTAGAATTTAAAATGCTTAAAACTTTAGAAGATTTAATATCTATAATAAGAGAAAGAAAATCATCACCAAATGAGAAATCTTATACTTCAAAACTATTAAGTGATAAAAACTTAAGTGTTGAAAAGGTAAAAGAGGAAATAGCTGAATTAATAGAGGCCATTGAAAATAATTCTAATACAGTTCACGAAGCAGCAGATGTATTTTATCATTTGTTAGTTTACCTCGAGGGAAATGGCGTTCGAATTGAGGATATAATGTTAGAATTGGACAAAAGACGAAAATAAAGAGTCTTCAAAAGCCTAAATTAGTGCTAGCCTCCCCGAAAATTTAAAATCTATATGAGCCACAAATTTTATAAACCAGCAAAGGCTAGACTTCACAGAAGTGAATTAGCTGTTCCAGGCTCGTCTCCAAAAATGTTTGAAAAAGCATTAAATTCTGAAGCAGATGTTATATTTTTAGATTTAGAAGATGCTGTGTCTCCTAATGACAAAGTAACAGCAAGAAAAAATACCATCAAAGCTTTAAATGAATTGAAATGGAGAGAAAAGGGTAAAACTATTTCAGTAAGAATTAATAGTTTGGATACTCATTACATGTATAGTGATTTAGTTGAAATAGTTGAACAAGCTGGAAATAATGTGGACACAATTTTAGTTCCTAAAGCAGGTACAGCAAGCGATGTATACATGGTGGACTGTTTGTTGACTCAAATCGAAACTAATAAAAAAATTAAAAACAAAATTGGAATTGAGTGTTTAATTGAAACAGCATTGGGCATGGCAAACATAAAAGAGATTGCTCAATCAAGCTCTAGATTAGAAGCTTTACATTTTGGTGTAGCAGATTATGCAGCAAGCCTAAGAGCAAGAACAGTTGTAATTGGAGGTTTAAATCCTGACTATCCAGGAGATCAATGGCATCACGGTTTATCAGAGTTAGTAGTTACTTGTAGGGCTTACGGATTAAGGGCAATAGATGGACCATTTGGTGATTTTAATGATCCAGATTCTTACATAGAGTCTGCAAAAAGAGGAGCAGCAATTGGTATCGAGGGTAAATGGGCTATTCATCCTTCACAGATCGAACTTGCTAACAAAGTATTTACACCACCAGAGTCTGAGGTTGCTAAAGCAAAAAGAATAATAGAGGAACTTGACAAAGCAGCAAAAGAGGGAAAAGGAGCGGCTCAACTTGATGGAAGAATGATTGATGCAGCTTCAGCTCGAATGGCTGAAAATATTGTCAACATAGATAAATTAATACATAATAAGTAATTTATGGACATACACGAATACCAAGCAAAAAAAATCTTATCAAGTTTTGGAGTAACGATTCCAAGAGGAGGCATTGTCTACAGTCCTGAGAATGCGGAAAACAAAGCTAGAGAAATCGGTGGATCTAAATGGGTTGCTAAAGCTCAAATACACTCTGGTGCAAGAGGAAAAGCAGGTGGCATAATTGTATGCAACTCACCGTTAGAAGTGGCACAAGCAACGGATAAATTACTAGGAAAAAAATTAGTTACCAATCAAACAGGTCCTGAAGGAAAAATAGTAAATAGAATTTATATAGAAGAAGCAACCGACATTGAAAAAGAATTATATTTAGGTTTAGTTTTTGATAGAAGTTCGGAAAGTATTATGATTGTTGCTTCAACCGAAGGAGGCATGAGTGTCGAGGAAATTTCAAAAGAAAAACCAGAAACTATAATAAGATCTAAAATAGAAGTTGCTGTTGGTATACAAAATTTTCAAGCTAGAGAGCTTGCTTTTGGTCTAGGTATTGAGCCAGCTTTAATTCCACGTGTATCGGATACAATAGTTGGATGCTACAAAGCTTTTAGTGAACTTGATGCAACCATGGTTGAGGTAAATCCACTAGTCATTTCAAAACAAAAACAAATATTAGCCTTGGACTGTAAAATGAGCTTTGACAATAACGCAATGTTCAGGCGTAGTCAGGTTTCTGAGCTTAGAGATAAAACTCAAGAGGAAACAAAAGAAGTTTATGCATCCGACAGAGGCTTAAACTATGTAAGTTTAGATGGAAATATTGGAAATATTATAAATGGCGCAGGTCTTGCAATGGCATCAATGGATATGATTAAACTTGCTGGTGGATCACCAGCTAATTTTTTAGATGTTGGAGGTGGTGCAACTCCAGAAAAAATTGTTAAGGCATTTAAATTAATTACGATGGATGAGAAAGTTAGAGTAATTTTAGTGAATATTTTTGCGGGCATAAATAGATGTGATTGGGTAGCAGAAGGAATTGTTCAAGCTTTACAAAAAATTGAAGTAAAGGTTCCCCCTGTAATAAGATTGGCAGGTACAAATGTTGAAAAGGGAAATGAAATACTTAAAAAAAGTAAAATAAAATATATAGAGGCTAACACTTTAGAAGATGCTGCAAATAAAGCAGTTAAAGCTTTAGGTTAATAATTTATGGCTGTTATAATTGACAAAAGTACAAAAATAATCATCCAAGGTTTCACTGGTAAAATGGGAACCTTTCATGCAGATGAAATGATGAAATATGGATCAAATGTAGTTGGTGGTGTAACGCCTGGCAAAGGTGGAACTAAACATTTAGATCGTCCAGTATTTAATACAGTCAAAGAAGCAGTTAAAGAAACAGGCGCAACTGCATCAATATTATTTGTTCCCCCTGCATTTGCAGCAGACAGTGCTATGGAAGCAGCGGATGCAGGAATTAAAACCTGTGTTGCAATTGTTGATGGAATTCCTTCACATGACATGATTAAAATTAAAAGGTATATGAGAAGATATACCAAAAGTGGTAAGATGACTCTTGTCGGACCAAATTGTGCAGGTATAATCAGTCCTGGTAAATCTATGTTAGGAATAATGCCTGGTCATATTTATAAAGAGGGAAGAATTGGTATTATAAGTAGGTCAGGAACCTTAGGTTATGAAGCAGCTCAGCAATTAAAAAATTTAAATATAGGAGTTTCTACTAGTGTAGGAATTGGAGGAGATCCAATTAATGGTAGCTCTTTCAGAGACATTATTGAGAAATTTGAGACAGATAGTGAGACCGATGCAATTTTAATGATAGGGGAAATTGGAGGTCCACAAGAAGTAGCAGCAGGTCACTTTGCAAAAGAAAATATGAAAAAACCTGTTATCGCTTATATTGCTGGATTGACCGCCCCTAAAGGTAGAGTGATGGGACATGCTGGTGCAATTGTTTCAGCATATGGTGAAAGTGCAGTTGAAAAAGTTGAACTTCTTAAAGAGTGTGGAGTAACAATTTCAAAAAATCCATCTGTAATGGGTGATACTGTAAAGAAAGTATTAGGTAAAAGCTGATTATAAATGAGTAAAATAAAATTTGTTTTTTTATTAATATTAGGTTTTATTATCTATAAGGGATTTGTAGCGATTAAAAATTTTGAAGTTGGAATAGATAAAGAAGTAGCCCAGATAGAAAAAATGGGATTTGAAAAGGAAGATAAAGTCATTGGATTAATGATGTATCTTGGCGATCCTGACGATTTAGATTTAATTGAGCACCTGCTTGTAGAAAATAAGGAAAAATGCTTTGAAATGAAAGTAATAGCTGAGGAGAATTCAAATGCATATTATGAATGCGCAAAATTAAAAGCCGTAGTTAAAGAGGGAAAAATTATTAAAATTATAGAGGAAATAGAGGTACTGTAATGAGCTATGATGAAAATAACATTTTTGCAAAAATTTTAAGGGGAGAAATTCCTTGTAAAAAAATTTATGAGGATGATTTTATTTTATCTTTTCATGATATTAATCCTCAAAAAAAAATTCATGCTCTTGTAATACCAAAAGGAAAATACATAGATTTGGATGATTTTACTAATAAAGCATCAAAAGATGAAATCGTTGGACTTTTAAAAGGCATCTCAAATGTTGCTGAAAAACTAGGGGTGTCTATAAATAAAGGCAAAGGATATAGAACTTTAGCAAACATTAATGAACACGGAGGTCAAGAAGTACCCCATTTACATTTTCATATTTTTGGGGGTGAAAAAGTTGGGAGAATGGTTGAGTGATAGAAAAAATCGACAGATACTATTTAGAAATTACGTCAATTGATAAACTTAAAGATAAGCAAAAGCCAATTGATAATTTAAAAATAGATTTATTGAAATCTGAAAATTTTGAATTGAATAAATTTTTCTACAAACAAATTGGTAAAAAATATCAATGGTTTGATAGATTGGTATGGAGCGACGCAACTTGGCAAAAATATACAGCAAATAAAAATTTAAAAACTTACGTTTTGAAAGAAAATAATAATTTGATTGGTTATTTTGAGTTGATATACAACGACGAGGCTTCTGATTGTGAAATAGCATATTTTGGAATTCTTGAAGAATTTTTTTCCAAAGGGTATGGAGGATACTTATTATCAGAAGCTATTAAGCTTGGTTTTCAGTCTAATGTTAAAAGAGTTTGGGTTCATACTTGCTCTCTGGACCACCCAAATGCAATATTGAATTATAAGTCAAGAGG
>CACONQ010000007.1 GCA_902628635.1 uncultured Pelagibacteraceae bacterium | reverse complement strand
TGATTTAATTCATCTATTTTTTCGTTAAATTTTAATTCTTTATGTCTTTGTGAGAGTTTTTCATCTTTTATTTTTTTCCTTAAAGTCTCATGTTCGGTGAGAAGAACTCGATACTTCTCCTCTATATCCCTTTTTTCAATTTCTAATTGATTTTTTTGTGCTTTTAAATTTTTAGTTTGTTCTGTTAATTGTGGATTTTCAAATTTTAATTTTTTTAACTTCTGAAGTGAAGAATTAAGTTTTTCTTCTTTTTCATTAAAAGTTTTCATATATATATATTTATATTATTAAATTGAGTCTTCTTAGTCTAGATAGGATAATTTTTGAGCAAACAACACAGAGAATTAGCAAATAGCATCAGGTTTTTGTCAATGGATGCTGTACAAAAAGCAAATTCTGGTCATCCAGGAATGCCAATGGGAATGGCTGATGTTGTGACAGTTCTATTTAAATATTTTTTAAAATTTAATCCAAAAAAACCAGATTGGTTGAATAGAGATAGATTTGTTTTATCGGCTGGACACGGATCCATGCTTCTTTATTCACTTCTTTATCTTACAGGCTACAAAAGTGTTTCTTTAGAGGATATAAAAAATTTTAGACAATTAGACTCCATTTGTGCAGGACATCCTGAATATCACCCAGGATCTGGAATTGAAACTACAACTGGCCCACTAGGTCAAGGCATAGCAAATGCAGTTGGTTTTGCACTAGCAGAAGAAATTTTAAAAAATAAGGTAGGTAAAAAAATTATAAATCATAAGACTTATGTTTTAGCTGGGGATGGATGTTTGATGGAAGGAATAAGCCATGAAGCATTAAGTTTTGCAGGTCACCTTAAATTAAAAAATCTTATTTTATTATTTGATAATAATTCAATATCAATTGATGGGCCAACTAATTTAGCAGTATCTGATAATACAAAAAAAAGGTTTGAGAGTTATGGTTGGGATTATCTAAATATAAATGGACATGATGAAAAACAAATTTTTAAAGCGCTTAAAAAAGCTCAAAAAGCAAAAAAACCTTTTGCTATTTCATGTAAAACAACAATTGGTTATGGCTCTCCAAACAAAGGTGGAAAGGCATCTTCTCACGGAAGTCCACTAGGTGAAGAAGAAATTAACTTGGTTAGAAAAAAATTAAATTGGAATTATAAACCTTTTGAAATTCCAAGTGAAATCAGAAAATTGTGGAAAGAAATTGGCGATAAAGCATCTGCAAAAGCTGAAAAAGATGAAACTAAATATCAAAAGGAAATAAAAAAGTTTGGTTGGTTGGGATGGTCAATAAAAAGACATTTTAAAAATAATTACCCTTCTGGTTTCAAAAATCATAAGGATCAGATTAATCAATCAATTGAAAAAGCAATAAAAAGCTATCTCAAAAATTTAGATCCTATTGCAACAAGAAAATCATCTGAAATGTTTTTAGAATTAGTTTCAACTTTGCCAAACTTAATTGGGGGGTCAGCTGATTTGGCTGGTTCAAATAACACTAAAACTAAAAAACATGAAATAATTAAACCAGGAAATTTTAAAGGAAATTATATTCATTATGGAGTAAGAGAACACGCTATGTGTGGTATTATGAATGGTTTGTCTTTGCATAGTGGTTTAATACCTTATGGTGGAACATTTTTAATTTTCAGTGATTATTGTAAACCCTCAATTAGATTAGCTGCAATGATGAAACAAAGAGTGATTTATATTTTCACTCATGACTCGATTGGACTTGGTGAAGACGGTCCAACACATCAACCAATTGAGCAGTTAGCTAGTTTAAGATCAATTCCTAATTTAAATGTTTTTAGACCTGCAGATACAATTGAAACTTTTGAGTGTTGGCAATTAGCACTGGAAAGTACTGAGTCACCAAGTGTAATTGCACTATCTAGACAAAAGATAAATCCTTTAAGGAAAGAATATAGTAAAATTAATAAGTGCTCTAAAGGAGCATATGAAATAATGAGAACGGGAGAAAATATAAAAGTAATATTACTTTCAAGCGGTTCTGAGACTAGTTTAGCTTGCGAAGTTAGCCATAAATTAGCCACAGAAAATATTTATTCAAAAGTTATATCAATTCCTTGTCAGGAATTATTTGACAAACAAGATGAGATCTACAAAAAAGAAATTTTCTCTGGAACAGAACTTTTGGTCTCTATAGAAGCTTCTGAAACTGAATTTTGGAAAAAATATACAGGTTCTAATGGAATGAATTTTGGTATTAATGATTTTGGTAAAAGTGCTCCCTACAAAGATATCTATGATCACTTTAAACTAAATTCGACAGACATAATTAAAGCAATAAAAGAGAAAATATGAAAATTAAATTAGGTATTAATGGACTTGGTAGAATAGGTAGAATGGTTATTAGATCAATTATTGAGGGTAAATATAATAACTTTGAAGTTAAACATATAAACAATAGAACTGGGCCTGAGGTAAGCTCAAATTTGCTTAAGCACGACTCAATACATGGTAAATTAAATTCTAAAATTAAATTTAATAAAGATAAAATTACAATTGGAAAACACAAAATATCATTTTCTCAAGAAACAAATATCGAAAATATAAATTGGAAAAAGTATGGTGTTGATTATGTTTTTGAATGCACAGGAAAATTTAATTCAAAAGAAAAACTTCTACCTCATTTAAAAAATGGTGCAAAAAAAGTTATCGTTTCAGCGCCTTGTAAAAATGCCGACAAAACTATAGTTTACGGTGTTAACCAAAAATCCATAAATAAAAATGATAAAATAATTTCTTCAGCATCTTGTACTACAAATTGTTTAGCGCCCGTAGTTAATGTTCTTCATGATAATTATCAAATAGAAAAAGGTTTTATGACAACAATTCATGCTTTTACTACTGATCAAAGATTGTTGGATAATTCTCACAAGGATCCGAGAAGAGCGAGATCTGCATCACAATCAATAGTGCCAACATCTACAGGTGCATCAAAAGCAATTGGTGAGATCATACCTTCTTTAAAAGGTAAATTAGAAGGTGTAGCAATGAGAGTGCCGACTCCAAATGTCTCTTTAATCGAGTTAGTTTTTTGCACAAAAAAAGATTTATCAGTTCAAAAAATAAACAGAAGTTTTTTAGATGCATCTAAAAAATCATTAAAAGGTATAATAGATATCACAAATGAAAAATTAGTATCAGTTGATTTCAATCACAACCCCAACTCAGCTATTGTTGATGCTAGCTTAACAAATACAATTGGCAAAAATATGGGAAAAATTTCAGCTTGGTATGATAATGAATGGGGTTTTTCCTGTAGAATGTGTGATTTGGCAGAATACATTCATAAAAAAATCTAATGAAAAGCATACAAAGTAGAGGTTTAAATTTATATAATAAAAAAATTTTAATCAGATTAGACCTCAATGTTCCCCTTAATGGTACAGATATAACTGATACTAACAGAATTGATAAAACTATTCCTACATTACAATATTTATTAAAAAATAATGCAAAAATAATTATACTTTCTCATATTGGAAGACCTAAAGGAAAAGTTGTAAATGAGCTCTCTTTGAAACCTGTCTGTGATGAATTGGAAAAAAAATTAAATCAAAAAATATCATTCATAAATGATAATATTAATAAAATAAAAATTGAGAGTTACTTTAGTGAAAAAAAAAATATAGTGATGCTTGAAAATTTAAGATTTTTTAAAGAGGAAGAAAGTGATGATGTAATTTTTGCTGAAAATTTAGCAAATCTAGCTGATATTTATGTTAATGAAGCTTTTTCATGCTCACATAGAAAACATGCCTCGGTTCATTCAATTACAAAATTTATACCCTCATACTCAGGAATACAATTAGAAGAAGAGGTAAATTCATTAATAAAAATAACCTCAAATATTAAAAGACCGATATCTTGTATAATTGGGGGGTCTAAAATTTCAACAAAAATAACTGTTATTAAAAATTTAATTAATAAATTTGATAATATAATTTTTGTTGGTGGAATGGCAAATAACATTCTTAAATTTAAAGAATATCAAATTGGAAACTCAATATATGAGAAAAATGTTGATCAAATAGTTTCTGAAATTTTTAATCTATCTGAGAAAAAAAACTGCAAAGTTTTTTTTCCATTAGATGTAAGTACTGGTAAGAGTGTTAATGAAAAATCTATAGTAAAAAAATTAACAGAAATATCCAATGATGATATGATTTTAGACATCGGACCCGAAACTATTAAAATGATTAAAAATATAATCAATAAATCAAATACCATACTTTGGAATGGTCCAGCAGGTTATTTTGAAAATCCAGAATTTTCAAAAGGAAGCAAAGAGATTGCTAAACAAATTATAGTGAGAAAAAAAGAAAATAAAATTTACTGTGTTTCTGGTGGCGGGGATACTGTTGCAGCTCTCAATAATTTTGGATTAGCAAAGGATTTCGATTTTGTTTCAACTGCTGGTGGAGCATTTCTAGAATTTCTTGAAGGAAAAGAGCTTCCTGGTATAAAGGCACTTAATTCATGACAGAGTTAAATCAAATAGCAAAAAAAATCTTAGAAAAAGGGAAAGGAATTTTGGCTGCTGATGAAAGCACTGGTACAATGACAAAACGTCTTGAAGCAGTTGGGGTTTCTTCAAGCCCTGAGAATAGGCTATTGTTTAGAGAAACACTTTTTTCCTCTGAGGCAATGAAAAGTTTCATCGGTGGAGTAATTTTATATGATGAAACAATCAAACAAAAAAGTTTAACGAATAAAAAAATTCCAGAGTTAATATCTGGTTATGGTGCAATTCCAGGAATTAAGGTTGATACTGGTGCAAAAATTCTTGCCAACTCACCTGATGAGAAAATTACAGAAGGTTTAGATGGACTAAGAGAAAGATTAAAAGAATATTATAAATTAGGTGCTAGATTTACAAAATGGAGAGCTGTTTATTCAATTTCAGAAAATTATCCTAGTAAGTTATCAATATATTCAAATGCACACGCTCTTGCAAGATATTCTGCGTTGGTTCAGGAGTGTGGGATGGTTCCAATTGTTGAGCCTGAAGTTCTTATGGATGGTAATCATAGTGCCGAAGAATGTTTTAATAAAACTTCTGAGGTAATTAAAAAATGTTTTGATGAACTAAATAAACATAAAGTAGACCCTAGTGGTATTATTTTAAAACCAAATATGATTTTACCAGGATCGGGTTCTAAAAAAGAAATAAATACAAAAACAATTGCGGAACTAACTTTAAAATGCTTAAAAATGTCTGTACCATCTGAAGTTCCTGGAGTTGCTTTTTTATCAGGCGGACAATCAGAGTTTGATGCTGCGAAAAACCTCAATAGTATTAATTTAATTAATGATACTAATTTCATAATGACATATTCGTATGGCAGAGCTTTGCAACAAAGCGCTTTGAAATTCTGGGCAAAAAATATTCAAAATGTTAAAGGCACTCAGGAAGTTTTTAATCAACGAGCAAAAATGTGTTCGCTTGCTTCTAGAGGAAAATGGTCAGAGGATCTTGAAAAAATTTAAAAATTCGAAAAAAAAATTTATCTATTTAATATCTCCAAATTTAATAAATAATTCTTATTTTTTTACTGAATTAGAGGAAATTTTTAAAACGAAAAAAATATTTTTTTTTCAATTAAGATTAAAAACAACTCCTAAAAGAAAAATTTTATCTTTTGCAAGAAAAATTCAAAAAATTTGTAACAAATATAAAGTGAAATTTATTATTAATGATGATCCCTTTCTGGCTAAACAAATAAATGCTGATGGATGTCATATTGGTCAAAAGGATGTTGATATTCAAGAAGCTAGAAGAGTTTTGAGACAAAAAATTATTGGAGTAACTTGTCACAATTCCAAAAAATTAATTAAAAAAGCCATTCAAAACAAAGCGGATTATATTGCTATTGGAGCTTTTTTTTCTTCAAAAACAAAAAAAACAAAATTTAGAGCAAATATTGATCTCATAAAATATGCGAAAAAAATTGCAAAAATACCTGTTATCGCAATTGGAGGAATTAAACAAAGTAATTATAAAAAACTCTTATTGAATAAAGCAAACTTTTTAGCTATTTCAGGCTACATTTGGAAAAATAAAAAATATAAACCTATAGAAGCTTTGAAAAAATTAAGATGAAAATTACAGCTAATGAAATAAGAGTTGGTATGCTTTTAGAATATAAAAATGATTTATGGGAAGTTTTAAAAACCCAACATGTTAAACCTGGTAAAGGTGGGGCATTTGCGCAGGTAGAAATGAAAAGTATAAATAAAAATACAAAATTAAATGAAAGATTTAGATCTAGTGAAACTATAGAAAAAGCATCTGTAGAGGAAAATAAATTTAATTATTCGTATGACGATGAAAGAAATTATTATTTTATAAATACTAAATCATTTGAGCAAGTTGAGATTAGAAAAAATATTGTCGGTGAGAAAGGTAGTATGCTTAAGGAAAATTTAGAAGTTACTATAAGCTTTCATAATGATAATCCGATAATGGTTCAGCTTCCTAATCAGGTATCATGTAAGATCCAAATGACTGACGCAGCACTCAAGGGCCAAACAGTTTCGTCCTCTTATAAGCCTGCAACTTTAGACAATGGAGTCAAAATACAGGTTCCACCATTTATAGAAATAGGTGATGAAGTCTTAATTGATACAAGAACATTCGAATATGTCAAAAAAATTTAATAAATAAAATGAATTCTATTTCACCTAACTTAAATATTATGATTAAAGCTTGCGAAAAAGCATCGAAATCACTAATTAGAGATTTTGGTGAAATAGAAAATCTTCAAGTGTCAATGAAAGGTCCATCAGATTTTGTTACTAACGCAGATAAAAAAGTTGAAAAAATTTTAATAGACGAACTTTTAAAGGCAAAAAAAAATTATTGTATTATTAGTGAAGAATCTGGTTTTACAAAAAATACTGATGAAGAAAATATATGGATTATTGATCCAATTGATGGAACAACAAACCTTTTTCATGGCATTCCTCATTTCTCTATTTGTATAGCTTTAAAATCTCATGGAGTTATTACTTCTGGATTAATTTTTGATCCTATAAAAGATGAAATGTTTTTCTCAGAAAAAAATAATGGATCATTTTTGAATAACAAAAGAGTAAGAGTTTCAAAAAAAAAAAATCTAAATGAATGTCTGTTTGCTTCAAATGGTAAAAAATATAGAAACGTAGAGCTTTCAAAAAGAAATTCGGGAAGTGCAGCTTTAGACCTTGCATACGTAGCTTCAGGAAGATTTGATGGATTTTTCCAAGAAAAATTAAACATTTGGGATATTGCGCCAGGAATTTTACTAATCCAAGAAGCTGGTGGCATAGTTAACAAGGCAGACATTAAAAAAATTAATGATATTGAAGTAATTACATCTAATCCAAGTATTAATGAAAAAATGGTTAAAATTTTAGATAAGTTTTAATTGTTTTATAAAAATCATTTGCTATAAGTCTCGATATGAAAAAAGATATACACCCCAAATACCACAAGATCAAAGTGGAAATGACTGATGGATCACAGTTTGAAACTAAATCAACATGGGGTAATGAAGGGGATATACTTAAATTAGAGATAGATCCAAAATCGCACTCTGCATGGACAGGTGGAAAACAAAAAATTTTAGACAAAGGAAGAGTTAGTAAGTTTAATAAAAAATTCCAAAACTTTAGATCTGATAAAAAATAATGACGAACGGACTTTTAATGCCGATGGCTACGGCTGTTTGGCTAGTTGAAAACACTACATTAACTTTTAAGCAAATTGCAAATTTTTGTAATTTGCATGAAGTTGAAGTTCAAGGTATTGCAGATGGAGAGGTTGCCAAAGGAATTAAACCATATAATCCGATAATGGCAGGTCAATTAACCCGAGAAGAAATTAATTTATCCTCCAAAGATGAAAATAGACCTCTGGAAATAAAAATAAATCATATTGAGATATCAGGTCAGACAGATAAGATAAAAAAGTATGTTCCCCTTTCAAAAAGACAAGATAAACCAGATTCTGCTTTGTGGTTATTAAAACATCACTCACAATTAAAGGACTCACAAATAGCAAAGTTAGTTGGCATAACAAAAAATTCAGTTACATCTATAAGAAATAAAAGTTATTGGAACTTTAATAATTTAAATCCTAAAGACCCAGTTTCCATAAACTTATTTTCTCAAAAAGATTTGGTCTTGGCTTTAGAAAAAGCTGAAAGACGTATTAAAAGGGAGAAAAGAGAAAAAGAAAAAGAGAAGCGGGAAAAAGATTGATTTATAAATTTTATAGACAAAAAATTTTTAAAGTGTTAATAAACCTTTTTTTTGGAGGTAGTTATTAAAATAGAAGTAAAAGATAATAATGTTGAACAGGCTCTCAGAGTTTTAAAAAGAAAACTCCAGAGAGATGGTTTTTTTAAAATAATAAGACTGAAAGATACTTATGAAAAACCATCAGAGAAAAAGAAAAGAATACTTCAAGAAAATATTAAAAGAGTTAAAAAGCTAAATAAGCTTAAAAATAGAATCTAATAACGCGGGGTGGAGCAGTCTGGTAGCTCGTCAGGCTCATAACCTGAAGGTCGGCGGTTCAAATCCGTCCCCCGCAACCAATTTAAATATTAAGCAAAAATATTGTTCTTAACTAATCTCAAACAAATAAAACCAATATAAAAAGTGTACAAATAATAAATGCTATTTTTTTTAATAAAAAAATTTTTAACCAAATAGTTTGAAATAATTGTAAAAAAAATTATCAATATAAGTGGGTCGTAGTATTTATGATATATGGTATTCTGTATATTAGATATTATTAAAATGAAAAATATTAAAAAATTATTTAGGTTTTTGTAAGAAAAAAAACATAAAATAAATATTGATACTAAGCTAATAAAATAGAAAAAATAATTATTATTAAAAAAATAATATGAAATTTGAAAAAAAACTCCTCCACCTGTGTAATTTGGAACGTAATTAAAATAAAATAAAGATATTAAAAATATTATAAAAAAGACGAATAAGTTTAAATTTTTTATCTTTTTAAATTCACTCAGTATAGATTTATTTATTAAAAAAGGTAAAAAGTGAAATAGAATTATACTTGAAATTATTAAAATTTTATTTGCGAAGTTTAGACTTAATCCAATTTTTTCCTCATTTGACGAACCTGGAGTAGTAGCTGTTAAGAAATTAATATCAAGTATGATTAAATAGTAAAATGCGGGTAACGACAAAATTCCACAAAAAATAAGATATTTAATAATTAATATTAAATTTTCTTTTTTGATGTAATGAAAGAAAAAATAAATCACGAAAACTGAAAAATTTGGGCTAATATAAGAAGATAAAATTAAAAATAATAAATTTCTAAAAATATACTTTTCTTTGCTAAATTTTTGGTACTTCAAAAACTCATAAATAGATATTACAAAAAAAATCAAGCCAATTAATCTTGTACTAGGCCAAACTGAAAGTGATCTGAATGTTGGTGATAGAAAAAGTGAAAAAGATATTAGTAAAAGAAAATTTTTATCTATTTTCTCAAATTTTAGATTTAAACATTTGTAAAAATAATAAATTAGAAAAATTGATAAATTTAAGTGTAAAAATCTAATTAAGTCTAATGAAAGACCTAATTTATGAAAAAAACTTAAAAAAATTAAATATAATGGTGAATGCCTATGACCAAAACTTTCATATCTTAAAAGTGTTTTTTTAATATCTACTGATAAGGCTTCAATAACAGATTTATCTGTATGCCAATCTCCAATAGCACCGTAGTTAAGATTCTCATTAATGTAGAAGCCAAAAACTAAAGAAAAATATAAAAATAAAAATACTAATAAAATTTTATAATGTTTTAAAAAGTTACTATCTTTCATTTTAGAAAGCTAAATTTTAAAATTTGATTTTTTGCTATCAATTAAAAAATTTCTTACAGTCTCAATCGTTAAATCTTTAAAATTTTTTCCAAATTTTTCTATTTTTTCAATTATTGATGGCGGAACAGTAATGATATGACATTTTAATTGTTTTGCTTGAGTGAAATTATATGGCTCTCTCACGCTGGCCCATAAAATTTCAACATTTTTATAATTTTTACATAATGACAAACTCTTTTTAAATTCTGGAATTGGATCTAATCCTGTGTCACCAGATCTTCCTGCGAAGATAGATATAATAACCTTTGATTTTTTATTAATATTTTTTAGAATTTTTTTTGTTTGTGATGAGCTATAGACAGCTGTAATATTTAACTTTATATTTTTTTTATTTAATTCTTTAATAATCTTCCCACAAAAAATTCCCTTCGAATTACAAAAAGGTACTTTTACATAAACGTTTTTCCCAAGTGAGTTAAGTATATACGCTTGATTAATCATATTTTTATGATCGTCTGCAAAAACTTCAAAGGATATAGGTTTTTCAGGACAAGCTTTTAAAATTTTTTTACAATAAGACTTGTAGTCTTTAGCTCCTGCTTTTCTTATTAAGCTTGGGTTAGTAGTAAAACCTTTAACAATTTTTTTTTTATTAAACTTTTTAATCTGACTAATTTCTGCAATATCACAAAATATTTTTGTACTCAATTTATCCTACAAGCTTTTTGTAATCTCTTCTGTCATTTTTTTTGCATCCGCAAACAACATTAATGTATTTTCTCTATAAAATAAATCGTTATCTATGCCAGCATAACCTGGTGACAAACTCCTTTTTACAAATAATACTGATTTTGATTTCTCAACATCTAAAATTGGCATTCCATAAATTGGACTTTGCGGGTCTGTTTTAGCAACTGGATTTGTAACATCATTGGCTCCTATTACATAAGCAACGTCACAGTTTGCAAAATCATTATTTATATCCTCAAGTTCAAAAACCTCATCATACGGTACATTTGCCTCAGCTAATAAAACGTTCATGTGTCCTGGCATTCTTCCTGCAACTGGGTGAATTGCATAAGAAACTTTAACACCATTCTTTTTAAGTGAGTCTACCATTTCTTTAAGTGCATGTTGTGCTTGGGCAACAGCCATTCCATAACCTGGAACAATAATTACTGATGATGCATTCTTCATTAAAAATGCAGCATCGTCGGCATTGCCGCTTTTTACCGGTTTTTGTTCACTAGATTTTTTACTTGAAGTATCATCTGTTGCTCCCCATCCTCCTAATATTACATTAAAAAAAGATCTATTCATTCCTTTGCACATTATGTAAGATAAAATCGCACCAGATGAACCAACCAAAGCTCCTGTTATAATTAAAGCTGTATTTTCAAGAGTAAAACCTATTCCAGCAGCTGCCCATCCAGAATATGAATTTAGCATTGATATTACGACTGGCATATCAGCACCTCCAATTGGAATAATTAGCAATATACCAACGACAAAAGATATAAATATTAAAGACCAAAATAAATTTTCAGATTGGGTTTTGCATAGAAAATATATTAATCCAACCAGTAAAATTCCTAGTACAAGATTTAAAAAATGCTGTCCAGGAAATGTAATTGGGGAACCTGACATTATTCCTCTTAGTTTTAAAAAGGCTATTATTGATCCCGTGAATGTAATTGCCCCAATTGCTGCACCCAGTGACATTTCAACTAAACTTGCAATTTTTATATCTCCTGGATAACCAAGATTAAATATCTCAGGATTTAAAAAAGCAGAAATTGCAACAAACACTGCTGCTAAACCTACCAAACTATGAAAGCCCGCTACCAATTCTGGCATAGCAGTCATAGGAATTTTAAAAGCTATAAATCCCCCGATTGTTCCACCTACTATTAAAAAAACAATCAAGTATACAAATTCAATTGAAAAATTCCCTACTGAGATTATTGTAACACTTATTGCAATTATCATTCCAATAATTCCGTATAAGTTACCTTGTCTTGATGTCTCGGGTGATGAAAGTCCTCTAAGAGCTAAAATAAATAATACTCCGGAAACTAAGTAAAAAATTGCTAATAAATTTGCTGACATAATTATTTATCTTTTTTCTTCTTCTTGTACATTGCTAGCATTCTTTGAGTTACCAAAAAGCCCCCAAATATATTTACTGCTGCTAGGATTATGGCTAGATAGCCAAATATACTGGCTGTATCAAAAACTTCATTAGAATTTCCTGCTAATGATGCAATAATAGCACCAACTATTATTACTGATGAAATAGCATTTGTTACTGACATTAAAGGTGTATGAAGAGATGGAGTAACACTCCAAACAACATAATAACCCACAAATATAGATAGAATAAATATACTTAATCTGAATATAAAAGGATCTATTTCCATAATAATCTATTTTAACAATGTATTTTTTATAATTTCATCTTCTAAATTAATATTAATTTTTTTATTATCTTTGTCATATAAATTTGAGACAAAATTAAATAAATTTTTTGCATAAAGATTAGATGATGATACTGGAAGTTTATTAAGTATATTTTTTTCTCCCATGATTTTTACTCCATTTTTATCAATTATTTCATCAACTTTTGTGTATGCTGTATTTCCACCTTGAATAGCAGCTAAGTCATAAATAACTGAACCAGATTGCATATTTTCTATCATGCCCTCTTTTAGAATTATTGGAGCCTTTTTTCCAGGTATCAAAGCAGTACAAATAACTATATCAATTTTTTTTAAAGTTTCAGATAAAAGTTCTTCTTGTTTTTTCTTAAATTCTTCAGACGCCTCCTTAGCATATCCACCCTCAGTCTCAAGGTTTTCTGATCCCTCTACAGTTAAAAATTTACCTCCTAGACTCTCCACTTGTTCTTTAGATGCCATTCTCACATCAGTAGCAAAAACAACTGCACCCATTCTTTTTGCTGTAGCAACAGCCTGTAATCCGGCCACACCTGCGCCAACAACTAAAACTTTTGCAGCTGGAACAGTTCCCGCCGCTGTCATCATCATTGGAATTGCTTTTTCAAAAAAAGCAAATGCCTCAATTACAGCTTTATAACCTGCAAGGTTTGCTTGTGACGATAAAATATCCATTGATTGAGCTCTTGTTATTCTTGGGAGTAGTTCTAAAGAAAATATATTTACTCCGTTGGATTTTAATTTTTCAATCTTATCCTTATTTTTAGAATAATTCATAGACCCAATTAAAATTTTGTCTTTACTTAAAATTGAAAAATCATTTTCATTAATCATGTCCAACTGGATTAAAATATTTGAATTTTTTATTACTTCTTCTTTTGATAAAAGAATCTTAGCACCAGCGTTTTTAAAAGTATTATCATTAAAACCTAAATGATCACCATATCCTTTTACTATATTCACCTCTAATCCAAGGTTAGTATATTTTTTAATTATGTCTGGTACTAAAGAAATTCTTTTTTCTAAGTCTTTATTTTCTGGAATAGAACCTATGATCATCTAATTTTTTACAATAGGAAAATTGCCATAAGAACCAACACACCAATTACTGCTATAGTTCCCCAAAGAACAAATTTTGTGAAGGTGTCCCAGGTTTTTTTATGACTCTCATTATCCATTTATTTTTGTCTTGCTTTAAATTTTGGATTTTTTTTATTGATAATATAAACTCGTCCCCTTCTTCTTACTAATTTGGAGTTGAGATCTCGAGATTTTAATGATTTTAGTGAGCTTTTAATTTTCATAATTTCAGACCTTTTACTTATTAAAATTTATTTGGTCAATAAAAGAATTGTTGCATCGGCATTTAAAATACTGAATAATTTAATAAATGGACTTTAGTATAATTATTAATACACATGATCAATCAAAGTTCTTGAATGAGTGTATAAAAAGCTGCTTAAATCAAAACTATTCTAGTTATGAGATAATTGTTGTAGACACTTCAAAAAGACCTTCAAAAGATAAATACAAAAATATAAAAAAATTAAAATATTTTCATATTAAAGAAAAATATAAAAGATTTCCTGTTTTAAATCAAATGCACCAAATTCAATATGGATTTTTTAAATCTAAAGGGAATTATATTTGTCTTTTAGACGGAGATGATAAATTCTCAAATTTAAAGTTAAATAATTTGTCAAAAATATTTTATCAAACCAAAAACAAAATTATTCAAGATGTTCCCTCTTTTTTTTCAAATAATTTCAAAAAAAAAGGTAAAATTAAATTCTATAAAAATAATATTTTTTTTAAAAAAATTTTAATTAGTTGGCCACAAATTTTTGGAACAAGCGCAATATCTTGTAGCAGAGAAATACTTGATAAATTTTTTAAAGAAGGAAAACCTTTTTGTTGGAAGTTTTTAGCTATAGATATTAAGTTAATATTATTTGCTTACACACAATTTGATTTGATTTCACTACAAAAAGAATTAACCATGAAGAGGATACATAATAATAACTTAGATAAAACTTTCTCAAGATTAATATCTACTGCATTTTGGAAAAGAAGAAAAATGCAAATTGAATACGAATTTTTTTTAAAAAAAAAAAATGACTTTAATTTAGATTATATTCTTACAAAGATTGTAAATGTGATTTTATAGCCTGGCAACGTCCTACTCTTCCATGTCTTAAGACAAAGTACCATCGGCGCAGAAGGGCTTGACTTCCGAGTTCGGAATGGGATCGGGTATTACACCTTCGCAATAATCACCAGGCATGAAAGTTATATAAAAAAAAAACTTAAAATCAACAATAAATTATTGATTATTTATAATAAATTGCTCAACATAATCCTTCAATTTTTTTTTACCAAAATATTTATAGACGCGATTAGAAAGATTCATATTTGTTAATGCAGATGCATATCTTTCACCTGATCTTTTAGGTAAAAATTTAATTTTTTTTTTAAAAAGCTTTGCAACTTGTAAGATTGAATAACTTTCTCTGTGAGAAATACTATAATGTCTACATAAGTTTTTTTTCCAAGCCAGATAGCAAACCTTAATTGTATCATCTATATGTGTAAATCTTCTTGATTGCGTACCAGGTTTAACAACTGGTAAAAATTTTTTTTTCTTGAAACAATTTTCAAATATTCCTATTACAGTAGCCATACTGCCTTGGCTTATCTGTCTTGGGCCATACACATTATAAAAATAAATTATTTCGTATTTAAACTTAAACCACTTTTTTAAATTCTCTAGTAACTCTAAATTTTGGGATTTTGAAAATGCATAAGGGGAAAGATTTTTATCTTTACCACGATTTCCTAGAGAAGCTGAGGTTGCGCTATAGATAAGTTTTATATTATTAATTAAACAAAAATTAAATACTGCATTTGTTCCTATAGTATTAGAGTCCAAACATTGATCCATTTTTAAAAAACTTTGATAAATCCTAGCAAACTCACCAAAGTGAAAAATTGCTTTTATATTTTTTGGTTTCCTCAATATTTGAGAAATATTTTTTGTGTGTGATGAAAAATATTTTATTCTAGAATTTTTAATATGATTTTTTTTTGACCCAGAGCTATAATTATCTATCGAGATAATTTTATGATTTGTTTTTTTTATTAGATAGCTTATTAAATTAGATCCAACAAATCCAGCACCACCAGTAACAACAAGAATATTTTTCATTAATTTTTTTTATAGTTTTTAACAAAGTCTTTATAAGTAATATCAAAACCTTTTTCTAAAGATATTTTAGATTTCCATCCATATTTTTTAGCAACACTTATATCAAGAACTTTTCTAAAAACTCCATCAGGCTTTTTATCGTCGTATTTTATTTTAACTTTAATTTTCAACTTTTTTATTAAAAAATTAACATAATCTTTTATCCTCATATCTTTACCACTGCCTATGTTAATAATCGTATCTTTTATATTTTTATTCATAAAAAAAATGCATGCATCAGCAATATCATCAACAAAAATTAGTTCTCTTAGTGGTTTTCCACTACCCCAGACTTTAAATATTTTTTTATTTTTTATCTTACACTCATGAGCTTTTTTGATTAATGCAGGAAAAAAATGTGAGTTATACGTATCATAATTATCGTTAGGCCCATAAGTGTTTGTTGGCATTAAACTTAAAAAATTTGTTTTATATTGTTTATTGTAAGCCTCGCACATTTTTACTCCTGCTATTTTTGCTATAGCATAAGGTTCATTAGTTTCCTCTAATTTTCCTGATAATAAGTATTTTTCCTTAATAGGTTGTTTAGACTTTTTTGGATATATGCAGCTTGATCCAAGAAAAATAACTTTTTTTACATTATTCATAAAGCTTCCATGAATTAAATTATTTTGTATTTGCAAATTCTCATAGATAAAATCAGCACCGTGAATGTTATTGTGATGAACTCCACCCACTTTTGCAGCTGCGATAATAACTATTTTTGGTTTTTTTTTTTTTAAAAAATTTAAAACAGACTTTTGATCTAATAAATCAAGATTTTTTCTATCAATTGTGATTATTTTTTTATATTTTTTTTTTTTTAATTTCCTTAAAATTGCTGAACCTACTAGACCTTTGTGGCCAGCTAAAAAAATGCTCATTTATAATTAAACCTATTCAGCTCTAAATTTACCATCTCCGAAATTAGATCATCAAGTCCAGTTTTTGGTTTCCAATTTAGAATTTTTCTAGCTTTTTTTGAATCGCCAAGGAGGCTATTTACTTCTAAAGGTCTATAATAATTTTTATCACAAGCAACTATAGTTTTTCCATTCTGATCAACGGCTTTTTCAGATGTTCCCTTGCCTTTCCAAATTATTTTCATGTTTAATTTCTTTGAAACTTTGTTTACAAAATTTTTGACTGTAGATTGTTTGCCTGTTGCTATCACTAAATCAATAGGTTTTTTTTGCTGTAACATAAGCCACATTGCCTCTACATAATCTTTGGCATGCCCCCAATCTCTTTTAGAGTATAGATTACCAAGATATAATGTTTTTTGTTTATTTTTTTTAATTCTACATAAACCTTGGACAATTTTTTGTGTAACAAAAGTTTCTCCTCTTCTTGGGCTTTCATGATTAAACAAAATACCATTGCAAGCAAAAATATTATAGGCTTCTTTATAATTAATAGTAATCCAGTGCGCATAAAGCTTTGCGACACCATATGGACTTGCGGGATGAAAGTTTGTTTTTTCATTTTGAGGAGTTTTTTCGTTTCTGCCATACAACTCAGATGTACCTGCTTGATAATACTTTGTTTTTTTTTCTAGTTTATTGAATCTAATTGCCTCAAGTATTCTAAGTGCTCCTAAAGCATCTGCATTTGCTGTATATTCAGGAGACTCAAAAGATACCTGCACATGAGATTGGGCTGCTAGGTTATAAATTTCATCAGGCTTTATTTCTTTGATCAATCTTGTCACTAGTAAAGAGTCTGTAATATCTCCATAATGTAAAATAAAAGTTCTTTTTTTAATTTGTGGATCCTGATAGATATGGTCTATTCTTCCAGTATTAATTGATGAAGATCTTCTTTTAACACCATGAACAACATATTTTTTTTTTAATAGAAATTCAGCTAAATATGATCCATCTTGGCCGGTAATTCCAAAAATTAATGCAACTTTTCTCATTTTTAAATATTTATTTTTTTAGTCTTAAAAAATATTTAACAATTTCAGAAAGGATAAGCAATCCATCTTTTAGAGCATTAACTTTCTTTTTTCCACCTATTCTCTCTCTCTCAAAGCTAGGTAGGCACATATAATTCATTTTTCTAAATTTAGCCTTAATTGGAATTTCAACACAAATTCTAAAATCAAAATTATTCAAATTTAATTTTCTAAAAGAGGAAGTTTTACCAAGAATATAAGTAAACAAAATGTCTGTTATTTTTAAATTAAATAAAATATTTCCTGCTAAAGTAAATACAAAATTACCAATTGATGTCACTACATCATCATCTTCGCTCCCTCCACCTGGTCTTTGATATCTTGAACCAAAAACAAAATCTAATTTGCTACAGCACTTTTTCATATCTTCAAGATATTTTGGATCCATAGAACCATCTGCATTTATTATACAACAGTACTCTGTTTTAACAAAATTTATACCCTCGATTAAAGCACTACCGTATCCATTTTTAGTTTGTTCATGAATTTCTATATTTTTTATATTTTGAATAGAATTTTTCGTTTCTAAGTCTTCTTTCTGAAGCACTATTAATTTTTTACATTCGTATTTCTCTATTTCTTTTAAGAAAATTGGAAGAGACTCGGCTTCTTTTAATGCTGGAATTATTAAGGTTAAATTGTTCATTATCTTATTTAATATATTTATGATGTATAATAGTATTTTATTATTAACTTATTAAATAATGCCACTTGTTAGTATCATATTACCTTACTATAGAAAAATAAATTATGTTAAAAAGACTATAAATTCTATTTTAGATCAATCATTCAAAGACTTTGAAATAATATTGATCTATGATGATGAAGATTTACATGATTTATCTGTAATAGAGAATGATTTTAAGAATAATCCAAAAATAAAAATAATTAAAAATTCAAAAAACCTAGGTGCAGGTATTTCAAGAAATATTGGTATAAAACATGCTATTGGTGAAATAATTGCTTTTGTAGACTCTGACGATTTTTGGCTACCAGACAAGCTAGAAAGGCAAACTAAATTTATGCAAGAAAATAGTCTTGATTTTACATTTTGTAATTATGATAAAGTGATTTCAAGCAAAAAAACTATCAAAGTAAAAAGTTCTAAGTCTATTTTAAATTACAATGATTTATTAGTTTCAAATGAAGTCGGATTATCAACTGTTCAACTAAATAAAAAAATTATTATGGATGACTTGTTTCCGCCTCTTAAAACAAAAGAGGACTTTGTTGCATGGCTTAAAATCACAAAAAAAAACATAAATGCTTATAATTTCCCACAAACCTTGGTTGTATGGAACAAAACAAAAAACTCATTATCCTCAAACCTTTTTCAAAAATTATATGATGGCTTTATAGTTTTTATGAAATATGAAAAATTTAATTTTATAAAATCTTTATATTACCTATTATTGCTGAGTATTAATTCTATTAAAAGAAAAATTTAATTTAAGGGCTTATAATAAAATTTGTAGTTTATAATTTTTTTACACTTAATTTTACCTAAAGAATTATTTTCTTCACACTTGTTTGGATCTTTAAAAAGTTTTCTCTTTACATTTTGCATATTATAAAAATTTCTATCAATCAAATAATTTGGATCTTTAAGAAAATTATAATTATAAATATTATACTCATTAATAAGTCTATCTATATTTCGAAAAGAAAATACTATAAAAATAATCAACACTATTAACTTAATTTGTAAAAATTTTTTATTAAAACTAAATTTTTGATTTGATAATAAAATTGCAAATGGAAATGTCATAATTAAAAAGACTAAAACAAATCCACCATATCTAAGAGCTGGGTGGTTCCAAAACCACTCAATTAATAATAATATTAATATGAAATATACAATAGAATATTTTTTAAAATTTTTGAAACTAATAATCTTTGGGAAAAAAAATAAACATACAATAAAAATTGAAAATATTACTCCTAAAAAAAAATCAAAAAACTTATTAAAAAAATACTTATCAATCCAGTTAGAGACCCAATTAAAATTTCTAAGATATTCGTCAAAATCATTAACTCTGTAATTTGGTGTTGCGCCAGCCTTTGACCATATTTCGTACCATTGCATAGCTCCAACTACTTGGTCCTTTCCATACCCCCAAAAAAAACTTTCAAAACATGTAAAAGAGACAGGATATAATAGACACCCTGAGGCTGCTAAATTACTTATAATCATTAAAAACATTGTTGCTAAACAAAGATATGTAGCGGGAAACAGTGAAAAAATTTTAAAACCTTCTGTTATTTTAAAAAACTTAAAATAAATTACTAAAAATAAAACTGAATATAATATGTAAAAAGATTTAATTGATATTATCAAGGTAAAAATAATTATCAACAATTCAAAAATTTTTTTTTCAATTTTATTATTTTCAATTAAATTTATTATAAAAATAAAAGCTAGAAAAAATAATATTTGAGCAGACCTATCTGTGCCGTGCTCTGCTAATCTATAAAAAAATATATTAATGAATATTAATAAAAATAATGATAAAAAAAATGATGTATTTAATTTAAGCATTTTTTTATTATAAAAAATATTTTCAAGTAAAATCGTATTGATAAATATTGCTAAACTAGCTTGACCTAGTTGATAAAAATATTCACCACTAAAAAAAGTTTTAAATAATGAGTGAAAATAAAATAATGATGAAGTATGATTAAATGCTATATCAAAATGACTAATTCCAAACTCAATTTTATTTTGTGTCAAATTAGCTATAAAGCTTAAATGATAATAAGAAAAATCGTCATGATTCTTAGTAAAAAAAATAGCGATAAAATATATTAAAAATGAGAGTAAGAAGTATTTTAAATGTATTTGTGATCTATATTTTTTGATAAAAATTATAAAAAATAATATACCAAAAAAAATAAATATTAAGTTATGAAGATTATTATGAGGAAATACTAAATTTGTAATATAAGATATTAAAATTGAAAAAAATATTCCAAATATTCCAATAAAACCAATCGATATTTTATTTGAAACAATAGAATTATATTTTGTAAATTTTATAGAAAATAAAAATCCATAACCAATTATTGATATTGTTAATATAGAATATATTAAAATAAAATTAATTATATTCATTTTAATAATTTAACTTTCCTACAACAATTTTTTTCAAAAAAAAGTAAGTTATAAAATAAAATAAAATATTAATTATCAAAATAGCTATGAGTATTTCTGAGTTATAAATAAATTTTGTAGAAATTACAAAAATAACCAAATTATATAAGTTAATAATAATAGAAGTGGATAAATGTGAAAATTTATGATTATTAATTTTAAATTTATAATTCAAAAAATCATTTAACATTTGGTGAAGATGTCGTGTATCAGGCTTGTATACTTTTTTTTGACTCAATTTTCTTCTGATCATTGAAAATAACAACTCGAAACAAGGATACCATAGTAAAATTATAATAAAATAAGGGGAAATCGATAAATTATCTGATGAAAAGTTTATTAAAATATAGCCTGTTAATATAGACATTAAGTATGCACCAGAGTCCCCCATGTAAATGATACCGAGGGAATTAAGGCAAAATAATATCGTTAAAATTAGAACTAAATTTTTGATAAAATCTAAGTCGTCGATTAAAAATGTACCTAAAGGAATTAATAATATTAGGTATATAATTATAAAATATTTTATTAATAAAGTATTAAGTCCATCGATAAAATTTCCACCGTTAATAAAAACCATTAAGCAAAATGTCACAAAAGCACTATTAAAATATGTATTTGATAATAAATTATCTACAAACTCTATTTTTGTTGTTTTAATTTCTAAATTCAAAACTTGTGAAAAAAAAATAATTAAAATAAATTGTAAAAAAAATCTTAAACTTACACTATTAAGTTTTTTTAGATCAGACAAAAAGCCTATTAAAAAAATGGAAAATAAATAGAGAAATATCAAGTATTCACCTTTTAAGTAAAAAAAATGATAAAATAAAAATAGAATAAGCAGGAGACCTCCAACTGAAAAACTTTTGGAATTTGATGAGTGTCTTTTATGTTTTTCAAGCTTAAAATCAACAAAAAGATTTTTTTTTCTACAAATTAAAATTAAGGAAATAGCCAGTAAAATAAAAAGTATTATGAAATTTATATACATAAGATTTACTTAATTTTGTTGTAAAAAATTATTTAATTTTTGGTAATGATCAAACATACTATAATTTTTTGATTTTTTTTTAGAGAGCAAAATTTTACTCATTATAATTTTTTTTTCATCTTTTAAAAAAGTAATTATGCTTTCCTCTAAGTCATTAATATTATTATTTGAAAATAAATAACCCCCTTTACCATATGACAGAAATTCTTCTGGTCCGTTTGGGCAATTACTTGATATAACTGGTTTTTTACAAAATGAAGACTCGATCATCACTGCGCCAGGATCTTCCCATAATGAAGTTGAAATTACTCCAAGAGAATTTTTTATAAATGGATAAACATTTTTTACCTGACCTAAAAAATAGACTTTATCTTGAAGGTTATTTGATTGGACAAATCTCTTTAATTTAGTCCTTTCTTCTCCCTCCCCAATAATTATTAAATCTAAATTACTATATTTTTTCAGTATTCTTGAAAAAGCTTTTATTAAAAGGATTTGATTTTTTTGCTTTGTCAATCGACCAATGTTTAAAAAATATTTTTTATCTTTAAACTTTTGGGGCAAACTATCTTTAAGGTTTTTTGATATTTGATTAACTTCCAATATTGGATCATATAATATTTTAAGCTTCTCTTTCGGAAATATTTTTAATTTTAATAAATCATTTCTTGTTTGATTTGAGGGACACGTAACCAAATAAATTTTTTTTGAAGTAGCTTTCCAGAGTACTTTTCTAATGAAATTTAATTTTGGTAAACCAGAAATTCTTAAAATAAATTTAGTTTTATTTGAAGAAAAAAACATTACTATTAAAGGAATAATGGTAATTAGATGCATTAAAAAAAAGTCTGGTTTCTCTTTTTTTAAAATTTTTTTGAGTGGAACAAATTTTGTTAATAAAATAATTAGACTAAATATCCTTGATCTAAAAAACCCAGTAATTGGTAAAAAATTTCCTAAATCAAAATTAGATAAACTTAAAACATTCACATTAAATTTATTTAGATTAGACTTTTTATCTTTCCATTCACCTATAGTATCAATAATTGAAACTTCATAATCTTTCTTATTAAATATCTTTAATGATTTGGCTGAATTTATTACATTTTTAATTGTTGCAACATTTGATAAATGAGGGGACCAATAGAAAATTTTTTTCATTTTTTAAAGCTATTTATGTATATATTTAAATTCTAAGATAATGCAAAATTTTAAAAAAAATAAAATTACAATAATTACAGTAGTAAAAAATTCTGTAGATAAAATTGAGAGATGCATTCAGAGCGTAATAAACCAAAATTATGACAATATTGAGTACATCATTATTGATGGAGGTTCAAATGATGGAACAATTGATATTATTAAAAAGTATCAGTATAAAATTGATAAGGTAATAATCGAGAATGATAAAGGGATATGGGATGCAATGAACAAAGGGTTAAAAATTGCCAAAGGGGATATAGTTGGTTTTTTAAATTCTGACGATACATATAATCAAAATACTTTAAAAATAGTCAATAATTATTTCAATAACTTTAAAATTGATTTTCTATTTGGTTCGGTAAGGAAATATAAAATTATGCATGGATTTTCACCATGGAAAATAAAATATAGTTTTGGCTTTTACACGTCACATTCAGTAGGTTTTTTTATAAATCTTAACCAGCATAAAAAAGTTGGATTTTATAATTTAAAATATCTTAGCGCCGATCTTGATTTATTTTATAAGATGATAGTAAAATACAAGATGAAAGGTATTAGTTCTAGTAAAAAAGAAATATTTGGAGAATTTTCTAAAGGGGGTTTTTCATCTAAAATTAATTATATAGATCACTTAATCGATTTGAACCAAATCAGAATTGATAATGGTCAAAATAAATTTTTAGTTTATACTTTATTCTTGATTAAAATTCTTAAAAAGCCTTTTAAGTTTTTAAAATCAATAAAATAATATGAATTATTCATTTTATCGTTATTTAAAAATAGTACTTAACTTATTAAATAAATATTATAATTTCTCTAAATTTAAAAGCCAGTAAGAAAATAATGAAAAATAAAAAAGCTTTAATATTTGGTATTACAGGTCAAGACGGAATTTTGCTGAGTAATTTACTTATTAAAAAAAAATATAAAGTATATGGTTTTTATAGAGATAAAAAAAAGATAAAACTAGTTAATAAAAAAGTTTTAAAAATTTACAAAAAAGACCTTAATAATGAAATAATATGTAAATTTATTAAATACAAAAAATTTGACGAAATATATTTTTTAATAGGTCAGTCAGAATCACACTCATCTTTCAAATTCCCTGAGAAAAGCCTAAATTCTAATTTTATAATCTTCACCCATATCATTAACAGCTGCATAAAATACTCAAAAAAAACAAAAATTTTTTATGCAAGTTCAGGAGAAATTTTTGGAAATTCTATTAAAAGTGTAAACGAAAAAAGCCCAAAAAATCCTCTAAACCCTTATGCCCTATCAAAATATTTAAGCATGGAATATATAAGATATTTTAGAAAATATTATAATTTAAATATTTCCGTAGGAATTTTTTTTAATCATGATTCGGCTTATCGCTCAAAAGATAATTTTTCAAAAAAGCTGATTAATTATTTAAAAGATAAAAACTTTAAAAAATTTAAACTACAACTAGGAAATATAAATACTCACAGAGATTTTGGATACGCAAAAGAATATGTTGAAGCAATTTACAAAATTAATAAAAGTAGAGATGCAGATGATTATATAGTTGCAACTGGAAAATCTATTTTAGTAAGAAATGTAGTAAAATTTGCATTTAAATTAAAAAATGAAAATTATCTAAAGTTCATAAAGGTAAATAAAAATAAACTTAAAAATAAACATGTTAAAAATATGTCAGCAAATATAAACAAGATCAAAAAAAAAATTAAATGGTTTCCTAAGAAAAATATAAAAGATTTAATTAGAGAAGAAATTATTTAAACTAATTTGCACTCCATTTATTTTGCAAAAAGCGGAACTCCTCTATAATGCCCTCATAGGTATCTCTGAAATACTTATCGGTTGTTAAATCTTTATAATTATGTTCGATATCACTATCTTTATAGTTAATAACTTTTTCGACCAAATCATCAGGATCATTTAGGTCAAATTCCTCAACATAAGGAAGCAATTTATTATCAAGAATACCTTTGGAATAATAGATCTTTTTGTTAAAATATACCGACTCCAATAAAGGTAGACTTGATCTCCCCAAATAAGTGGGGATTATTACTGCGTCACAGTATTTATAAATTGAAATCAATTCCTCATCATTTATGTGTCCCAAAATTTTTATATTTTTTTCTAGTTTAAGATCATTTATTTTTTTTTTAATATATTTTTTATTTCCTTTGTCATTTCCACAAAATATAAATCCATAATTATCTAATTTTTTTTGTCGTATTTTATTCATTACTTCAATTAAATATATATGATTTTTATGAGACCAAAATTGTGCTGGGTAAAAAAACCATTTTTTATTTTTATCAAAATTAAATCTATTAAAGACTTTAATAAAATCTATATTTTTTATTTTTTCGTATTTTTTAGGAAGTATTGGTGTTAAATTTAAAATCTTTATGTCATCAGGTTTACAACTAAAATCATTAATTAAATCTAATTTATTTTGTTCTGTAAAAACGACTATTCTAAATGCATTTTCAACGGCATTATCAATAATCTTCTTCTGGTTTAAATATCCGCCAGTTTTGAGTTCTGTAAAATTTTTATATTTTTTTATCTCAGTGTTCCAGATATTGATTACGAAATAAAAATTATCACAATAAATAGAGTATGCTGAGGGGCTAGAAAAAATTAATAAGTCTATATTATTTCTTTTTAAAAAAACTTGAAATGGATTTAATCTACCTAAAAAATAATATTTATTTTTTTTTAAAAAACCAGATAATAAAAATTTAATTTTATCAACCCAGGTTTTCTCAAAAAAATAAACTTTTATTTTAGTGTCAATATATTCGTTGGGCTCAATTTTTTTATCTGAAATAATGCATATTTCATCTTTATCACTTAATTTAAGAGACTTTAAAGATCTTGCAAATCCGAGCGATTGATTTAAGGATCCCCCTGTTTCACTAAAAGATACAAAAATACCAATTTTCATTATTTAATTTCTAATTTTGGCAAAGGAAAAATAAATTTAGTTCCATTTTTTCTAATCTTTCTTTCTCTCAATAAGATTTCTTTTTTAAAGTGCCATGGTAACACTAAATAATAATTGGGTAAAATATTTCTAGAATAATTTTCACTTACTATTCTAATTGATGTGCCAGGAGTATATAAATTTGTTTTTTCTGGATTTCTATCAGCTATTACAGGCACAATTTTCTTATTTATGCCAAAATATTGTAATAGAACATTTCCTTTTGTTGAAGCACCATATCCATGAATAATTTTATTTTTTTTAACTAAATTATGCAAATTTTTATTAATTTTAAACTTTAATTTTTGAATTTTTTTGAAAAAATTTTTATAGGTTTCAACCTTATTAAGTTTAAACTTTTTCTCTTCTTTTAAAATACTATCAATACTTTTTGAGTTTACATTATATTTTGATTTTTTATGTGAAATAATTAAACTAAGACTTCCTCCGTTTATATTGTTTCTTGTTACTTCGATTAAACTTAAATTATTTACTTTTAACATTTTTTTGATAACTTCTAATGAATAGTATTCAAGATGTTCATGACATATAGTATCAAACAAATTATCTTTTATTATTGAAAGTAAATCCTGAAATTCTAAATAAAAAATCCCTCTTTTTTCGTCTAAAATATTACTAATATCGGTTAAAAAGTTATTTGGTTTTTCAATATCGTAGAAAACGGCACATGCTGTTATAATTTTAAATTTTTTAGTGATTTTACTTTTTTTAAGAGCTTTACGTGAAAAAAAACTTGGAATTTTAATATTAATTTTTTTATAAAATTTTTTATATTTTTTTAAAATTGGATCAATACCGACAGTTTTGATACCTTTGATTTTATAAGAGTTTAACAAAGTTCCATCGTTGCTAGCTATATCCAAAACATAATCATTTTTTTTTAATTTTGTAAGTTTAGTGAGTTTTTTTGAAATTGATTTTAAGTGATTTGTCATCGTTAAATTTATGCCAGATCTGTAACCATAATCTAGACCATATAAATATTTAGAATTAAAGCTTCTATCTAACTGCACAAGTTGACATTTGTTGCATTTGATCAAAGAAATGAAATCTTTTGGAATTTTTTTTTTCTTAGATGAAAATTTTCCTGTGAAACTTAGGCTACCTAATGAAAATAAATTTGAAAATTTTTTTTCTCTACAATTTCTACAGTATTTGATGATACTCATTATGTTAATTTAAATTATTGTTATTTTGTTTACTTATAGACAATTTCTTATACATTATTAGAAGTATAATTTGTTATCAAGATATATGTTAAAAAGAAAATTGGGAAAATTTATTTCTTTTTTTTTTCCAGGTTTAATTTGGAAAAGAAGAGCAATCTCCCAAAATGACAACCAAGAGTCAGAGGCTCTTTTACACTACGCAGAAGAATTTAAAATAGATAAATCTTTTGTCGAATTTGGATTTGGACCATTCCAATATAACTCGATAGGTCTTACTAAGCGACACTATAAAGGACTATTAATTGATGGTACAAAATTATTTTGTGATCAAGCAAATAAAATTTTTAAAAGTTTAAGATTAAATGTTACAGCTGTTTGCCACTGGATTACCCTTGAAAATCTTGATCCAATAATTGACTTCGTAAAAAAAAATGATGGTAAGCTTGGTGTGCTTAGTGTTGATATTGATGGAAACGATTATTGGATACTAAAAAAACTACTTATTCATTTTAAACCTGAAATAATATGTGTAGAGTATAATGCATCTTTTTTAATGAAAAGCATTACAATACCCTATGCAGCTAACTTTGATAGACATAAAGCACATAAAAGTGGAATCTATCATGGGGCATCAATTACAGCCTTTTATAATCTATTAAATAATGATTATTCCCTTATTCAAAATATTGGTGGTCTAAACTTAATTTTTATTCGCAATGATATCTTTTTGAATAAACATAAAACTTTAACACCAGAGAAGGCATATTCAGAAAATTATTTAAGAAACAAATGGAGCAATACCACATCGAAAGAACAGTGGAAAAGAATTAAAGATTTAAGATTTATAGAAGTATAAAATTGTTGTTTTAAAAATTAAAAAGTAAGTTTTTTAAATTCCATATTTTTTGAAAATCTTGATTGTTTTTGCCAAACCTTCATCGAGTTCAGTAAATTTAAATTTTTTAAAATTTTTAATAAGTTTTTTATTACACCCATGTGTTTTTAACATTTCTCCCCTGACAGTTTTTATAAAATTGAAATTCTCTTTTTTTTGTCTATAAATTTTCTTAATTTTATAGATTAAATCAATATTTTTTACAGGTTTAGATCTTGCGATATTAAGTATTTTCACTTTATTATTAATAATTGAAAAATTTATCAAAATTTTAACTACATCATCAACATATGTGAAATCTCTCAGATTTTTACCCTTATTATGAATATTAATTTGTTTATTTTTTTTTAGTGCGTTTAGTAACTTATGTATAAACATATCGGGCCTTCCATAAGGACCATAAACTGTAAAAAATCTAAAAATTTTAAAATTAACTGAACTTACTTTGAAGTTTTTTTCTACAATTTTTTCACATTTATATTTTGTTATAGCATAATAATTTTTTGGTTTTTTTTTAAAATTTTCTTTTATAGGAAATCTCTTTTGATCTCCATATATTGAACTGGATGAACCAAATATAAAATTTTTAATTTTATATTTTTTTGAAATTTTACATAAAACTTCCGTAGCAGTTATATTATTTCTCTTATAGCTATATGGATTTTTAAATGAGTATAATACGCTTGGTTGACCAGCTAGATGATAAATAGTTTCAGGATTAAATTTTCTAATTATCAAATCTAATTTTTTTTTATTGATTAAATCTATTTTTTTAAAAAAAAAATTTTTTTTTTTTAAAATATTAATTCTTTTTTTTTTTAAACTTCTGCTGTAATAACTATTAATACTATCTATTCCTATAACAGTTATTTTTTTATTTTTTAATAAATTTTTGCACAAGTGAAATCCAATAAAACCAGCAGCGCCTGTAACAATAATTTTCATTAAAAATTATTTTTTAAAAAAGTTGATTATTGAATTACTTATATAATCAATATCTTTAAAAGAATGTTCCTCCGAAATTGGCAAGCTCAGAATCTTACTTCCAAGCTTATAACTATTTTTTAATTTTTTTTTATTTTTAAAAAATTCTAACTCATTTAACATGTATGGATAATGTATCATTGTATCTATACCTTTTTTTTCTAAATATTTTTTTAAGTTATTTCTATTATCTGTCCTAATTACAAACTGATGAAAACATGACTTATTTGATTTTATTAAATTAAATAACTTGATTTGTTTAATAGTATCCAAGTTTTTAAAATATCTTTTTGCAAGCTCATTTCTTTTTTTAAAAACTTTTTTTTCATAGCTCTTTAATTTAATATCAAGAATAGCTGACTGGATTGTATCAAGTCGAGAGTTTCTTCCAGAGAAAATGTGATCATATTTTTTTAAAGCTCCATGATTTCTTGATCTAAAACAATATTCAAAAATTTTTTTGGAATTGGTTACGATAGCTCCACCATCTCCAAAAGCACCTAAATTTTTTCCTGGAAAAAAACTAAAAGTTCCAACGTCGCCAAATGTGCCAACATGTTTATTTTTTATCTTAGTCCCATGAGCTTGTGCACAGTCTTCTATAATTTTTATTTTTTTTCCTCTTACTAATTTTTTTATTTTACTCATATCTGCAGGATTTCCGTAAAGATGAACTGCAATAATAGCTGATGTCTTTTTACTTATTTTTTTTTCTAAACTTTTAGTGCAAATTGTATAATCGTTTAAATTAATATCGCAAAAAACAACTCTATAACCATTGTTCAAAACTGCTTCTGCGGTGGATATCCACGTATTATTTGGAACAATTATTTCTGAATTTTTTTTTAATTTTAATGATTTAACTGCAATTTCCAATGCGTCAGTTCCATTTCCAACACCGACACAATAGTTTGAACCAATATATTTAGAAAAATTTTTTTCAAAATTCTTTACGTTTTCGCCTCCAACAAATTTTGAATTTTTGATTAAATAATTAATTTTTTTGTTTATTTTTTTTTTTTCTGGTACTAATTTATATAAGTTTGTGAATTTGACTTTCATAAAAATATTGCTTTTTAAGATAAATACATTAATTTTAAATTTTTGAAACAAAATCTTACAATATAACATTTATGAAACCAACTCTGTTTAAAACTAAAATTTATCCTGATAACAGAGGATTTTTTAAAGAGTTATATTTAAAAAAAAAAATTAAATTTAACTGTAAATTTACTGCTATTTCATCTTCAAAAAAAAACGTTATTAGGGGATTGCACTATCAGAGTAAAAAAAAGCAAGCTAAGTTACTTTCAGTGCTTAAAGGTAAAGCTTTAGATGTTTGTGTGAATATAGACAAAAAATCAAAAAATTTTGGTAAAGTTTATAAATTTTTATTAAAACCTGGGCTAATTTTATATGTTCCAAAAAACTATGCTCATGGAATTGGATTTTATGAGAAAGAAAACATATTACTTTATCACCTATCAGAATATAGATATCAGCAATATGAAAGGGGAATAATATTTAGTGATAAAAGTTTAAAAATAAACTGGAAAATAAAAAAACCTATAACATCAAAAAGAGATAGTTTAATGCCTACAATGAAAGAAACTTTTCCAAAAAAATTCAAAAAAAAATGATCAAATTCGTCAGACCAAAAATATTAAAATATTCAATTTATCCAGAATTAAGTGGAACACTAATACCGTTTTATACAAATAAACATTTTCCAAAAAAATTCAGACTAAAAAGATTCTTTATTCTTTATGGAAAAAGTAAATTTTTTAGAGCCGATCATGCTCACAAGAAATGCTCTCAAATAATTATTCCACTAAAAGGTCAAATCAAAATTAAAATTAAAAGTAAAAATTTTTCAAAATCATTTAGTTTAAATGTAAAAAAAAGAAAAGCATTATTTATACCTCCTTATAATTGGATCACTATTTATTTTAAAGAAAACCAAGACTCACTTTTAACATTATGTGATTACAAGTATGATAAAAAAGAATATATTTCACTATACAAAGATTTTAAGAAAATAATTTCAAAATGAAAATTTTAGTAAGTGGTGCATTTGGCCATATTGGTAGTTTTATAATTAACGATTTGATAAAAATCAAAAAAGTAAAAAAAATTTATTTGGTAGACAATTTGAGTAATCAAAGATTTAATGTCCTATTTAAAATAAAAAATAAAAAAATAAATTTTCTTTTTGGAGATTTGACAAATAATAATTTTTGTAAAAAATTACCAAAGACTAATATTGTAATTCATTTAGCATCGATTACAGATGCTGAAAAAAGTTTTGAAAATAGAAAAAAAATAACTAAAAATAATTTAGGGTGTTTTAAGAATATATTAAATTATTGCAAAAGAAACAACTCTAGGTTAGTACACATATCGTCTACAAGCATTTATGGACCAAAAAAAGGACTAGTTAAAGAAGATGAAACAAAGCCAGTTCCTCAAAGTCCCTATGCAGAAATAAAATTGATTGAAGAAAATTTACTAAAAAAGCAAAAACTAATTAAATATATTACTTTAAGATTTGGTACAATAAGTGGGTTTTCAGATGGTATGAGATTTCATACAGCTGTAAATAAATTTTGTTTTAATTCAGTTATGGGAATAACAATACCTGTATGGGGAAAAGCTCTAAATACTTATAGGCCATATCTGAGTTTAACAGATGCTAATAAAGTTTTTCAATATATAATTTTGAAAAATTATTTTCCTAATGATATTTTTAATATTTTATCTGAAAATAAAACAGTAAGTGAAATATTGAGATTAATTAAAAAAAGTAGATTTAAAGTAAAAATCAAATTTGTTAACTCAAGAATATTAAACCAAGATTCATATAAAATTTGTAAAAAAAAAATAGAAAACTTGGGTATTAAACTAAATTCTAAAATCTCCAAAGATATTAAAAAGACATTATTAATGTTGAAAATAAATTAATTTTTCAAAATTTGAAAATTAAAGAACATATAATTAAAATAAAATAAATAAAGAATAAGTATAATTTAAGCCTAAGCTAACTACTGATAATTATCTACTTAGCTTAATTGCAAAGTTTTAAAAAATTTTAAATAAAATTAAATTTTTTTTTTAGAATTTTTTTTAGTTTATTTGTATTAAGAGTAGAATTTTTTGGCATAATAGGTTCATTTTTGTTTATTTTGTAATTTTTACCTTTTACGGATTTGTTTGTTCTTTTAGCAAATTTTAAAATAGAGCTATTATTACTTCCTATATTTATTATTCCATTATGACTAAATAAATAAGGAAGAATTTTAATTACTTCATCGTGATATAAAAAATTACTCTTTATGTTTTTAAAAGCATATTTATGTATCCAGGGTTTCTCGGTCATATTTAACCTTAAAATTAGAGAATTTTTATACATATGAACTGCACACTCACCTCCTAATTTAGACCAAGCATAATTATTCATCGGAAGAACTGGTGAATCTTCTTTATAATTTCCTTTATTTCCTGGATAAACATATTGAGAGGAAAAATATATGATTTTTATATTTAGTTTAGAGCACTCAACTACTAAGTTTGAGGTGCCAATAATATTTAACTCAATACTTTTTTCAATATTTTTTTCGTGGATTATCATTGGTCTTGATAATCCAGCAAGATGAATTATTGCATATGGTTTATATTTCTTAATTTTTTTTTCTATTTGCTTTCTATTTAATATAT
>CACONQ010000006.1 GCA_902628635.1 uncultured Pelagibacteraceae bacterium | reverse complement strand
CATTGTAGGCTTGCCCCCTGGCATGATTAGAATTCTTTCAAAATCTACATCGGTGTTATAACGTTTTTTAATCCATCGAGTAACAGCTTGTCTACACTCTGGGATGCCATTTGACATTACATATCCATGATGGCCATCATCTAATGCTTTCTTTGCGGCCTCGACCACATGCTTTGGAGTTTTAAAATCAGGTTGGCCCAACCCCATATGAATCATTGGGTTTCCTTTGGCTTCTAATTTTTTGGCTTCAGCTAAAACAGCAAAGGCTGTTTCTGTTCCTAAATTTTCCAAATTTTTTGCTAATTTCATATTTCTCTCCAGTTTAGTTATCTATAAATTATTTTTGTATTATTTAACTCTTTTAAATTTTTACACCCCATAAGCACCATATTTCTATGTATCTCATCATGCATGTTTTGTAATAAATGTTCAACGCCCTGCTGACCACCTGCGGCCAAAGAGAACAGAAACATTTTTCCGAAACTACACGCTTTTGCACCAGCTGCCAAGGCTTTTAATACATGCGTTCCTCTCCTAACTCCACCGTCTAGAATTATTTCAAGTTTATCCCCTACAGCATCTGAAATTGCTTTTATCTGATCGAAAGGTGATCTCGAACCATCTAATTGTCTACCTCCATGATTTGATACCATTATTGCTGTGCATCCAATATCGATTGCTCTTTTAGCATCATCTACTGACATAACACCTTTTAATGCAAATGGTTTGCCCCATTTTTTTACACAATATTCTGCATCCTTCCAATTCATAGCTGGATCATATTGTTCGTTAATATATTCAATTACAGACTTTGCAATGTTGGTGCCTTTATCTGTTTTTTTTGAAACGTTTGCTAATTCAAATCTTTTTCCAGTTAAATAATTAAAAACCCAAGCTGGACGCATAGCAAAACTTAATAAACTATTCATTGTAAGTTTGGGTGGAGTTGTAAATCCAGTTCTATGGTCCTTTTCCCTATTCCCTGCAACAAGAGTATCAACTGTCAAACACATTCCATCAAAATTTGATCTTTTACATCTATCAATTAAATCATCTGTAATAGATTTATCCTTATGAACATACAATTGAAAAAGTTTCGGTCCACTTGAAATATTGGATATTTCCTCAATCGTATTATTTGCCATTGATGACATGCTATAAAAAGTTCCAAACTTTGCAGCGGCTTTAGCAGAAGCCTTATCACCTTCGGGATGATACAATCTCTGCATAGCACTTGGTGATAAAAAGATTGGCATATCAATTTTTCTTCCAAATATGCTAGTAGATAGATCGGGCTTTCCAACACTTGCAAGAATATTTGGCACAAGATCACAATCATCGAAAGATAAAGTATTTCTTTTTAGTGTTTTTTCATCATCTGATCCTCCGTCAATATAATGAAAAATTGGTGATGGAAGTTTTTTTTTTGCTAATCTTCTAAAATCATTAAAATTATAACAATCAGTAATTTTCATTATTTAAAACTATTAAAACTTCTTTAAGAAATTAAACATATAGCTATTGGCACCAGGATTCTTGTCTCCAAAATCTGCATTGGATAAGTGATTATAAGAGAGACCAAATTCAGAGTCCTTAGATAGATCAAGTGAGAGCTGCAGCTCGCTTTTAAATTCAATCATATGACCCAAGTCTTTTCCATCGCCTTTGCCGTAAAGACCTGGAGTAAAGCTTGGTGTAAAGTTAATTTTTCCTAAATTATAATCAGCTTGAACACCTGTATATAAATATGTGGCATTATCACCAGTTATCATAAAGCCTGTTATTGGGGACAAAGTTCCTATAAAACTATCTCTGTATAAATCTTCATTTTGATGTTGAATTCCAAAAGCAACAGATTTTCTATAGTTGTCACTAAAATCAAACATGCCAGTGTAAAAATTATATTTATGGGGATCTATTTTCTTTTTTATTGCTTCATCACTTTTAGAAGTCGAAAAAGAAAGGGCAAATATAGTTATTGCAATTAAAAAATTTTTTAAATTCATATTAAATTTATAATATATTTATATCGTATTGTTACTTCTTGAAAACACCTAATTTTCGTATGATTATGGCCCCTCCTATAATAAAAAGTATAATAGGTAAGCCCCATAATAAATAAGTTCCTTTATTTATTTCTGGATTATACAAAACCCATTCTCCATAATTTTTCCTCATAAATTGGTAAATATCTTTTTCTGACATTCCATTTGATAAATTTTTTCTTACTACTATTTTCATACTCTCAGCAAAATCGGACTGAGAGTCATAGATAGATTGACCTTGACATATTAGACAACGAAGATTTTTAAAAATTTTATTCTCTAATTCAGTAGGTTTATCTACTGCTAGTAAATAATTATTACTTAAAAAGATAAAAAAAGTTATAAAAAAAATTAGTTTTTTCATTTTATTAATTCTAATATTTCATTAAATTTTTTATTATCTATGGGTCCAATAATTTTTTTAATTATTTTCTTTTCTTTATTTACAATAAAAGTTTCGGGAACACCGTATGCACCTAACTCAATTGATGTAACGCCATTTTTATCTGATAAAATTTCTGAGTAAGGGTTACCTAGCTCATTTAAAAAAGATTGAGCATTAATAATATTATCTTTGTAGTTAATCCCTAACAAATTAAAATTTTTATTATTAAGTGCCATTAGAAATGAATGCTCAGCTCTACATGGAATACACCATGATGCCCATATATTAATAATATAATAACTATTTTTTTTTAAAATATTATCAGAGATAACCTTTTCTCCTGAAAAAAAATCATTACCTTCAAAATTCGGTAGCTCAATTTGTTTATCAAGTTTTGGTGTATATGTGTTAGGTTTCTGCAAACCTACGTAAAATACTGCAAAACAAAAGACAAATAAAACAAAACTGATAGTAACAAATATTTTATTTTTCATTCCTTAAAAAATTAATACACCCGCCAATCATTATAAGAATTGTTGAAATCCATATCCAAACCATTAATGGCTTTTCTTGGTAGCGGACATTGAAATATGTTTTATCCTTAACGGGATTTATAACTAAAAACCTATCTTTAAAAATACTTGTTTTAATAAAAGCTTCACTAGTGATGACCTCTGGTTGATTATATATCCTTACTTCGGGCATAAACTTAGTATCAATTTTTTTTTTATCTTTAATAATAAAAACTCCAACAATTTTTTCAAAATTTGGACCTGAACTTGTCTCTATTTTTTTAAAAATAATTTGATTATTTTCAAAACTTAATCCCTCACCAACTTTCAGATTTGCTATAATTTCCTTTGAAAAAATTGCATTTAAAATAATACTTAATATAAGAAGACTGAATCCAAAGTGTGAGACAGTTTGTGAAAAATTTTTATAACCTTTTTTTAAAAAATCTTTTACAGTCGTAAAAAATAAGTAAAAGTTAGCTGCGAGTAATAATAAAGTAAGAAGCTTTACTTTACCTATTATTTTCAAAATAAAGAAACTCAAAAATAAGTTTATAATAAAAAATGTAAGTAAAATTATTTTTTTTTCAATTTTTTTACTACTTAACCATCCTAAATTAGGTCCAAGTGACATAAAAATTAAAAAGGGAATTAAAAAAGGAATAATAAGCTTATTAAAAAATGGCGGTCCTACTGAAATTCTTTGGTTTGATATTACTTCTAGAAAAATTGGATAAATTGTACCTATTAAAATTACTGACAAAAAATACATCAAAAACCAATTATTTATTAAAATATGACTTTCTTTTGTAATTAACCCAAAACTTTTATTGGAGAAATTTAATTTATCTTCATAAAAAAAATAAAGTACTAAAGATAAGAATATTATAAAAAATAAAAAAATTAAAATATATAAACCTCTTTCAGGATCATTTGCAAAAGTGTGAACTGAATTAAGAATTCCAGATCTTACCAAAAAAGTTCCACAAACGCTCAAGGTAAAAGTAGATATACATAAAATTATTGACCAGGATCCTAAAGATGATCTTTTCTCTAAAACTAAAACACAATGCAGAAGAGCAGTTAAACTTATCCATGGCATTAAAGATATATTTTCGACCGGGTCCCAAAACCAAAAGCCACCCCAACCCAGTTCATAGTAAGCCCAAATGGAACCTAATAAAATACCTCCAGTTAGAAAGATCCATGAGCAAAGTATCCACTTTTTAATGTGAAATGCCCAATTGCTGTTAACATTGCCCATTACTAAAGAGGATAGACCTGAAGAAAAAATAATGGATGTAGAAACATAACCTAAATAAAGAATTGGTGGATGAATAGCTAATAATGGATCTTGCAAAATAGGATTTAGTCCTAGTCCCTCTTTTGGGGAAGGAAATATTTCATTGAATGGATTTGATGTAAAAATTAAAAAAGCTGTAAAACCAAAGATTATGATTTGTTGAAATATAACAGTTAGTAGCCTTTCCTTAGTTGGTCTATTATATGATCTGGAGAAATATAAAAAGTTAATAAAAGTTAATATTAACAACCAAAGCAATAAACTTCCCTCATGGTTTCCCCATAGACCACTTACTTTATAAAAAAATGGTTTTGTTGTGTGTGAATTATAATAGACAGTAATATTACTAAATTCTGAATTTATAAAAAGAATAAGTAAACAAATAAAACTTACAAGAATAAAAAAAAATTGAAAAAAAATTAATTTTTTAAGATCAATTTTTATTAACTCATTAAGATTTTTTAATCTAAAAATTGTTCTAAAAAAAATTGCAAAAGATAGGAAAAGCGAGATAATTACAGAATAATTTCCAATAAAATTAAAAGTCAATTTATTTATCTCCCTTTTGGTTACTTAATTCTGGAGGCATATAGTTTTCATCATGCTTAGCTAAAATTTTTACTGCTTTAAAATAGTTTTTATCTTTCAAAAATCCTTCTGCAACAACTCCTTTATTTTCTTGGAATAAATTTGGTACAAGACCTGAGTAAGTTACATTAATCTCATTTTTAAAATCGGTAATTACAAATATGATCTTATCATTATTAACATTAATAGAATTTTTTTTAACCATTCCACCAATCCGAATTTTATCTTTTTTTAATTCACTTAAAGCTTTTATCTCTGTGGGCGACAAAAAATAAACAACATTTTCTTTTAATGATACCAAAACTAAATAAATTGTTAATCCAAGAGATAAAATTAGAACTATTAAGAATGTAAGTCTTAACTTAACTTTTTTACCATACATTTGTTAAAGTTAAATTTTTGAAAAAATACTTGCTGATAATATTTCTTTGTTAATTTTTTGTTTATTAGCTACAGAAACTTTATCCAATTTAAGTTTACCAAATTTTTCAGCAAATTTTTGTTTCTCTTTTTTTAGCTGATATCTAACAACCATGTATAGTCCTAAAAAATTTACCATTGTAAAAATGAATGCGGAAAAAACATAAACACCATATCCATTCATGCTTAAAAAATTTATCATAGTCTATCTAAACCTTTATTTTTTATCTTTATCAGTTCTGTATTATATTTCATTAAAAAAATCAGCAGAGAAAACAGGGCAAATGCCGCAGTCATTATTATCAAAGGCACTAACATCGACTCATGAATTTTTGAATCAGATAATATTTTTATGGAGGAAGGTTGGTGAAGTGTACTCCACCAATCAACAGAGAATTTTATAATTGGGATGTTAAAAGCTCCAATAATAGTTATTAAAGACGTAATTTTTACAACACTATCTTTATTCTCAAAAATTCTCCAAGCTAATAAGTACATCAAATAAAATAGGCACAAAATTAACATAGTTGTAATTCTAGCATCCCAAGCCCACCAAGTTCCCCACGTAGGTTTGCCCCAAATCGATCCTGTTACTAACGCAATTAAAGTAAAAACAAATCCTGATGGAGCCAGACTTTTAGTAATTATTACTAAATTTTTATTTTTAAAAATAAAAACTAAAATAGATAAAAAAGCCATGGAAGAAAAAATTCCTAAAGATATCCATGCAGATGGAACGTGTACATACATTATTCTAACCGAATCTCCTTGCAAATAATCCTCAGGAGAAATAATTAAAGCTTCAATTAACCCTAAAGATAAAACTACTAAAAAAAATACTAAAATTAAATTGTGGTACTTATTAATAAATGAAAAAATTTTGCTTTGATTAAAAAAATTCATTCTAAATTATATACAAATTATTAAGAGATTGAATGAGCTAAAAGGTCAATACTGACCAAGAATGAGAGGGAGATAATTTATAAGGGAAACAATATCATTCTCGGTCAGTAATAGTTAATTAACAAATCTATATGACAAAGTTTTGAGCTAATTGTGTTTAAATAATGTATTTGGTTAATTTGAAGGCTTAAAATAGCTAGATCCCTTTTTGCCTGAGAAAATTTCGTTAATTAAAGGATGTTTAATTGGCTCTTCTGAGTCGTCGACTAATAGATTTTGCTCTGAGACGTAGGCTTCATAAGTAACATCATCATTCTCAGCAAGAAGATGATAAAAGGGTTGGTCTTTTCTTGGTCTCACATTCTTAGGAATAGATTGGTACCATTCCTCGGAATTACTGAATTTAAAATCAACATCATATATTACACCTCTAAAATCGAAGTGTTTATGTTTAACGATGTCACCAATTGAAAACTTTGCTTTTTGAATACTCATTATAGTTATTATATGTGTATTTAAATTTAAAAATCAATAAAAAAATATTAAAGTTTTTTGAAATCTGTTAATATCTTTTTGTGAATAAATCATTTTTCAAATTTGTCACAGACTTTGGTCCACTTTTAATATTTTTCTCTTTTTATTACAAAAATGATAAAAGTTTAGAAATAGCAATACCTCCTTTCATAATTGCCACTCTAATCGCTTTAATTTTTGTTTGGATAAAAGAGAAAAAAATTCCAATGGTTCCTCTTATAGGAGGAATTTTGATAACTTTTTTTGGTGGTTTGACAATTTATTTTAAAAATCCAATTTTTATTTATATTAAGCCTACAATAATCAATATATTATTTGGACTAGCTTTAATGTTTGGGAAGTTTTTTACTAAAGAACCACTGTTAAAAAAAATACTGGATGGTGCAATTAAAATTACAGATGAAGGTTGGAGGATATTAAACCAGAGGTGGGTATATTTCTTTTTTGCTCTTGCAATAATGAATGAAATAGTTTGGAGAACACAAACAGAGGAATTTTGGGTAAATTTTAAAGTTTGGGGGATGTTACCTATAACATTTATATTCACTGCTTTTCAATTTAATGTAATTAATAAGTATAAACTTGATGAATAAATTCCTCAAACTTGTAGTAGATAACACTTCGAATGAAAAAGATAAAAAAAATTTTTTTGAAAAGAATGAGTTAAAAATAATACTAGACCTATATGCAAAAATGGTTTCTCAAGGTTCTTGGAAAGACTATGGTCTATCTATATCAAGTAAACAAGTTGGATTTAGTGTTTTTAAAAATTCTGCAGAAAATGCAATGTATAAAATTTGCAAAAATTTTAAACCTTCAAATAAAAATTTGAAATATTTAATAACCGACTCAAAGGGTAAGATTTATAAAAACTCTAATAGTTTAGAGATATTATTAAAAAGTACTAATTGGAAAAAGTTATAGAGATTGAGTTATCTTCTTTGTCCGAAAAGTCTTAGAAGCATTATGAACAAGTTGATAAAATCTAGATAAAGAGTAAGTGCACCCATTACTGCTTTTTTACCGATAACTTCACCTGAGTCTGATGCTGCATACATATTTTTGATTTTTTGAGTATCGTAAGCAGTTAAACCAACAAAGATTAATACTCCTAGAATAGAGATAACAAAATACATCATCGCAGATTTTAAAAATATATTTACAAGAGATGCAATGATTATTCCAATTAGACCCATCATTAGAAAAGATCCAAATTTTGTTAAATCTCTTTTAGTAGTATATCCATATATACTCATAGCGCCAAAAGTAGCTGATGTGATGAAAAATACTCTTGCAACACTTACTCCAGTATAAACTAGAAGGATCCAAGACAATGATAATCCCATTAAAGCGGCAAAAATCCAAAATACAGTTTGTGCCTTAGCAGCACTCATTTTGTTTATTCCAAAGCTCATATAAAACACCACCCCTAGCGGAGCTAACATCACTATCCATTTTAAACCTGAAAAGAAAAGTGCATTACCTAATGAGGTAAAACCTACGATGGCTCCTTGAGAGTCTGTTACTACAGACATCTTAAATGACAATAATGCAATAATCCCAGTTAGAAGGACACCAGTTGCCATATAGTTATAGATCTTTAGCATGTAAGATCTTAAACCTTCGTCCCATACTACGGTTTTCTTGGCAGCTGTTGCCTGAAAGATATTTTGTCTATTAAAGTCCATATAATATATATAATAATATTTTTTTATATTTTCAAGTAATCAAAAAAAGCAAAATTTTAATGAATTATAAGAAATTAGGTAACACAGACTTAAAAGTGAGTACAATTTGTCTCGGTACCATGACCTGGGGTGAACAAAACACAGAACAAGAAGGTTTTGAACAAATGGATTTTGCTTTAGATCAAGGTGTAAATTTTTGGGATACAGCAGAAATTTACTCAATTCCACCAAAAGCAGAAACTTTCGGTCACACAGAAATTATAATTGGTAACTGGTTTAAAAAAACAAAAAAAAGAGAAAAAGTCATCCTTGCAACAAAAGTTGCGGGTCCAATGAGATCATATGTAAGAGGTGGTGGCAATCAATTTGGAATTAAAAATATGACAGAGGCAATTGACGGAAGTTTAAAAAGATTACAAACAGATTATATAGATTTATATCAATTGCATTGGCCTGAAAGAAATACCAATATGTTTGGAAGACTGGGTTATGAACATAATGACAACGGTGAATGGAATAAATTTGAAGATGTTTTAGAAAACTTACAAAAATTCATTCAAGCAGGTAAGATTAGATACGTAGGATTATCAAATGAAACACCGTGGGGAGCTTCTAAATTTTTACAAATTTCTAAAGAAAAAAAATTACCAAGGATGATGTCAGTTCAAAATCCTTATAATTTACTTAACAGAACTTATGAGATAGGTTTAGCGGAAATATCTGTTAGAGAGCAAATGGGCCTCTTAGCTTATTCACCTCTAGCAATTGGTTTCTTGACTGGGAAATATAGAAATCAAGAAAGACCAGAAAAATCAAGACTTGCGGTAGATGGAGATTTTTGGACGAGATATAATAAGCCAAATACTGAAAAAGCTGTTGATGCTTATTATGAAATAGCTAAAAAATTTGACTTAGATATGGCCCAGATGTCTTTAAAATTCTGTGAAATTCAACCCTTCGTCACTAGTGTAATAATTGGCGCTACAAGAATGGATCAGTTGAAAACAGATATAGAAAGTGTAAATGTAAATTTAACAAAAGAAATTTTAAAAGAAATTAATGAAGTGCAAAGTATATATCCAAATCCATGTCCATAATTAAAAAAATATTATTACTATCTGTTTTAATGACATTAAGTCTTGCTGCATCAGCTGAGGAAATAAAAAAAATAGGTAAATTTAAAGATTGGGAAGCTATGGTTTTAGTAAGAGATAGTGGCATTACTTGTTTTGCTCAATCAAAACCGGTTCTTCAAGCTCCAAAAACAAACAAAAGGGATGCAAGACTATTTGTTAGTTTTAGACCCAATGAAAAAATTAAAGATGAGATAAGTATTACTCCAGGTTATGAGTTTAATAAAAAAAATTCTATTACTGCTAAGTCTGGAAAGTACAAATATAATTTTGATATTTCGCAACAAGGCTTTGCCTGGATTGCAGATGCTAAAATTGAAAAAAAAATGATTAAAACTATGAAAAGAGGATCAAGAATTATGATATCAGGACATAATTCATCTGGTTCACAAACTATTGACCATTATTCACTTCTAGGTTTCACAAAAGCATATAACGAGGCAAAGAAAAGCTGTAGTTAGAATAATGAGTAAAAAAAAAATTGTTCTCGCTTATTCAGGCGGTTTAGACACTTCCATAATACTTAAATGGCTCCAAGAAAACTATAATGCTGAAGTAATTGCTTATACCGCAGATATTGGCCAAGAACTCAATAAAAAGAAAATAATTAAAAATGCAAAAAAACTAGGTGTAAAAAAAATAGTCATCAATAACCTTAAAAATATTTTTGTAAAAGATTACGTATTTCCAATGATTAGAGGTCACGCCATTTATGAAGGTGTTTATCTATTAGGTACATCAATTGCTAGACCTTTAATTGCAAAAGACCAAATTCAAGTTGCAAAAAAAAATAAAGCTTTTGCTGTTTCCCATGGATCAACTGGCAAAGGAAATGATCAAGTAAGATTTGAATTGGGTTATCATTATTTTGGTCCAAAAATAAAAGTTATTGCTCCTTGGAGAATTTGGAAATTAAAATCAAGAACAGACTTAATAAATTATGCAAGAAAGAATAATATTTCAATTCCAAAAGACAAAAAAGGGGCGCCACCCTTTTCAGTTGATGATAATTTATTTCATACATCGACTGAGGGTAAAGTTTTAGAAAATCCAAAAAATTCAGCTCCAGAGTTTATTTTTCAAAGGACAATTTCACCTGAGAAAGCACCTAATAAACCTACTTATTTATCAATTGGATTTAAAAATGGTGATCCAACAAATGTAAATGGAAAGAAATTAACTCCAGAGAAAATTTTGGAAAAATTAAATCAGTTAGGTGGAAAAAATGGAATTGGGAGAGTTGATTTAGTTGAAAATAGATTCATTGGAATAAAATCTAGAGGAGTTTATGAAACACCCGGAGGGACATTGCTTTTAATTGCTCATAGAGCAATAGAGTCTGTAACACTAGATAGAGATACTATGCATAAAAAAGACTCCATTATGCCAAGATATGCTGAATTAATTTACAATGGTTATTGGTTTTCTAAAGAAAGATTAAAATTACAAAAAATTGTGGATCAAAAAAGAAATAAGGTTAATGGAACTGTAAAACTTAAACTATATAAAGGAAATGTTACAATTCAATCAAGAATGACTAAAAGTAGTGCTTACTCAATGAAGAAAGTCTCTTTTGAAGAAAATAAATCTTTTAATAAAGCTAATGTTGAAAGGTTTATTAATTTCCACAAAAAAAAATTAAAATAACAAATATGAAGTTTGAAGCCTCGAGAGCGAAAGCTATAGATAAACTAAATAATTTTGTTGAAAATAATCTTTCTGATTATTCGAAGCTAAGAAACTTTGATTTTGGCCCTCATAAACGAAATAATGTTTCTTGCTTATCACCTTATATAACCCATGGTGTAATTAACGAAGTTGAAATAATAAAAAAATCACTGGAAAAGTATTCTTTTTCAAAAAACGAAAAGTTCATACAGGAAGTACTCTGGAGAACATATTGGAAAGGTTGGCTAGAATTAAGACCAAATGTTTGGGACGACTATTTAATTGATCTTAAAAATATTCGAGAAAAATATGAAAACGACACAAATTATCAAAATGCAATAAATGGTAATACTAATATTGATTGCTTTAATGAATGGGTAAGTGAATTGAAAGAAAATAACTACTTACATAATCATACAAGAATGTGGTTTGCCAGTATTTGGATTTTTACACTTGATTTGCCTTGGCAACTTGGTGCAGAATTTTTTATGCATCATCTATATGATGGAGATGCAGCATCAAATACTCTCGGATGGAGATGGGTTGCAGGAGTTCAAACACAAGGAAAGCATTATCTTGCGAGCGAATGGAATATAAAAAAATTTACCAACGATAGATTTAAAAATATTAAGTTAAATGAGAACGCTCCTCCAAAAATTTCAGAAAAAACTTACTCAATAATAAAACAGAATTTTATTAATTCTGAAAATATTGAGGAAAATAATTTATTAATTTTTGATAATAATCTTTCTTTTGAATTCACTGACTTTAAAAATAAAAAGTTCAAAAAAATTTATTTAATATCTAATAGAAATAGATCAATCAAACTTAGTGAAAAGGTAATGAAATTTAAATCACTTTTAATCAATGATCAGGAACATAGATTAAAAGAGCAATCAATTAATTGCGAAGTTATTGATATTAATGAAATTAAAAACATCGATGAAAAAATTATTGGATTATATCCAAATGTTGGCGAAAACTTAGATTATCTAAATACAAATAACTTAAATTTGAATTTTCTATACAGAAAACTTGACCAATATTCTTGGCAATATTGTAATAAAGGATTTTTTAATTTTAAAAAATACATTCCTAAAATTATAGAAAATTTTAGCTAACTTTTAGATATTTATCTTGCAAGCTTTATAAAAATATCACCCATGCCAGCATCAAGCTGCTCTAAAGGTGTGTTATTTCTTAATTCACAATATCTTCCAGTAACTTGGTGACTTTTAACTAAATCAATGTCACTATTTTTGCAGCTTCTTCCATTGTGCAATAATCCTATCACTATTCTATTGTTAAGATTATAAACCTGTTTACTATTGATATTTTTCCCTTCACAGAAATAATCCTTATTTACTCTATTTGGAAAATCACTTTTATTACAAGGATTTTTGATTGTTATAACGTAGAATTCTTGTAAACCGTCTGTGAATTCATACCTCATCTTTTGAACTTCTGAATACTTCATTAAATCGCAAGAACATGGCACACAGCATCTATAATAATTTCCACAAATTTTATTATTAGTTTTACTCTCTTTAACAAACAAAAACTCTGAGTCACTTCCTGGATCAATTAATGAGCCAGAAACAGCACAATATAACTTATTAAATTCAATGAAATCTTTGTAAGTGATTTTTTTATCTATGATATATTTAAAAAATTTAGGACCAGCAGCATTTCTATTTTTATCTGGAAATATTCTAGACCAATCAGTTATTAGCTCTTTATGGTAATTTCTTTCTTCGGCAAATGTATCGATTTGAAATAAAAATGCCAAAATTAAAAAATATTTGAATAAATTATTTTTCATTTTTGTTTTATTGTGATTGTTTGATTTAGTTCGATTTTATCTATAAAATTTATCTTTCCGTTAGTCCATTTTACTTCAACTCTAAAATCTTTTTCATTTTTTCTAATTCCGTAATGTGCCACTGGTTCCATTTGACACAAATAACCCGATCCTGCGTCAATCGTTTTTGAATGTTTTCTTTTGTTAGATATTAATGTTACAGTAGCTCCTCTTGCCGGAGCACCAAATTTATTGATTGGTTTGATCCTTAAATATTTACTTTTTTTTTCAACTTTTGCTTTATACAAAGTCAAAGGTTGAGCTTTACTTTCTCCATGAGAAATCAGTAATTCTAAAACTCCATCATTATCAATATCAGCAACAGCAGCCCCTGTTCCAAATCCATCGGCCTCAAGACCTGCTTCTAATTTTATTTTCTCAAATTTTCCATTATTCTTAATTCGAAACATTTTATTTGGTTCAGCTATGTTGTTCATAAAAACTTCATCGAAACCATCATTATCAAAATCTGCAGAAATAACTGTTCGGATTCTAGAGGGTTTATCAAACTCCGTGTTTCCTATATCCTTAAATTCATTATTTTCGAGAACATATGCCCTATGATAACCTAACCAATTACCACTCAAAATATCCAATCTTCCTCTATAAAAAATATCAGATAATGCAGTTCCTCGACCATTTTGAATTTCATCATCTACTCTATAGTCAAACGCTACATCTTTAAATTTTCCATCAATATTTTTTAAAAGAAAATTCGCACCTCTTTCATTAGCTGCAAATATATCAGCTCTATCTGTCAAAATATGTCCTGAAACTACTGCTCTTCCACCAGTAACTTTATTCAAATTTAAATTTTCTGCTTGATCTATAATCTTTTTATTTTTAATTTCATAAAATCTTGTTGGTCCACCATAATTAGCTACGTAAATACCATACTCCCCATCGCCCTTTCTGTCGACACAGACTACAGATCTGCCTGCAGTTAAGTTTAGGTTTTCTTTATTTTTTTTAAGCTCAAATAAGTCAAAATAATTATTATTTTTTTTATCAATTAATCTGTCAGAATATTTTTTTATCCCGCTATAAGTATCGGTATTTAAAAAATAAATTTCCTCAAAACCATCTTTATCTATATCGCAAGCTGCAACTCCAATGGTTTTTCTTGATTGATCTAAGAAAATATCTTCTTTGATAATATTTTTTAATTTACCCTCGACATAAGTTAAAGCCAAGTTTGAATAACCAAAACCTGTAACCACGAAATCATAATTTCCATCCATATTCATATCTGTAACTGAAACTCCGTAACTAAGCCTACTCTCATTAGAGTCTATAATATTTGAAATATCTTTAAAAAATTCAGCTTTAGAATTAGTTATTGATAATATGAAAAAGAGAATAATTAAAAATTTGTTTGAAAGGCTTATCTTTTTGATGAACATTTTTTAGAACAATATTTTACTTTTTCCCAATTTAGCTTCCATTTTTTTCTCCATTTAAATGGCCTTTCACAAATTGGACATAACTTAGTTGGTAGGTTTTGTTTTTTCATTGAGTTGGTGTTTGTTTTTTAAAAATAAAAAATAAGCTACAAATTCATAAGCATAGTGAAATAAAAAAAATAAAGGTTTAAAACTTAAGATTTTAGCTAAAAAATTATATTTTGGAATTTTTGACCAGATAATAATAAAGGCTTTAGCTCCACCAATTACCTTTCCATCATCGATGACATGAAGTCTTCTTAATAATTCTTCTTGAGATTTAGATGTTATTTTTAGAGCCTCATCATTATTCGTGATATCAATCCACTCAAGATTACTGTCAGCAATTTTTTTGTAGTGATTTATCTCTAATCTACAAACATTGCATGAATTGTTAAAAAAAACTTTAATTGCCATATGTATTCTTATTTATAAATTTTTCAGCCTCTGACAATATTAATTTTTTTCTCTCTGGTTTCATCTTATCAAAAATTTTTACCATCATTGAAAGTCTTGGATTTTTTAAAAAGAAATTTCTATTTCTATTAATAAATCTCCAGTATAAACCATCCATGGTATTGCACCATTCTCCTTTTTTAAAATCCATCATTTTCATAAAGTAACTTGATCCACAAATATAAGGCTTAGTAGCAAAAATTCCTCCATCACTGAATAAACCCATTCCATAAACATTTGGCACCATTACCCAATCAGACGAGTCCACAAACATTTCCATGAACCATTTGTAAACAATTTTAGGTTTCAATTCACACAAGTTCATAATATTTGAAAGTATCATAAGTCTTTCAATATGATGTGACCATCCATGATTTAATGCATTTTTAATTGCATGATCTAGTGGTGGTAAACCTGTTGTTCCCTCATACCACGAGTCTTTCATTTTTCTATTTTGTTTAAAAAAATTTCTTGTTTCCATTTCATTACTATACTGTTGATAAACTCCTCGCATAAACTCTCTCCAACCAATAACCTGTCTTACATAACCTTCTAGAGAATTTAGTCGGATTTTATTCTTTTTATGAAATTCTAAAGTTTTAGAAATTATAAATTCTGGTGTTATAAGACCTAAATTAATATACGGACTTAAAGCGCTATGAAATAAAATGTTGTTTCCTTGATCAACTGCATCTTCATAATCTCCAAATAAATTTGACTTCTCTTTAAGAAAGAAGTTAAGAAGTTTAACTACATCATCATATTCTGTTGCAAACCAAAAATTTTGTGTACTTCCTGGATGATCTTTAAAAATTTTTTCAATAATAGGTTTTAAATTTTTTGTATGCTTTGTTTCAGTGATTGTTGGAAATTTTGGAACTTTCGTATTTTTAGGAAGTTTCTTTCTATTATCTTCATCAAAACTCCATTTTCCGCCTTCTGGTGTTCCGTCTTTCTTCATTAATATATTAAGCTTTTGTCTAGTACCTTTATAAAAAGTGGCCATGAAAGGTCTTTTATTTTTTGAAAGATAATTATTAAATTCCTCTCTAGTGTTTAGAAACATTGGCGATTTAATTTGATGCCAAATCAAATCGTTTTTTTTAACAAAGTGTTGTACTTTTTTTTCAAAAAACTTATCTTCAATTTCAAAACTGGTAATCTCTTTGATTTTTTTGGATTTAATAATTTTTTTTATTTTTTCTAAATAATCTTTTTTAAAATCACCTGAGTCAATTTTCGTATACTCAATTTTAAACTTATTTTTTTTTAGATTATCCGCGTGAGATCTCATTGCAGATAAAAAAAGTAGAATTTTTAACTTATGATGCTTTTCATAAGTGCATAATTCATAGTCTTCGGACATAAAAAATAGGTGATCATTTTTGAAGCGGTCTAAATATTTTGGTGGAAATAACTGGTTTCCAAGTATAAAAAATAACTTCATAATATAACTATAACGTAATTATTATTTATGTCAGGAAAGTTTTTGATATTTGGTGCCACAGGTTCAATTGGATCCAGTTTAGCAAAACAGTTAAAAAATGCTGGTATTTCAAATGTTCATTTAATTGCTAGAAATGAAAATGAGGTAAAAAATATTTCAACAAATCTTGGATTTAATTATTCAGTTGCAGATGTTCTAAAAGATGGATTTGTAGAAAGAATCAAAAAAGATATTGATGAAGTTTGCGGGATTGCTTATTGCGTAGGCTCCATAGATTTAAAACCACTTCGAATGGCAACAGAGCAAGATTTTAATAAGTGTATGAAGTTAAATCTTTATTCTGCAGTTGATGCAATTAAAGGTTTTCAAGAAAGTTTAAAAAAAAATAAAGGATCGGTTGTTTTGTTCTCTACAGTTGCTGCTCAAAGAGGTTTCACAAATCATTCTATAATTGCATCAGCTAAAGCTGCTGTAGAAGGTTTAACAGTTTCACTCGCAGCTGAATTTGCCCCAAACATTCGAGTTAACTGTGTAGCACCAAGCTTAACGAACTCAAAAATTGCTCAGCCTATGCTAAAAAATAAAGCTCTTGCAGAAGGTATAGCTAAAGCACATCCATTAAAAAGATTAGGTGAGGGAAAAGATTCAGCAGCATTGGCAAAATTTTTGCTTACTGAAGATAGCTCTTGGGTTACAGGGCAAATTATTGCTGTTGATGGTGGTAGATCAAAGCTTTCTTAAAGTGCTTATTAATTTCCATAAAAAACCCAAAACTTAAATTTAAATATAATTTTCAAATCTTTTCCAAGATTTTCTTCCTAACATACTATTTAAAAGACCCGATAGTCTATTAATATGCAATATACATTTATAACTATCAAAAAAAGAATAAACAATCATTTTAAAAAAACTTCCACATAAATTAGGAAGGCAATATTTATATGCATTAAATAATCCATAGTGCTTTTTATTAAAATAGAATTTTCCCCACATAAGATGCCATTGCCTCAAAGGCTCAATAGCTTCACGAATATTTTTTTTATATGATTGATTTTCAAGATGTTTTACTTTTACGTTTTTTAACAAAATAATATTATAATTCTTTTTTATTGCTCTTAAACAATAGTCTGTCTCATCATAATAAAAAAAAATATTTTTATCATATGGACCAATATCTTTTGTGGCTCTCATATTATATAAAACAAAATGAAAATGAGCTATTTTAAGCTTAATTGAATACTTGTCCTCATTGTTTGGTTCAAAATAAAAATGTTTTGGATATTTTGAATATTGCAAATTTGGAACTAAAAAAGCAAAATTTTTTGTTTTTTCAGCAAAATTAAAGAATCTCTCTATTGTTCCTTTTGAAAAATTAATATCCATATCTAAATATATTGAATATTTTGTTTTAATATTTTTGAAAGCCAAATTTACTCCTCCTGTCATACCCAAATTAACTTTACTAAGAATAACCCTTACGTTTTTAAATTTTTTTTCAAAATAATTTTTTGTTTCAATTAAATTTGAATTTTCGATAATTATAATTTTAATTTTAGGATTTATTTTTTTTATAACATTTTCAATTCTATAATTAGAGTGAAATGCAATCATAAATATAGTTAAATTTTTTTGAATATTTTTCATCACTTATCTATTTGAATAATCTTTAATAAGTTTTTCAATGTCAGATAACAGGTGAGATTTTGTTTGAAATTTAAATTCTTTTTTAATTTGCGTTATATCGATTTTAGCTTCATTTTTCAAACTTTTTTGGTTTGAATATTTAATTCTACAATTTGTTATTTTTTTTATTTTATTTGCAATACTTTGAAGAGATATCCTTTCTCCAGAAGCTATATTGTAAATATTTTTTTTTCCACTTTTAATTACCTTAATAATAATATTTGCAGCGTCATCTACGCTTAAATAATCTTTTAAAGATTTTTTATTGATTGTAATATTAATCAATTTTTTGTTAATAGCATTTCGTATTAATGTAGGCAGTAGAATAGGCGCATTATAATTGTTTCCATAAAGATTTCCTAATCTCAAAATTTTTATTTTTTTATCGCAACTCATTAAATAAGATTCAGCACATATTTTTTTAATATTGAAATAATCATCTTTATCTGCAGGGTTAACTTTTAATAAATTATCAACATCTCCAAAAATAGAATTTTTATAAATTCTAGAACTTGATAAAAAATTAAACGAGTTGAATTTGTTTTTTTTAATTATTTCGGGCAAGTAACCTAAATTTGCATAATATGAGTTGTAATAATCCTTTTTCCATAAATCACTTCCTATACAATATATTATATCGCCCAAGTGATGTTTAAAAATTGTTTGACCCCTACTAGGTAGTATCAATTTATTTCCTTTAAGTTTTTCCCTAAGTATAGATCCAATAAAACCATTGTGTCCAAAAATGGTATAAGTTTTTTTTTTCATAAATTTAAATAAAACTAAATTTTTATTTTAAATGGGTAATCCAATTTATATTTTGCAAACGTTTTTCTTTTCTTAAAATCTCTTTTTTGTGATTCCAGGCAAATAAAAAAATATTTTTATAATCTTTTTTTTTAAAATGTTTGTAATTTATTATTGGAATATGCATTCCAGGCGAATATTTATTAATTTTTTCTGGTGTTGTATCAAATATACAATCAATTATTTTTGTGTCAATTTTGCAATAATTTAAGATTGTGGTGCTTTTTGACGTTGCGCCATATCCACATATTTTTTTTCCATTTTTTTTAATTTTGTTCAATTTTAAAACTAATTTTTTTTTTGAAGCCTCCACCTTTTTTTTAAATTTTAAACAACCAGTGAAGCTATCTATTTTTTCTTTTCTTTCTTTTGATAGAATTTTTTTCAGTCTGTTTGTTATTTTTTGATTGTTATCTCTTTTTATAATGTATCGCATTGAACCACCATGGGTGCTCTGAGGAATAGCATCAACTAATTTAAAATTAAACAAATTATAAATTTTTTTTATGGAGCTGGCAGAGAACATATAAACATGTTCATCATAAATTTGATCATAGGAAATTTTTTTAAACATAGAACCTAAATATGGCTCCTCAAAAATAATTGCTCCATTTTCAGTCAATAATTTATCAAAGCAGTAAATAAGTTCTTTTTGATTTGGGATATGACAAATTGCATTAGATCCTATTATTACATCAAACTTTTGTTTTTTCTTTATTAGGTCTTTTATATTTTTTAAATTGAAAAACTTATTTACACTTTTTATGTTATTAACTATAGCAGCTTTATGGACACTTTTTGATGGTTCGTAACCAATAGAAAAATTTTTACTAAAATTTTTAAGAAAAGTACCATCATTTGATCCAACCTCTAAAATTTTTGATTTTTTTTTTAGAAAATTTTTTTTTGTCCAATCTGAAAATTTTTTAAAGTGTCTTATCATAAATTGAGAACTTGAAGTATAAAATGGGTAGTTTTTATTAAACATTTTTTTAGGGTTTGGATTTTTCATTAGTTGAACCAAACTGATCTTTTCACTAAATCCTACTTTTAGGGGAAAAAAATACTCTTTTTTAAAAGATTTTTTTTTCAAAAATCCATTTGCAATAGGCATTTTTCCGAGATCTAAAAAAATTTTGCATTTACTATTTGTAATTCTGCAATTCATAAAATTTCTTTAATTATTATTATATTTTTAAAATTTTTTTTAATCTACTGAAACTTCATTACGTTTAAAACATTCTATGGTATTTTTTAATAGACATGCAATTGTCATCGGTCCAACACCACCTGGTACAGGTGTTAAAGCTTTTGCAACTTTTGATACCTCGTCAAAATCTACATCTCCTACAATACCTTTTTCTGTTTTGTTAATTCCAACATCTATAACAATTGCATTTTTTTTTACCCAATCGCCTTTTACAAGTTCTGGTATACCAACAGCTGCAACAATAATATCTCCTTTTAAACACTCTCCTTTTAAGTCTGAAGTTTTTGAATGAGTTATAGTAACAGTACAGTTTTCTTTTAATAGTAATTGTGCCATAGGCTTACCATTTAAATTTGATCTGCCAACTACAACTGCTTTTTTTCCAGACAGATTTGGTTCAATTTTTTTTATTAATAAATAACATCCAAGTGGTGTACATGGAACTGAACTATCATATCCAGAAGATAAGTTTCCAACATTCATTGGATGAAAACCATCAACATCTTTATCTGGGGTTATTGTTTCAATTACTTTTTGTTTATCAATATGTTTTGGCAAAGGTAGTTGAACTAAAATACCAGAAACTGTATCATCTTTATTTAGCTCTTTGATTTTGTTTAAAACAATTTTTTCCTCTACATTGTCAGGGTATTTTATTACTTCAGATTTTAAACCAACTTCATTTGCAGATTTCTCTTTATTTCTTACATAGATCTGACTTGGCGTTAGGTCACCAATTAATATTACTGTTAGACCAGGAACTTTATTAAATTTTTTTTTTAATTCAGAAACTTCTTTCTTTAAATCATCTCTTAATTCTGAAGCTATTTTTTTCCCGTCTATTAAAATCATGAGTTAGTTAAATATAATTGGTGCTATATAAAGCTTCATACACATTTCTATGAACCATATCAATAAAAGAAGTATAATAGGTGAAATATCTAGTGCTCCAAGATTTGGTAAAAATCTTCTTATTTTGTTTAAAATTGGCTCAGTTAAACGGTAAGTAAAATCTAAAATTGCATATACAAATCTATTTGATGTATTCAAAACATTAAAAGCAACTAACCAACTTATTATTACATTTGCAATTACTACATAAGAATAGAGCTTAAGAACTTGAAGTACTAGATAAAAAATAGCAATCATTTTTTTTCAACATAGATAGATTGACTAGGAAATGCAAAGGAAGCACCATTTTTTTCGACAATTTGTTTTATTTCAATTGCAAGTCTCTCTTTAACCTCCAACCAGTTCTCCCAACTATCTGAATTAGTAAAGCACCTTACATACATATCTATTGAACTATCTGAAAACTTGTCTACTCGAACAGCGTATCCAATTTTAGAGTTAAAATCTTCATGTGACTTTATATATTCCTCTATTTTATCTCTTATTATCTTTAGCTGATCAACTGTAGTATCGTACTGCAATGTGATAACCCAACTTATAATCCAGTTTGTAGTTTGGCTAACATTAATGACAGCATTCTCTGCAAATTGAAAATTTGGAATTATTGCTAATGATTTATCAAATTTTCTTATCGTTGTAGATCTAAAACCAATTCTTTCAACTATACCCTCTATTATTCCCTCTACTAAAATCCAATCTCCCATTTTGAATCTTTTTTCTACTAAAACTAAAATTCCTGATATTAAATTTTTAAATAAATCTTGGGCACCTAACGCAACAGCTACTCCAAATAATCCTAATCCAGCAATAATTGGCCCAATTTTTATGCCCCATAACTCAAGAACTGCTGCAGCGCCCAAAATAAATATTAAAATTTTTAAAGATTTGATTATCCACCCAATTAACTCACGAGTGAGTATTTTTCCTAAACCGCTTAATATATAGGAAATCGGTTCGATAATTTGATGTATAATCCAAAATATTAAAATGGTGATTAGAGTTCTGTTTATATTATCAACAAAAGCTCTGCTATCTTCATCAAAAGACATGTAATAGCTAGCTATAAAAAAACCTAAAACTATTGGTAAAAATCTTGCAGGACCAACCATTGAATTTACAAATGTATCATCAAGTTTATTTGTGGTTCTTTTTGATATTACTTCTAATTTTTTAATAATTAATTTACTTATTAGTCCTCTAAAAATTAAGAATATTAGGAAAATACCTAGTCCAATTAAAATTTCGAAAATATCTATTCCTAGAATTCCTTTATCCCAAACCGATAAAAATAATTCTTTAAAATTTTTAAATAATTCCATAATTAAATTTTATATAATAAATACTCTTCTTCACCTGGATTGAATAAAAATATTTTTTTCCATTTTATATCATTCAAAACTGATGATGTCTTTTCACTAATACACATCAAATTAGTGTTCATCCAGTGATTTTGCAAGTTGTAGTTTTTAATTAAGTTCTTAAAGCTAATGGCGCTATTTTGTGAGTATATATAAACAATATCGGGAACGTTATTTTTTAAATCATCTATTAAAATTTCATTAAATTTTTCAACTGGAAACGAAGAATAATTAATTACTCGTTCCACCTTCAATCCTTCGGAAATCAAAAATTTATCTAATTCAAAAGTTAGTGTTTCACCACTTACATAAAGTAACTTGCCTTCCGAACTTTTAAAGTTTTGAAGAATTATTTCTTTTAAATTATTTACATTTCCTTCGGCCGCAAATATATTTTGAAAACCTTTTTCTTTTGCCAAAAATTCAGTTGCATTTCCAACACAAAAACATTTTATATTTTTTTATCCAAAAGTTTTGTATCTAAAAACTTAATAGCATTTGAACTTGTAAATATTATCCCTTTGAAAGAGGAAAAATCTATTTTTGGATATTCTTTTTTCTTTATTGATATGACTGGAATACTAGAGACAATATGACCTAAGGATTTAAATTTTAAAATTAAATCTTTAGAGTCATCTATCGGTCGAGTGAATAAAACATGCATATTATTTTTTTGTATGAATCTTTTGATTTTTTTTTCAATATTATTCCAACTTCTTTTCCAAGTTGATCTGCGTATTTAAGCTCTTTTGAGGACTTTACATAGAATCTTTTTGATCCGTCTAGAGAAAAAAGTTCTGCTTCTACATAAATTTTTTCACCTTCTATTTTTGCATATGCTCCTATAGCAGTATCACAGTCTCCATCTAAAATTTTTAAAATATTTCTCTCTGTATTAACACATTTTTTAGTCTCATCATGGTTAAGATTTTTCAGAATATTCCTTATCTCTAAATCGTCTTCGCGGCATTGTACAGCTATTACTCCTTGTCCAACACTTGGGATCATTTCTGAAGTCGAAAATATTTGAGAAACATTTTTCTCTAAACCTAAAAATTTTAATCCAATTAATGATAAAATAATTCCATCATATAAACCATCGTTAAGTTTTTTAATTCTAGTATCCACGTTTCCTCTTATTAGTTTAAAATTAAAATTATTAATTTTCCTTTTGACTTGAAATTCCCTTCTTAAAGAAGAAGTTCCAATTATTGCTCCTTTTTTTTGTTCTTCCAAAATTTCATTATTTTTAGATATTAAAACCTCTCTAGGATCATTACGTTTTAAAAAACATTCAGTTAATAACCCTTTGGTCTCTAAAGATGGCATGTCTTTTAAGGCATGAACTGCTACATCAATATTATTTTTTTATCAATTGTTCCTCAATTTTTTTTGAGAATAAACCTTTTCCACCAGTGTCAGAAAGTCTTACATCTTGTATTTTGTCACCATCTGTTTTAATCTTTTGAACAATTATATCTTCAAAATTATATTTGTTTTTTAATTCAAATAATTTTTTTTTTTACAATGTTCGCATATATCAATGCTAATTTACTTCCCCTAGTACCAATAATAATTTTTTTTTTTACTCATTTCATATTTTATACTGAAATTTTATAACTGAATTGTATTATCATTAAAAAAAAATAATGAAAAAAAAAACATTAATTCTTGGTATTGAAACCAGTTGTGACGAAACTGCAGCAGCTGTAATTGAGGAAAATATAGGTACAATACCCAATATTTTATCAAATGTAGTCTCGAGCCAAATAGACGTTCATAAAGAATTTGGTGGAGTGGTTCCAGAACTAGCAGCAAGGTCACATATAGAAAAAATAGACTTAATTGTAAGTAAAGCTATTAAGGATAGCGGCAAAGACTTATCTGAAATGGATTGTATAGCTGTAACTGCGGGTCCAGGATTAATTGTATGTTTATCAGTTGGTCTAAATTTTGCAAAATCTTTAGCATTGAGTTTAAATAAACCTTTCATAGCTATAAATCATTTAGAAGGTCATGCTTTGAGTCCAAAGTTGGTTACAGACTTAAATTTTCCTTATCTGGTGCTTCTAATATCTGGGGGACATACCCAATTTTTAAATGTTCAGAAACTTGGTAAATATAAAAGACTAGGTACGACGATTGATGATGCGCTGGGTGAAGCATTTGATAAAACTGCAAAAATGATTGGAATAGAATTTCCGGGTGGCCCTTATTTAGAAAAACTCGCTAAGAAGGGTAATGCAGAAAGATTTCAATTACCAAAACCAATATTAAAAAAAGGTGGATGTAACATGTCTTTTGCTGGTTTGAAAACTGCAGTGCTTAAAATATCTAAATCAATCAAGAATGATGAGGATAAAAATGATTTAGCAGCGTCATTTCAGAAAACAATTCAAGATATATTGTATGTAAAATCCAAAATAGCATTTAAAGAGTTTAGAGATATAAGTAAAACAAATCAAAATACTTTTGTAGTAGCTGGAGGTGTAGCTGCAAACAAAAGTATAAGAAAAACATTAATTGATGTAAGTTTGGAAGAAAAATTTAATCCAATTTTTCCACCTTTAGAATTGTGTGGAGATAACGCAGCCATGATTGCGATGGTCGGATTAGAAAAATTCAAATTAAAAAAATTTAATAATCTAAATCATCCTGCAAAACCAAGATGGCCATTGGATAATAAAGCTGCTTTTTTAAAAGGAGCTGGAGTAAAACTTTAAATATTATATTTCAAAATTTTTTATAGGTTTTTTATTTTTATAATTTTCAAAAATTTTTTCATAACCCGATTCTAGATTCTTAGTAAATAATTTTGAATTATATAAAGGTGTTTTCAATAAATTTTCATTAAGTTTATTTTTAATTTCTTCAAAGTAAACAGGATCAGAAACTATTTTATTGGCAATTTTTTCGTATTCTTCCAAGTTTTTTTGAGATTAAATCGTCTAATTTAACTGTCCTCAGTAGACTTGTAGCGACTCTACTTGCAAAAGAATTTCCTTTTAAGGTAAGCACAGGTAAACCGACTCTAAGTGCGTCACTGCATGTGGTATGGGCAGTGTAGGGAAAAGTATCTAAAAATAAATCTGCAAATTTAATTCTGTTTAAATGCTCTTCAAGAGGGAGACGTTTTGCAAAAAATAATTCTACTATTATCAACGCCTCTTTTTTTTTGCTTCTGATACCAAATTTTTGTTAGAATATATATTGTCATCTAAAAGCCATAGAATGCTATTTTGATTTTTTTTTAGTATTTTCATCCAAACATCAAAAATAATCGGATTTATTTTTTGGTGCTGATTAAAACAACAAAATATAAATTTTTCACTTGTTAAACCAAATTTTTCTTTTGTTATTTTTTTGTCAGATATTTTTGTGTCTTTAACATTTGGTTGATATGAATTAGGTAAGAATATTATTTTTTCACTAAAGAATTTTTCATTATCATCAGAAATTAAATTTTTATCAGCTACTATATAATCGATTGATTTTGCCCCACTTGTACCTGGATAGCCTAAAAAATTAACTTGTATTGGAGCACAACCTATTACAAATGCACCAAATCTATTCTCCATACCATTATTGCAGTGAGCCATTAAATCAACAGCTATATCAATTTCCTCCTTCACTGATAACTCAGAAATTTGATATTCTGTTAAAGAACTTACATCTAGGAATTTATCAAAACTATTTTTGACTCTTTCATGCCATATGTCTTGATAATTAATTTTTCGGCCAAGATAAAAACCAAAAACTTCGAATTTAGACCTGTTGTGATACTCTAGCATTTCAGCTATTAAGTGAGAAGTTGCATGATTTCTAAAATCTGCAGAATAGTATCCAATTCTTAATTTTTTTTTATTTTTATTTTTTAATATTATATTTTTTTTTTGATATAATTTCTCAAATTGATCAGACCAAATTTCAGCTGTTTTTTTTTGTAATTCAGGAGAATCTAATAAAGTTAAAATTGTAAATGGATAACTAACTTTTTTTCCATTTTCTAAACTATATTTTAAAAGATCAATAGTCTCTTTATAGTTTTCCCAATCACATATTATGGTTTTAGTATGAGCAATATATCCTAATAAGAGTGGATGGTCAGGATTTATAATGTAAGCGGACTTATAACATTCTAAAGCCTCACTAAATTTACGAAGTTCACTTAAAACATGTCCCTTAAAGATATGACCGTAAATATCATTTGGTTTGATGTTTATAGCTTTATTGTAACAATCTAGCGCCTCATTAAATTTATTCAATTTTGTTAAAGTATTTCCAATATTATTATAAATTTGGAATGCCTCTGGATTTATTTTAATAGCCTTATTAAAATAATCTAATGCATCATGATATTTTTTTAAGTTTAAAAAAGCATTAGCTAAATTTTCATGAGCCATAAAATAATTTGAATTTAGATCAATGGCTTTTTTCCATTTCTCAATCGAATTATTATATTCTTTTAGTTCAAATAAAATTGCTGCAAAAATGTTTAGAAATTCTGGATTATTTTCATATAGGCTTTGCACCTCTATACATTTTAACTTTGCTTCATTAAAATTTTTTTTTTGAAAAAGATTGATTATGTTCGAAATTTTTATATCCATTTTAATATATTAATATTACATCGCATATTTTGAATTTGACAGAGATTAAAAGTAAGAAAGTTGTCTTAAATAACTTATCAAATTACCTAAAACGAATTTATATCTGTATTTAAAGAGGGGTTTTTTATTTCTTGCTTAGAAATAATAATATTGTCATTAAGATAAAAAGTATTCTTATTAAAATAAATGGAGTCAATTAATTCAATTTTTTTCATATAACCCATAAAAATAATTTTAAAAAAATTTAAAAATATATTTCTTATTCTTAAATCTAAAGGTCTATTTGTTTTAAAAAAATAATATTTTTTATATCCTATTTCGTTTAAAAAACTAATAATCTCGTTATTTTTGCTAAAGTTTTTCATATCAAATTCTAAAGATATTATGGGTGAATTATTTTCTAAATTTTTTTTCATTGACTTAAGTACATCCAATTCGCTTCCCTCAACATCAATTTTAATAAAACTAATTGAGTTTTCAAAATTATACAAATCATCAAATTTTTTAAAAAAAATTTTATGCCCCTCCTTTTGATCTTCTATATAATTTGTACTAGCTACATTCTTTCTGCTTTCAATATAAATATGCGATTGTTTTTTTTCATTAGAAAGTCCAATATTAAAAGTTTTTATATGAGGAAAATCTTCAGTATTTAATTGTAGAAGTTTGTAAGTTTTGGGATGCGGCTCAAAAGAATATATTTCTTTAAAACTATTACTAAAGTATAATGTGTGATTTCCAATATTTGCACCAACATCAATAAATATTTTTTTATCAATTATATTTGATATTAAATCTAATTCATCTTTTTCATAAATACCATTAATAATTAATTCTTTAGACAAAGAATCATTGAAAAATATTGCTGGATTAAATTTATATAATTTTTTAAATTTTTCAGATTTGTAATTAAAATTAGCTCTAACAAAAGTAGCCAATACAAGATTATAAAAATTTCTAAATTTTTTTAATATTTTCATAAATATTATCTTAATAATTAAATTGTTTAATTTAATTAACATTTTTATCTTATAAATTAATAGAAAACTCTACTAAATAATAAATGCTTGAGCCTAAATTTGAATATGTATATGACTTTGCATAGTGCGATTAAGAAAAAAACCAATAAAATGAAACATTGATGATTCAAAAATGTTGTCAATATTTGAGAAACAATTAGATGAGGTACTGGTTAATAAAATCTGAACCCGATGTGTGGTCTATCGATGATCAAAAAAAAGCATTTAATGGGATCTCTCTTTGGGATGGTGTAAGAAATTATCAGGCTGCAAAAAATCTTAAAACTATGAGGATCGGTGATCTTTGTTTTTTTTTACCACTCCAATATTGGAAAAGAAATTGTTGGTATTGTTGAGGTCGTAAAAGAGGCTTTTGTTGATCCTACAGATAAATCAAAAAAGTTTGTTGCGGTCAAAGTGGGCTTTAAAAATTATCTTGATAACCCAGTAAGTCTTGAAATGATTAAAAAAAATAAAGATCTTAAAAATTTGGCGATTATTAAACAGAGCAGGTTATCGGTTATGCCAATTGATACTAAAAGCTGGAAAATTATAAATAAGATGAGTAAGATACTTAATAAAAATAAAAAAAATGGCTAAAAGACCAAAAAGAAAAAATAAAAAAAAATCTCCTAAAAAGAAAAAAAAGGTAAAAAGTAAAAGTAAAAGAAAAAAAAGTTTAAAAAAAAACAAAAGAGTCGTTAAAAAAGTAATTAGTACAAACGCAAGTCAAGAAACAATATTTAAAACAAAATCTGACTGGGTTAAAAAAGCTTTAGTAAATAAAAAACAATACGAAAAAAAGTATAATCAATCAATTAAACAAAATGACGAATTTTGGAAAAAAGAAGGTAAGAGAATTACTTGGATAAAACCTTACACTAAAATTAAAGATATTAAGTATAGTAAATCAGATGTTCATATAAAGTGGTTTTATGACGGCACACTTAACGCATCAGCTAACTGTATAGATAGACATCTAAAGAAAAATAAAGACAAAACTGCAATTATATGGGTAGGTGATGATCCAAAAGTTCAAAAAAAAATATCATATAAACAACTTCATAACGAAGTTTCCAAAACAGCTAATGCTCTAAAAAACTTGGGTATTAAAAAAGGTGATAGAGTTACAATTTATTTAACAATGATACCCGAGCTTGCCTACACTATGCTGGCTTGTGCAAGAATTGGTGCTATACATTCTATTATTTTTGGTGGGTTCTCGCCAGATAGCATATCCGGCAGAATCAACGACTGTAAATCAGATTACGTTATAACTGCAGATGAAGGACTTAGAGGTGGAAAAATAATCCCTTTGAAATCAATTACTGACGAAGCTCTACTTAACTGCCCAAATGTTAAAAAATGTATAGTCGTTAAACGAACTGGAAATAGAGTTAATTGGGATGAAAGCCGTGATGTTTGGTACCACGAGATAACAAAAAAAGCATCCTCGACTTGTGAGCCCGAGGAAATGAACGCTGAAGACCCTCTTTTCATTTTATATACATCGGGATCTACTGGTAAGCCAAAAGGAGTTTTACATACAACTGGAGGCTACATGGTTTATGCATCCATGACTCATCAATATATATTTAATTATAAGCCTAAAGATATTTATTGGTGTACAGCAGATATTGGTTGGATTACTGGTCATAGCTACATAATTTATGGTCCACTTGCAAATGGCGCAACAACAATTATGTTTGAGGGAGTTCCTACTTATCCAGACACATCAAGGTGGTGGCAGATAGTTGATAAGTACAAAGTAAACATTTTCTATACTGCGCCAACGGCTATAAGAGCCTTAATGAGAGAGGGTGAAGGACCGGTTAAAAAAACTTCGAGGAAAACTCTTAAATTATTAGGAACTGTAGGAGAGCCGATAAATCCGGAGGCCTGGCAATGGTATTTTAAAACTGTTGGGGACTCGAGATGTCCTATTGTGGATACATGGTGGCAAACTGAAACTGGAGGAATTTTAATAAGTCCTCAAACAGGAGCAATTGACTTGAAGCCTGGCTCTGCAACCAAGCCATTTTATGGAATAAAACCTGCTATTGTAGATCAAGACGGAAAAGTTTTAAAAGGTGAAGCAAAAGGAAGACTATGTATTTCTCAATCATGGCCTGGTCAAATGCGAACGGTTTATGGAGATCACAATAGATTTATAGAAACATACTTTTCACAGTTTGATGGAAAATATTTTACGGGGGATGGTTGTAGACGAGATAAAGATGGATATTATTGGATTACTGGTAGAGTTGATGATGTAATAATTGTATCTGGTCATAATCTAGGAACTGCAGAAATAGAAAGCGCTTTTGTTGCTCATCCAAAAGTAGCTGAGGCTGCAGTTGTGGGATATCCACATGATATAAAAGGTAATGGTCTTTACTGTTATGTAACTCTTAATGTGGGTGAAAGCCCTAGTGGTGATTTAGAAAGAGACTTAAAACTTTGGGTGAGAAAACAAATTGGCCCAATCGCTACCCCGGATTTAATTCATTTTTCACCTGGTTTACCTAAAACAAGATCAGGAAAAATAATGAGAAGAATTTTAAGAAAGATTGCAGCAAATGAACATGAACAACTTGGCGATACAACAACATTAGCGGATCCAAGTGTTGTTGAGAGCCTAGTAAAAGAGAGAAAAAATATTTAAATATTTATAAGTCTTGTAAATTCGTCTTTAATATTATCCCACTTTAAAATCATTGAATTAAGAACAATTTTTCTATCTAAAGTTTTTAATTCATCAGCTATTGGTGCCCAGTGGTATAAAGCTAATGCGCTTTCGTTAAAAGGTAAACTGTTGTAATATTTTTTCCAATCAACTTTTTGAAACCTGTCCTCAAAGGATTTTTTAGCACTATTTAAAACATCATCTGGCATTCCATTAATTTTTTCTTTATCTAAAATTGAAAAAAAAATATCTTTTGATTTAACTATGTCATCATAATTAAAAAAAACATTTAGATAAGAGAAACTAAAAAAAGTTAAATCCTGAAGCGCTACTGAATAAATATTCCATTTAGCTTTGTTTATCGATGATAATAGTTTCTCATTATCAAAGTGAAGTACATATTTAGTTCCCATTCTTGTTTTAAGATAGCTATAAAGTGTAACTTGAGAAACCCAGGCTGATTTTTTTTGAATAAAAGTTTCTAAATCAGATAAATTTTTAATTTTTTTTTTAGGTAGGATAGATTTGAATAAAGCTAAAAAATAAACCTTAAAATCCTCTATAGATATGTCCTTTAAATTAAACTTATACTTTAACACCATTTATATACCTGTGGTTGTATTGTATGACAAAAAACCCCTATTTTCGATCATATTAAGTCTTTCAATCTACTTCATTTTGAGTAAAGTTTCATCTTTTAACCTATAGGGAGGCAAAAAAATGTCAAAACAACAACAACACTGGGAAAAAACCAGGGGATTGCTTTTTGTAACATTAGCAATTTGGTTTGTTTTCTCAATTGGCATCTTTTTCTTCGGAGCCGAAATGCAAGAATCTAACATTAGACCATTTGGATATCCTTTAACGTACTGGTTTACATGTCAAGGTTCTCTTGGAATTTTCGTAATACTAATTTTTTGGTTTGCGGGAAGACAAGAAAAGATTGATGAAGAGTTCGGCTATTCTGAAAAGGAGGATGACTAATGTTTAAAGGTAAATTTATAGACAACTTGCCTAAGATTTATGGAACATACACAGGAGGATTCCTTGTATTCATAATCTTAATGGCAATAGCTGAACAAGCTGGAATGTCTGCAAAATTAATAGGAATATTTTTTGTGGCATTTACAGTTTTAATTTATGCACTAATTGGTTATCTATCTAGAACACTTCAAGTTGATGCGTATTATGTAGCTGGAAGACAGGTTCCAACAGTATTTAACGGTATGGCAACTGCTGCTGACTGGATGTCAGGAGCATCGTTTGTTGCAATGGCTGGTGGTATCTACTTCAAAGGTTATGGTTACATGGCGCTTTTAGTTGGATGGACTGGTGGATACGTTCTTGTAGCATCACTGCTTGCACCTTACTTGAGAAAGTTTGGTTGCTATACTGTGCCAGATTTCATTGGTACAAGATACGGTGGTAACGCAGCAAGACTATGTGCTGTATTAGTACTAACAGTTGCTTCATTCACTTACGTGACTGCACAGATCAATGCAACAGGAACTATTGCATCAGTTGCATTAGATATTCCTTTTGGAATTGCAGTTTATGTTGGTCTAGCGAGTATTTTAATGTGCTCTATGCTAGGTGGAATGAGAGCAGTTACTTGGACACAGGTTGCACAATACATTGTATTGATTATTGCATACTTGTTACCTGTATTCTGGATCAGTAACAAATTAGGTGCTGGTGTATTTCCGCACTTTATGTTAGCAGATGAAGTTGCTAGAATTGCTGAACTTGAGTCTCAGTTTGGTCTAGGAACTGTTAAAAACTCTGCAGCTGATTTAGCTACAGTACCAAAAGGTTTAGCTGGAATAACTAAAGCTCACTCGGATGTAAACACAACACCTTGGAAATTTATTTCATTAGCGGTTTGTATGATGGCTGGAACAGCTTCATTACCTCACGTTATGATGAGATACTTTACTACTCCAAGTGTTAAATCAGCTAGAAGATCAGTAGGTTGGTCATTATTCTTTATCTTCCTATTATATTCTTCAGCGCCGATGTTAGCTACATTATCTAAGCTTTCATTAATGGATCCAAACTTAGCAACTGGAATTATTGGTAAATCAATTGCTGATGTTCAAGCATTAGACTGGTACCAAAACTGGAACCAAGCAAACTTAATGTTTGTTAGCGACTTTAACGGAAATGGAACTCTTGAGTTAAACGAGTTTTTCATGGGTGGTAAAGCCGTTGTATTAGCAACACCAGAAATAGCTGGATTACCTTATGTAATTTCAGGACTAGTTGCTGCAGGTGGTATGGCTGCTGCCATGTCTACTGCTGATGGATTAGTTTTAGCAATTGCGAACGCTTTATCTCATGACTTATACTACAAGATCATTGACCCTAAAGCGGAAACAGCAAAAAGATTAATTGTTGCAAGGGTATTACTTGTAGTAATTGGTTTTGCTGGAGCAACAATTGCAGCTCTTGAAATTCAAGGTATCTTAGGTTCGGTTATCTGGGCTTTTGACTTTGCAATGTCAGGGTTATTCTTCCCTCTTGTTCTTGGTGTATGGTGGAAGAGAGCTAATGCACAAGGTGCAGTTGCTGGAATGCTTCTTGGTCTAGCTTCAGGAACAGCGTACTTAATTTGGGTACGAACTGGTGGAGCAGGATTCTGGGGTGTTACACAATTAACATTCGGTATTGTTGGATCATTAGTAAGTTTAGTTTCAATGGTTGTGGTAAGTTTAATTACTAAAGCACCAGATGCAGCTACACAAAGAATGGTTGACGAAGTACGTGTACCAAGCGGTAAAACAGTACTTGGCAAACAACACTAATTAAATCTATTTTTAAAGGGGCGAATTATTCGCCCCTTTAACTTAAAATCAAGAACGCTATGTCTGCTAACTTTCATCCTTTAGTGTATCTAATTGACTATGTAATGGGAGTAATTATGTGGACACTCATTGGTAGAGTTGCAATGAATATATTTCAAAGAGAAGACTCGAACTTTTTTTTTATGAGGGTTTTTGTAAAATTGACAGATCCCTTAATAAATCTATTTAGGTTTATAACTCCATCTTTCATTGTAAGACCTCTGGTTCCACTATATGTCGCATGGTTTTTTTACATGTTTAGATTTTACCTTTTTCCATATCTGCTTGGTTATTCTGTAATGGGTATGCTATCTTTTCCATTGGAAAGCGAAATTGCAATCCAAATTTATCAAATTTTTGGTAAAAATTAATTCAAATTAAAAAATTTTATTGATACTACTAGTTAAAGTTATCAATGCAAAAAATTAAAATTTCACCCTCAATATTATCTGCTGATTTTAGTCAGCTTAGTCTAGAAATTAAAAAACTTGAGGATGCGGGGGCTGACATGATTCACGTAGATGTTATGGATGGTCACTTTGTGCCAAATTTAACAATTGGACCCCCGGTGATAAAATCTTTAAGAAAACATACTAATCTAATATTTGATGTTCATCTAATGATTTCGCCAGTTCATAAGTATATTGAGAGTTTTTCTAAGGCAGGCGCGGATATAATTACATTTCATCCTGAGGCAACTGAAAGTATGCATGAAACAATCAGTCTTATTAAAAAATTGAAAAAAAAAGTTGGAGTATCTTTAAATCCGCAAACTTCAATTGATTTAGTTAAAGACTTCTTAGAAAAAATAGATCTTATTTTAGTTATGAGTGTACATCCAGGTTTTGGTGGTCAGAAGTTTATGCCGGAAACTCTAGGTAAAATTGAAGATCTTTCAAAACTTAAGAAAGAAAAAAAGCTTGATTTTGATATAGAGGTTGATGGTGGTATAAATTTTGATAACTCTAAATTAGTTAAAAAAGCTGGAGCAAATATTCTTGTATCTGGAACAACCATATTTAAAAATAACAACGGTGATATAAAAAAAAATATTGATGCTTTGAGAACTGGGTAATATGCTTTTAAAAAATTCATTAATTTATATTAATCAATTTTTTTTTTTCATTTTCACGGAATTAAGAAAAGTTTACTTAAAGTCTAACATTTATAACAATAAGATATCTAAAATTGACTCTAATCATTTAGATTACAAGCCTAGTCCAAGTCTTTTAGATGGAATTATCAAATATTCTAAAAATAGAAAAAATATTAGCGATTTTTCACTTAATAATGTGTGGTCAGATAATAATGTTTCAAAAAAAGATTTTAAAAAATTGCACGGTTTTTTCTGGCTGTTCACACTTGATCTTAATTCATCAAAGAAAGATGTACAAAACATTTTACTTAAATGGTTTGAAAAGTATAATAACTATAATGCTGATAGCTGGGAAATCGACTTATTATCCAAAAGAATAATATCCTGGATTTCAAATACAAAAATAACATATGAGGGTAGTGACGAAATTTATAAAAATGAATTTGATTATTTAATAAAAAAACAAGTTAATCATCTTATTAATGAGATCGATCGATCAGAAAAAATTGATGACAAAATAATTGGCTGTGCTGCAGTAATATTAGCAGGTGTATCATTTAATGATAAAACAAAATTTCTTAATTATGGCTTGAGTCTTTTGAAGCGAATTATTAACAATACATTTGATAGATATGGCTTCCCTAAATCGAGAAATTTGCGGCAACTTACTCTTTTTTTAAAATATTTTATTTTGATTAGAGAATGGTTGAAAGAATCCCAAAACGATATTCCAGAATATCTAGATGAAATTATTTATCATTTAGGCCAAGCTTACAATTTAATGAGTAAGGACTCTGCAACAACATTCTTATTTAATGGTAGTCAAATTTCAAATAATTCAAATTTTGATAATTATTTGAAAAGATTGGGTTATAATTTCAAAAGCGAAAGTTTTGAAATAGGTGGCTATGCTTTTTTAAATAACAAAAAACTTTCTCTAGCAATAGATTTGGGTTCTACTCCTGAAAAAAAATTTTCAGAGAATTATCAAGCTGGTACGCTGTCTTTTGAAATATCTTATAATGGTGAAAGAATTGTTTCAAATTCGGGCTATTTTCAAAACTTTAAACACCAATTAAATTTAATTTCAAAAAGTACAGCATGTCATAGCACTTTAATTTTAAATAACTGTTCTTCTACTCAGTTCATTAAAAAATCCAGTGGAATTTCATATGCCAATAGTATGACGAGAGTTACTAAGAAGAATATTAATGTTAAAAAAAATCATTGGATTATAAGTGCCGAGCATGATGGTTATCTTAAAAGATATGGGATTATTCACTCAAGAAAAATTGAATGTCTTTTAGATCAAAATAAATTTGTTGGATTAGATAAAATTATAAGAAAAAAAAATGGTAAAGAACTTAATTTTGAAATAAGGTTTCACTTAGATCCTCAAGCAAGAGTAATGAAAACACAAGATAAGAAAACAATTTTTATTGAGTGTAATAACGAAGCCTGGAAGTTCAAATCATTAGAGCATAATATAAATTACGAAACTGGTTTATTTTTTGGAAAAAAAAATAATTTCTTAGAAAATCAAAATATACTTGTTTCTGGTATACTAAAAAAATGAAACACAAGAAATGAAATGGGAAATTGAAAGACTTGTATGAAAAAAATTAAGAGAGCACTTATATCTGTTTATGATAAAAAAAAATTGAAAAACTTATTAAAAATCTTAAAAAAAAATCATGTACAAATTTTGAGTTCAGGTGGAACTTACAAAGAAATTAAAAAATTGGGTTTTAAAACTATTGAGATCTCAAATTATACAAAAAGTCCAGAAGTTCTTGATGGTAGAGTAAAAACATTAAATCCCAAAATACATGCTGGAATTTTAATGAAAAGAAATAATGCCAAACATAAAAAAGAGTCCATTAAGAATAACTTTCAGGAAATTGATTTAGTTGTGGTGAACTTTTACCCATTTAAAAAGGCTTTAGAAAGAACTAATAATCATAACGAAATTCTCGAAAATATAGACATTGGAGGACCTGCATTAGTAAGAGCTGCAGCAAAAAATTATAGAGATGTGACTATAATATGTGATACTTCGCAGTATGATGAACTAATTCCTCATTTGCAGAAAAATAATTGCTCTACAAGTTTAAAATTGAGAGAAAAACTTTCCTCCGAGGCATTTAACGCAACAGCTTCTTACGATAGTAATATTGCTAATTATTTTAATAATATTACAGAAAATAGTTTTCCAAAGAAAAAAACATTCGCTTTTAAATTACATGAGAAACTTAGATATGGAGAAAACCCTCACCAAGAAGCCTCGGTTTATATTGATGGAGATTATAAATTAAAACAATTAAACGGTAAAAAATTAAGCTTTAATAATTATAGCGATATATTTGCTGCTTTAAGAATATCAAAGACTTTGCCGAAAAATAAAGGAACAGTAATTGTCAAGCATGCCAATCCATGCGGTGTATCAATTGAAACTAATAAAGTGGATAGTTTTAAACTTGCACTTAAATCAGATCCCATAAGTGCATTTGGGGGCATTGTTTCTTGTAATTTTAAAATTAATAAAAAAGTAGCAGAAGAAATTAACAAAGTGTTCTTTGAAGTAATTATAGCAGATGGATTTGATAAAGAAACACTTAGAATTTTTAGACGAAAAAAAAATCTAAGACTAATTGATTCGAGCAATCTTAAAAATAAAAATTTACAAAATTTTAAAAACGATTTTAACATGTTGCTCCTTCAAAGCTCTGATGACATTAAATTTTCGACAAAAAATTTTAAGATAGTTTCAAAAATTAAACCAACTAGAAAGGTCTTAAATAATTTAATTTTTGCTTTTAATATTTGTAGATTCGTAAAATCAAATGCAATAGTTTTAACTCACAGAGGCACAACAGTAGGAATAGGCTCTGGTCAACCCAGTAGGTTAGATAGTTGTAAAATAGCAATTGATAAATTAAAAAAATTTAATTCTGATATAAATGGAGAAATTTTAGCTGCCTCAGATGCTTTTTTCCCTTTCGTTGATGGTATAGAAACTTTAGTACAATCTGGTGTCACCGCTGTAATTCAACCATCCGGCTCTGTTAGAGATAAAGAGATTATAAAATACGCTAATGAGACTGGAACTATTCTGGTCTTTTCAAAATCACGTCACTTTAATCACTAGCTAATTTTGTCGACCTTCGCAGCTAGTATAAAGTCACTTTCTGCTAATCCTTGTATAGCATGAGTAAATATTTTAATTTTTGCATACCCCCATCCAAAAGCTATATCAGGATGGTGACCCTCTTTTTCTGAGATTTCTCCAACTTTATTTACAAAAGATTGACTTTCTAAAAAATTTTCAAATTTAAATTCTTTAAACAAATAAAAATTTTTTTTTTCGTCTTCTTTAACGTCCCAATCGTCAACTTTTTTTAAATATTTATGAATCTCACTCTTATCAAATGCTGGTATTCCTCCCTCGCAAGGGATACATTTTTTGTTAGCTAAATCATCCATAAATTTCCTTAATTTGGAGCGGGCAATGGGACTTGAACCCACGACCTTCTCGTTGG
>CACONQ010000005.1 GCA_902628635.1 uncultured Pelagibacteraceae bacterium | reverse complement strand
ATCCATCTCTTTTTTCAAAATTTAATTCACTTGATCCAGGAGGTTCAGTGCCCTCTTCAAACAAAACAAGTTTTTGATCTGAAGATAATTTAGAATTAATTTTTTTGACCATTTTAATTTAGTTTAGTTTTTTTATTTGATAATGAAATTCCTATTATAATAAATATCGCACCTAAAATATGATAAAACATAAATTTTTCATCAAATATTAACATAGCCATTATCGCACCAAATATTGGCATTAAGTGTAAAAAAATTCCAGCTCTATTTGCTCCAATTATCCCAATCCCTTTAATCCAAAAGAAAAAGGAAGCTAGTCCTGGAAATAATACAACGTATGCTAAAGTTAGGAAAAAGGGTTTATTGAATTGAATATTATTTCCTAAAGACATTTCAATAATAAATATCGGTATTAAAAAAAGTAAACCAGATATAATTACTACCTCAAGTAAAGCAATTTGAGATATTTTAATTTTATCTTTCTTCAAAAAAGACGAATAGATTGCCCAAGCAAGCATTGCAACTACCATGGTCAAATCCCCTCTATTGAAATCAAGATTACGAATTAAATTAATATCTGCTTTAGTAATAATAAAAATTACACCAATGAGAGAAAGTGCAACTCCTGACAATTGAAAAATATTAGTTTTTTCAATTTTTAACATAGATGAAATTAAAATTATCCATACTGGTATTGTTGAAATCATTAAGACCCCGCTAATTACTTGGGTATGATAAAGTGAATAATAAACAATTGAATTAAATATAGTGATACTAGTGAAACCTAATAATATAAAATGACTTATTTTTGATTTAATATAATTAAAATTGTTAATTATTTCTTCATAAGTAAAAGGTAAAAGTATTAATCCAGCAAATAGCCATCGATAAAAATTTAATGAGAATGGTGGTATTTGATAAATGCTTGCAGCTTTTCCGACTATAAAATTTCCTGACCAAAATAACGTTGCAAAAATTAATAATAAATATGCAATTCCATTTTTATTTCGCACAAATTATGAAAATCTTAAAGAGCTATAAGGTTCTAAGCTTAAATTTGTTTTTTCGTTTAAAATCATTTTAGATACAATCTTTCCAGAAATGGCTCCTAATGTCCATCCTAAATGATGATGGCCAAATGAATAAAAAACATTTTTATAATTCTTTGATGGTCCAATAACTGGTAAAAAATCTGGTAGCGTTGGTCTAAATCCTAACCATTCGTCATCATGCTCTGGTAGACCATCTAGCATATACTTTGCATTGTTTATTAAATTTCTCACTCTTTCTGCAGATGGTGGATTTTTTAAACCTCCAAATTCAACTGTTCCAACTACTCTTAGGCCTTGTTCCATTGGAGTCATGCCAAAACCTCTATTTGAAAATACAACAGGTCTTGATATCAAATTTTCACAACCCTTAAAGTGTATGTGATAACCTCTCTCAGTTTCAAGTGGTATATCTTCATATAAGTTATCAGAAATTCTTTTTGAAAATGCTCCACAAGCAATAACAACCTTATCAAAAATAAATCTTTGGGTTTGTGATCTTATAATTGGTTTTTGATCATCAAAATTGAGTTCGTTTATTTCCTGCTTTAAAAATTTTCCACCCTTTTGAATAAATAAATCAAAAAGTTTTTGAAAAACTCTTTTTGGATTATTAGTGTGTCTTGCGTATGAATAAAATACCCCACCGTCATATATTGGTTTGATATTAGGCTCTAAATCATGAATTTCTTTTGGATTAAGAAGTTGTTGATCAACACCAAGTTCATCTCTAATTTTGATTTCTAAATTTCTACTTCCTATATTTTGATTATTCCAAATATACATAATTCCATTTTTAATTACTAAATTTTCTAAATCTAACTCTTCAAACAATTCATCATATGCTGGTAAGGCGAGATCTAAAATTTGATGCATATATTTTGCTGTATGCATCATATTTTTTTTGGAACAGTTTTTTAAAAATTTAAAAAACCAAGGTATCATTCTTGGAACGTAATTCCACTTAAGAGCAAGAGGTCCAGTAGAACTTAATAGCATAGCAGGAACATCAGTGATAACGTCTGGTCTATTTAATGGAACAGACGCATAAGGTGAAAAATGACCAGCATTACCATACGATGCTCCACTACCAGGTTCATTTTTATCAAAAATTATTACTTCATGACCTTTTTTTTGAAGAAAAAGTGCATTACAAACTCCTTGAATACCTGCTCCGATTATACCTATTCTTAATTTGCTCATGATAAATAATACATCATATTAATCTTTAAATTCTAGCGACAAATTAAACAAAAATTAGTGTATTATTTGTTTGCTGTGAATTTTGGTACTCATTACTATACTTAAACCAATCATCGTTGCTAACATTGATGAGCCGCCATAAGACATAATTGGAAGTGGAGAACCAACTATAGGTAGTAAACCTAAAACCATAGACATGTTGACCGCAACATAAACAAAAATTGCAGATCCAAAACCATAACAGAAAAGTTTTCCAAAAAAACTTCTAGAATGAGAACCGATATTTAATATTCTAAATATTAAAACTCCATACAGAATTAATAATATGACTGAACCAATAAATCCATGTTCTTCAGAAAATAATGTGAATATAAAGTCCGTATGTTTTTCAGGTAAAAATTCAAGATAACTTTGAGTACCTTTAAGAAATCCCTTTCCTGTAAGACCGCCAGAACCAACTGCGATCTTTGATTGGATAATTTGATAACCCGCACCTAATGGATCTCTATCTGGATTAAAAAAAGTTAACACTCTTTGTTTTTGGTAAGGCTTCAGCATTGAAATTACAAAAGGTAATGAGATAATTAAAGTTAATCCAGAATAAATAAAATATTTTATATTAAATCCAGCTAGCCATAAAACAATTACACCACTTATAGCAATTAAAATAGAAGTACCAAGATCAGGTTGGCTTACTACCAGAAGAATTGGTAAAAGCAGAATAGCCATTGATAAAATAATATTTTTAAAACTATTAATATTAGACATTTGTTCTCTGTGAAAATATCTTGCAAAACAAACTATTATCGCAATTTTCATAAGCTCAGAAGGTTGAAGATTTATAAAATATAAATTTATCCATCTTTGAGAGCCAGATGCAGTCACACCATACATTGAAGCCCAAATTAAAAAACCTAAAGTAATTGTATAAAATAAATAAGCTGTTGAATGCCAAAATCTTAAATTAAAAAAAGATAGAAATATCATCATAGAAAAGAAAGTTACAAATCTTATAAAATGACTTTTAGAGTGGTATAAAAATTCGCCACCATCAGTTGAGTACATAGAAAAATTACTTATTATACCTAAACAAAGTACACAAAAAATTAATACAAAATCAAAAGATCTTAATTTTTGAAAAAATGTATATTGTTCTGAATATGAAGATTGCTCAAACATTTTTTAAATATCCACTAAATTATTTTTTCTAATTTTTTCTCTTTCCTCATGACGGTCAATAATTTTTTTCATAAGTTTTTTTGCCAAAGGTGCTGCGGTAGCACTTCCAGACCCCCCATGTTCAACCAAAACACATAATGAATATCTCGGATCTTTATAAGGTCCAAAGGCAACATACCAAGCATGATCTCTTTCCTCGTATGGAATTTGTGCTGTATCTAAATCCAACTCTCTTTGCAATTTTGTAATTTTTTTAACTTGAGCTGTACCAGTTTTGCCAGCAAATCTATATTTTGGATCATCAATTCTTGACCGATAAGATGTACCTCTAACCTCGTTGGTAGAGGCAGACATTGCTTCCAAGACAAACTTAATATTCTCTTGGTTTCGGAAAAGTTTATTATATTCCTTTTCACCTTTGTAAAAAATTTCTTCAGCAGATCGAATTAAAGATGACGAGTTTTCATTTGTTATTTTAAGACTTTCATCCATTTTATATTTTATCTTCTCAAGTGACTCTTGATTTTTGTCTACTGTTATTCTTGGAAATATTTTAAATCCTCCATTTGCTAACTGTGCTGTCATTAGACATAGCTGTAATGGTGTAGTTTGAATATACCCTTGGCCTATTCCAGTTATTAAGGTTTCACCTAGAACCCATCCTTTACCTAAAGCATTTTTTTTCCATTTTGTTGACGGTACTAAACCCTTTTTTTCCTCTGTATATAAATTTTTAAATACTGTATTCCCAAGTCCGAATCTTTTTGCCGTTATATTAAGTCTATCAACACCAAGTCTCCTACTCATCTCGTAGAAATAAGTGTCACAAGATTGTTTAATCGCATCTCTGAGATCTACTATGCCATGACCCTTTTTTTTCCAACAGTGATATGTTTGACCATACATTTCCATTTTACCAGTACAATTAACTTTAAATTTTGTAGAGATGACATCATTCTCCAAGGCTGATAAAGCAACAATAGGTTTAATTGTTGACCCAGGTGAATACAAACCAGAAATAGTTTTATTAATCAAAGGCTTTAAAGGATTTTTTCTGATCAAATCCCAATCTTTATAACTTATGCCATACATAAATAAATTCGGATCGAAAGATGGTGATGAGTGCATGGCAATTATTTCACCTGTAAATATATCCATCACACTTATAGAACCTGACTTTTCTGCTAAAAGTTCGTTACACAATTTTTGTATTTCTGTATCTATAGTGAGTTTTACTTTTTGCCCTTTCTCACCTTCTTTAAAGTCTACTTGATTTATTCTTTTACCAAATGCATTTACCTCATATCTTTTGACACTATTTGTACCAATTAAGGAATTTTCAAATGTTTTTTCTAATCCAGTTTTTCCAACCCTTAAACCTGGAACATGTTTATTTTTAATTTCTTCATTTTCTAGTAAATCACTTTCGCTTGCTTGGGCCACATAACCAAGTACATGGGTATAGTTTGCTTTATAAGGATAATTTCTTGCCACAGACAATACTGGTTTTGCTCCAGATAATTCATGTAAGTAAAAATTTACTTTTGAAAATTGATCCCAGGTCAAACTTTCAGATATGATAAGTGTTTCCCATGGTTTTTGCTGTTTTTTCTTTTTTACTATTTTGCTGAATTGTTTATCTGTTAAAGATAAGATATTTTTTAATCGAACCATTAAATATTTAAAATCTTCCACCTGCTCAGGTACTACATGAAGTTGATAAACTTTAGTATTACCAGCAACTACATTGCCAAAATAATCCTCAAATTCACCTCTTACCGGAGGTAACCTCCATTCTCGTAACCTATTTTTGTCTGATAATGTTAAGTATTTTTTATTTTCAGTTATCTGCAAACTAAATAATCTTGCAACGATACCTGTGAAGATAATCCCTTTTGCAATTTTTAATATAAATACTCTTCTATTAACAGTATTAAATTTTCTAACATTTGAGTCACCACCATCAAACACTGGAAGCTCCGTAAACAAAATTTTTGTATAATTCGAATAAAATACTAAAAAGTATATAAAATAAAAATGTAAATAATATATTTACCAGGACATCTTCATAAACAATTTGTACATTAAAAAAAATATTTGATATTGCAAACATTAAAGAATTTACAACAAGGATTGTAAATCCAAAAAAGAACCAGTCATTAATTCTACTTGGCCGTAAAGTAATATTTCTTAAATATGATGAAAAACCACAAATAAATAAATAGCTTAATGAGCTCACTCCAATTGGAAGTCCAACTACAGCATCATTAAATAATCCACTTAAGAAAATTAGACCATATCCTAGGCTACCAGGTCTTTTAAGACTCCAATAATAAATAAGAATGAATGGAAAGTTAAAAGAGAAATACTTTAAACCAAGATAATTAAAATCAAATTCATTTAAAGTAGATACAAATAACAAAATAATAGGACCTTTTTCTAAAAGTTGCTTGAAAATACTTAGCTTTGATAATTCTGTCATTAATTTTCCTCTGCTTTATAAGATCTTAATTTTACAAATCTTAATTGAGAAAATTCTGAGTAAAATTCAACATTTATCTCAGAATTTAAAGTATTTTTGATTGTTCTGCCAATTGGTACACCAGGTTTAAAAATACCACCCGCGCCAGATGTGTAAACTATACTTTCGCTCTCAATTAAAGCCTCTTCTTTTATATACTGAATTTTTCCAATGTCACTACCAGTACCTGATAGTATAGACTGAATATTGTTTGGAAGTATATCAACAGGAATTTTACTATTTAAATCAGACAGAAGTAAAACTCTAGATGTAGTAAAATTGACTTCTACCACCTTTCCTACTAAGTACTCTTGATCGAGAACACCCATTCCAAGTATTACACCATGCTTGCTCCCTTTGTTTACTATTATAGATTTTAAAAATGGACTTTGCTTATCAACTATAACTTTTGCAAGAATTTCATCTGAAGAAAATTTCAACTCATTGAGTGTTTCTTTTAATCTTTCATTTTCTGTTTGTATGTATTGTGCATTATATTTTTTTATTTCTAAATCTTTAACTTTTTGTTTAAGGATTTTATTTTCCTCATAAACAAAGAAATGATTTTTGGTAGCAATAAATCCGTTTTTAATAACGTTTTCAGGAGTAGAAAATATAAATGTAGATCTGTAAGCAATCTCTTTCAAAGATAGTTTAGCATAATTAATAACTTTAAAGTCATATCTGCCTAGTATTAAAATACTTAGTGTAAGAATAATTAGTGCTGAAAGGGAAAACTTTTGTTTATTTTCTTTTTTTAAAAATGCAGATCTTATAGCTATTATAAAATCATCTCTACTTGAGGGTTGCATTTTTCAAATCAATACTCTGATAACATTGTATTAAATGTTTCCTCTTGCTCTAAAGCTTTTCCTGTTCCGACTGCAACACAAGCCAAGGGGTCGTCAGCAATATGGACTGGAAGACCAGTTTCTTTAGAAAATCTTTTATCAATGTTTTTTAATAATGCTCCACCTCCAGTTAATGTTAGACCCATGTCAACTAGGTCCGCTGATAATTCTGGTGGAGTATTTTCTAATGCATCTTTAATTCCATTTATCATTTCTCTTAATATAGGATTTAATGCTTCAACGGTATCCTCCTCTGTAATGTTAACTTCTTTTGGAGTACCAGATCTTAAATCTCTACCCTTAACTGCATAAGTATTATTATTTGTTGCAATTGCAGTTCCTATTTCTTTTTTAATTTTTTCGGCCGTACTATCACCTATCATCAAGTTATATTCTTTTCTCATGTATCCAATGATTGCATTATCCATTGCATCCCCAGCAACTCTTAAAGAATTCGAATAAACCACTCCACCAAGTGACATTACTGCTATCTCTGTTGTTCCACCACCAATATCAATTACCATTGATCCAGTTGCCTCAGAGATTGGCAAGTTAGCGCCAATAGCTGCTGCAATTGGCTCTTCAATTAATTGTACTCTTCTTGCTCCTGCAGCAAGTGCACTATCTTGAATAGCTTTTCTTTCAACTGGAGTTGAGCCAGTTGGTACACAAATTAATATTCTTGGATTGGCAAATGTGCTTCTTTTATGCACTTTTTTTATAAAATGTTTTATCATTTCTTCAGTCACAATAAAATCTGCTATTACACCATCTCGTAATGGTCTTATAGCTTGGATATTTCCTGGGGTTCTTCCTAACATTGTTTTTGCTTCATCTCCGACAGCTAAAACTGATTTCTTTCCTTTGTTATCTACAACAGCAACAACGGATGGCTCATTAAGAACTACACCTTGCCCTTTTAAGACAACCAACGTGTTAGCTGTACCTAAATCAATAGCCATATCTTGGCTCCAAATTGCTGTAAATTTATCTAGAACTCCCATTTTATACTCCTCCTTTTACTTTTTGGTACTGAATATCTTTTGATAAAGATTTTTTTTCTCTCTTAATTAACATTTTATTTAAAGCATTCAAGTATGCATTTGCTGATGCTACTAAAGTATCTGTATCAGCTGATTGGCCTACTGTTGTTCTATCATTTTCCTCTATTTTAACACTAACTGTTGCCTGTGCATCTGTCCCTTCAGTTACTGCATGTACTTGATATAGAGATAATTTAACGTCATGAGGATATAATTCTTTTATGCATTTGAAAATTGCATCCACAGGACCATCTCCTGTTTGTGAGGTTTTCTTGATATCTCCAAATACATCTAATGTCATTTCTGCTCTTTGAGGTTCGCCCGTTCCTGCAAAAACTTTTAAAGACTTAAGATTTATTGCATTTATTTTATTATCAATTATTAAACTATCATCAACTAAGGCAACAATATCCTCATCATAAATATGTTTTTTCTTATCAGCTAAAATTTTAAATTTTCCAAAAGCAGCTTGGATTACATCATCAGTAACATCTGTATAACCAAGATCGTTAAGTTTATCTTTAAAAGCATGTCTTCCAGAATGTTTTCCCATAACTAGAGAAGTTTTCTTTACTCCAACACTTTCAGGTGTCATTATTTCATAAGTTTCCCTATTTTTGAGCATTCCATCTTGATGAATACCCGACTCATGAGCAAAAGCATTTTTTCCAACAATTGCTTTATTAAATTGCACTGGAAATCCAGTTGCATTAGACACAATTTTAGATGCCTTGCTAATTAATTCTGTCTTGATACCAGTCTCATACGGCATTAAATCGTTTCTTGTTTTAATTGCCATTACAATTTCTTCAAGTGCAGCATTTCCCGCTCTTTCACCTATTCCATTAATTGTACATTCTATTTGTCTTACACCTGCTGACAAACCCGCTAGAGCATTTGCAACTGCTAAACCTAAATCATTATGGCAATGAGCAGATATTATTGCTTTATCTATGTTTGGAACATTATTTTTTATGTGAGTAATAGTTTTAGCAAATTCCTCGGGTATAGAATATCCAACAGTATCTGGAATATTGATTGTTGTAGCTCCACACTTAATTGCTAATTCAATAGTCTTGCACATAAAATCTAAGTTTGTTCTAGTACCATCCTCGCAAGACCACTCGACATCATCAGTAAATTTTTTTGCATATGTAACACTCTCTTTAATAGCGTCAATTACTTGGTCGTTGGTCATATCTAATTTATGCTTCATATGAACAGGACTTGTTGAGATAAAAGTATGTATTCTAAATCTTTTAGCAAATTTTAACGACTCGTGACACGCATCAATATCTTTTTTTAAAGCTCTTGATAAACCACAAGGAATAGAATTTTTTAAACCCTTGCTGATTGCTGACACAGCCTCAAAATCTCCAGGTGAGGATATCGGAAAACCTGCTTCAATAATATCAATTCCCATTTCATCAAAAACTCTAGAAATTTGAATTTTTTCCTCAACGCTCATTGATGCTCCTGGTGATTGTTCACCATCTCTCATTGTCGTATCAAATATAAATACTTTGTCTTTATCGCTCATAATTTTTTTTTAAAAATTTGCTAATCAATAATACTACCTCTCGTGTAGATTGCAAAATAAAAGAGTTATATCAACTCAAATTGGAACAAAACTTTTTAATTTTTATCGCTGTCGACCAATTTCTTCTTGGTAATCCACGGCATCATGGCTCGAAGATCAGCTCCAACTTTTTCAATTGGATGTTCTGCTAATTTTTCTCTGGTTTTAAGGAAATTTTTTTGACCATTTTTACATTCCTCCATCCATTCTTTAGTGAACTTTCCTGATTGAATTTTTTCCAAAACTTCTTTCATTCTTTTTTTGGTTTCATCCTTGTTGATTATTTTTGGTCCTGAAACATATTCTCCATACTCAGCTGTATTTGAAATTGAATAATTCATGTTTGCAATTCCACCTTCGTAAATAAGATCAACAATCAATTTTACTTCATGTACGGTTTCAAAGTATGCCATTTCAGGTTCATAGCCTGCCTCAACTAACGTTTCATAACCATTTTTAATTAATTCTACTAAACCACCGCATAAAACAGTTTGTTCACCAAATAAATCAGTCTCTACTTCATCTTTAAAAGTTGTTTCAATAATACCTGATCGTCCACCTCCAATTGCAGAAGCGTATGACATGGCAATATCTCTAGCCTTACCTGAACCATTCTGATGAACAGCAAATAAACATGGCACGCCACCGCCTTTCTCAAACTCACTTCTTACTAAATGTCCTGGACCCTTAGGGGCAACCATAAAAACGTCTAAATCTTTTCTAGCTTTAATAAGATCATAGTGAATATTTAATCCGTGAGCAAAAGCAATTGATGTTCCTTCTTTTACTCGTTGCTCAATATGATTTTTATAAATTGTAGCTTGAAGTTCGTCAGGTGTAAGTATCATTACAACATCTGCCCACTCTGCAGCATCTGATAAATTCATTACTTTTAAACCTTTTGACTCAGCTTTTGCTTTACTTGAAGATCCATCTCTTAAAGCAACCACAACCTCTTTTACACCACTATCTTTTAAATTAAGTGCATGAGCATGCCCCTGGCTTCCATAACCAAAAATTGCTATTTTTTTATCTTTGATCAAATTTGTATTGGTATCTTTTTCATAGTACATTTTCATAGATTTATCCTTTTATTTGAAAGTTTCTGCACCTCTGGTCATTGCAACCGCTCCAGTTCTTGAAACGCTTATAAGACCAAACTTTTTTAAATTTTTCGACATTTTATCAATTTCTCTTCTAAGAGCTGTAATTTGTATTACACATGATTTATTTGTTTTATCCAATATTACAGCATTATACTTTTTACAAGCATTTAAAGCCTTGCCTCTCTTATTATTATTGCCGACAAATTTAAATAATGCCATTTCTTTAAAAATTACTTGTTTATCTTCTCTTTTAAAGTCAGCTACCTTATGGACTGGAACCAATTTTTTTAGTTGTAATTTAATTTGATCAATAACTTGAGGCGTTCCAGTTGTAACAATAGTTATTCTTGAGATATTCAATTTTGAGTCAATTTCAGCAACAGCTAATGACTCTATATTGTAACCTCTTCCAGAAAATAATCCGACAACTCTAGCTAAAACTCCAGCCTCGTTATCTACCCATACTACAATTATATGCGTATCTAATTTTTCCTTTTTTCCTGCTACGCTGTAGGCTGATTTAGATTTGGTCATTAAACTAAAGTTTTACCTTTTCCAGTTATTTTATTCTGCTCTTGATCTTTTGGTCCTAAAAGCATTTGGTTGTGAGGCTTGCCTGATGGTATCATTGGGAAACAATTTTCTTGTTTATCAACTAAACAATCAAATATTACAGGTCTATCAGTATTTATCATCTCGATAATTTTGTCATCCAATTCATCTGGGGTTTTTGCTCTTATTCCAACACATCCATATGCTTCGGCTAATTTAACAAAATCTGGTAATGCGGCTGTGTAGCTTTCTGAATAATTCTTTTCATGTAATAATTCTTGCCATTGTCTCACCATGCCCATGTACTCATTATTTAATATAAATATCTTTATTGGTAAATTATATTGAACTGCAGTAGACATTTCTTGTATGGTCATTAGAACCGACGCCTCTCCAGCAATATCTACAACTAATTTTTTTGGATGAGCAATTTGAACACCAACCGCAGCAGGCAAACCATATCCCATTGTTCCTAACCCTCCAGATGTCATCCATCTGTTTGGTTTATCAAATTTATAATGTTGTGCTGCCCACATCTGATGTTGACCAACTTCAGTTGTAATAAATGTATCTTTATTTTTTGTTAACTCATAAAGCCTTTGAACCGCATATTGAGGTTTTATAGTCTCATTGCTGTTTATATAATCAAGTGATTTCTTTTCTCTCCACTTCCCAATTTGTTCCCACCATTTTGATATTTGTTGTTTATTAGATTTAACAAAATTAGGTTTTGTCTTCTTAATTGTTTTTATTATTGAGGAAATTACACTTTGAACATCCCCCACGATTGGTAAATCAACTTTTACGTTTTTATTTATAGATGATGGATCGATATCAATATGAACCTTTTTAGACTTCGGTGAGAATTCATCTATCTTTCCTGTTATTCTGTCATCAAATCGAGCACCAATATTAATCATCAAATCACAATCATGCATTGCATTATTAGCTTCATAGGTACCATGCATTCCTAACATGCCCAGAAAATTATTATCATCACCAGGAAAACAGCCTAAACCTTGTAATGTAGATGTAATTGGAAAACCAGTCACAGCTACAAGCTCTCTTAATAACTCACTTGCTTTAGGGCCAGAGTTTATTACGCCCCCACCAGTATAAAAAATTGGTTTTTTTGATTTTGACATCAGCTTAACTAATTCATCTATCTCTTTTTGTGAAAAATGATTATGAACTTTTCCATTTAATTTATTTTTCTTTTTAAATTTTGGATAATCCGTTTTCTGAAATTGTATGTCCTTTGGGATATCAACAAGAACTGGTCCCGGTCTTCCGGTTGTTGCTACCTCGAAAGCTTTATGAATTATTTTTGATAAATCTCTAATATCTTTAACTAACCAATTATGTTTTGTACAAGGTCTTGTTATTCCTGTTGTGTCACATTCTTGAAATGCATCTGTTCCAATTAAATGAGTTGGAACTTGTCCTGAAATACAAACTAGTGGTACTGAGTCCATGTATGCATCTGTTAATGCTGTTACTACGTTTGTAGCACCAGGACCAGATGTAACAAGTACAACACCAGGTTTACCTGAAGATCTTGCATAACCCTCTGCTGCATGACCAGCTCCTTGTTCATGACGAACTAGAATATGTTTAATTGAGGAATGATTTTTTAATTCATCATAAATTGGTAGAACTGCCCCTCCTGGATAACCAAAAATATATTCAACATTTTGGTCTTCCAAACATTTAAAAACAATTTCAGCTCCTGATAACAATTTTGGCATTCAATCAATCTAGCTGAAGTTGTGCTAATTGGTCAAGTTTAAGTGTGATATTTTTTAAATTTTTTTATGTAAGAAGTTAAATCTTGAGATGGAACTTTTTGCCAATCTTTCATTTGTCCTCTTGCCCAAGTACTTTGCCTTTTTGAGTATTGTCTTGTTTTTATGACTATTTGTTCCTTTGTCGAAATCAAATCCTGCTTATTTAACAAATATGAGCCAATTTCATTTATTCCAATGACCTTGCAAGAACTTTTATCGTTATTAACCCTTAATTTTAAAAATTTTTTTACCTCTTTAATGGCTCCATTTTTAATCATCTTATTAACCCTCTTTTCTATCTTTTTAACAAGATCTTCTCTTTTGGTATCTATCAGTATTTTTACTAACTCCTTATCATCAAACGATATAGTTGTTTTTTCGAACCATTGGGATAAAGTTTTTTTCGTAAATTTTTTTACTTCATATGCTCTTATAGATCTTTGGACATCAGTTGGATTTATTTTATTTTTTACATTAGGATCTATTTTGATTAATTTTTTATAAAATTGTTCTTGGCCTAAGTTAGACTGTATTTTTCTAATTTTATTTCTAAAATTTAATGGAATTTTCGGTATTTTTACTAATCCACTTGTTATTGATTTAAAATATAATCCTGTTCCACCAACTATAATGGGAATTTTATTTTTTTTTTTTATTTCTTTAATTTTTTTTTGAACTATTTTTAACCATTGTCCTGTTGAAAAATTTTTTTTGACATTTAAAAATCCATACAGGTGGTGTTTAACTATTTTTAAATCTTTATTTTTTGGTCTATCCGTTAAAATTTTAAGTTCTTTATAAACTTGCATACTATCAGCATTAATAATTTCTCCATTTATTCTTTTTGCAAGTTGTATAGCAAATTTAGATTTTCCTGATGCGGTAGGGCCAAAGATAAGAATTATTTTGGACTGTATGTCCATTTATTATTTTAATTTTATACCAATATAGCTTATTTGGTTTTCGTTATTATAAATGACTACTAAAATTGTTTTGTTGTTAGCTACTAAAGATGATTTTACTATATTTTGTAAATCTCCAGGTGTTTTAATTTTTTTCTTTTGAGCCTCAATAATTATATTATTTATCATTAAGTTTTTAACAGGACTATCAGCGTCAATACTTGTAATTACAACTCCTGTAGTATCTTTTGGTAATTTTCTTTTTTCAATATCTTCATCATTTAAAGGCCTTACTTCAATTTTTAAATCATCAATTACTGTTGTTTTTAAAACTTTTGGTTTTTTTGGTTTGAAATCACTAGATGTTTCTAGTCTTCCTAATTTAATTTTTTTAAAAATCTCTTTTTTATTTCTCCAAATTTTTACCCTCACAGTTTTTCCAACTTCTGTTTGGGCAACAATCATTGGTAATTCTCTCATTTGATTAATCATTGTCCCATCAAATTCTAAAATTATGTCCCCAGCTTTTATTCCACCTTTTTCAGATGGACTTCCAGGTGATACACTTGATACTAAAGCACCTCTTGGTTTATCTAGCTCCTCAGCATCTGCAATTTCTTTTGTTACATCTTGAATTCTAACTCCTAACCAACCTCTTTTAGTTTCGCCATATTTAATTAATTGATCTACAACTTGCTTTGCATTGTTTGATGGTATTGCAAAACCAATTCCTATAGAACCACCTTGACTTAAAATTGCTGTATTCACACCTACAACATCTCCATCCATATTAAATAGAGGTCCACCAGAATTACCTTGATTTATTGATGCATCCGTTTGAATAAAATCTTCGTATCTAGAAAGTCCAATACTTCTATTTCTCGCAGAAATTATTCCTGTGGTAACAGTTCCACCAAGTCCGAAAGGATTTCCAATTGCAATAACCCAATCTCCTATTCTTGCTAAATCTGAGTTTCCAAATTTAACAGGTTTAAATTTATCATCCGACTGTATTTTTAATACGGCTATATCTGATAAAGGGTCTGTTCCAATAATTTTTGCTTTATACTCTTTATCTCCGTTTACTCTTACTAAAATATCGTCTGCATCTTTAATGACATGATTGTTTGTAACTACAGTTCCATCTTTATCTATAATAAATCCAGATCCTAACGCACTTGCTTTTCTTTCTTGTGGTGTGCCAAATTCCTTAAACATATCTTCAAATGGTGATCCTGGTGGAAATTGAAAGTTTGGAAAAGGATTAGTTTTTGTAACAACAGTTTGTGTTGTAGAGATATTTACAACTGATGGCATTAATTTCTCAGCCAAATCTGCAAAAGAGCTAGGAACGTTTGATGAATTTGATGCAGTATTTAGGTTAGTTAAAAATAAAATAACTAGACTGAATTTAAATATTTTTCTCATTTTAACCTTTAAAAACCCATACTATCGAAAAACCAATAAGAGCAAAAATAAAACCTGCCGTTCTTAATTGATTAGATTTAATAGTATCAATCTTCTTTAACATATTTTTCATTTTTGATGGAAATAAGGCATAAAGAATACCTTCAATAAACAAGAACAGACCAAAAGCTATGATCAATTCATTCATTTTAATAATTTTATTGGACTGGTTTTAAATTTACGTTTCCAAAGAATTTAAAAAATTCACTATCTGGTGATAATACTAGAGAGGTTTCACCACCAATTAATGCCTTTTCATATGCTTGCATTGCTCGGTAAAAAGCAAAAAAATCTGGGTCTTGGCCAAATGCATCAGCAAAAATTTTATTTCTTGCTCCGTCACCTTCACCCTTCATAATTTCAGATTTTTTTTGTGCATCTGCTAAAATTACAGTTACTTCTTTATCTGCAGTAGACGTAATTGTTATTGCCATTTCTGCACCTTTTGCTCTAAACTCTTTAGCTTCTCTTTCTCGCTCAGTCTGCATTCTTGCAAAAATTGCATCACTATTTGCCTGAGGAAGATCAGCTCTTTTAATTCGTACATCAACTATTTTTATACCAAATTTTTCCGCCTCTATATTTACCCCCTCTTGAATTAGGGCCATTTGTTTTGTTCGGTCTTCTGATAATAAAGTTTGTAGTCTTTGAGTACCTAATACACTTCTTATTCTTGAATTAATAATAGTTGATAATCTTGATCTTGCTACTCTCTCATTTCCAACTGATATATAAAATTTAAGAGGATCTACGATTTGAAATCTAGCAAACGCATCGACGATTAATCTTTTTTGATCTGAAGCAATTACTTCTTCAGGTGGAGCATCTAAATTTAAAATTCTTTTATCTAAAAAAACGACATTCTGAATAAATGGTAACTTAAAGTTTAGTCCAGGTTTTAAAATTATTTTCTTTGGATCACCAAATTGAAGAACAATGGCTTGGTTAACTTCTTTTACAATGAATATTGAGAAAAATGCTACAACTGCGATCACTCCTATAACTGGTAATAAAATTTTTTTCATATTAATTTGTTGCCTTTTTTAATTCAGGAAGTGGAAGGTATGGAACAACACCAGATCCTGCTTCCTTATCAATAATAACCTTATCAATATCTGCTAAAACTTTTTCCATAGTTTCCAAATACATTCTTTCTTGGGTTACTTTTTTTGCATTTTTGTATTCATTAAAAATTGCCAAAAATCTACTTGCTTCACCTTCTGCTTTAGCAACCACCTCTTTTTTATACGCTTCTGCAGCTTGTAAGATCTTTTGAGCTTCACCTCTAGCTCTTGGGATTACATCGTTTGCATAAGCTTCAGCTTCATTTTTAGATCTTTCCATATCAGCTCTTGCAGCTTGAACATCTCTAAATGCATCTATTACTTGATCAGGTGGATCGGCCTTTTGAGTTTGGACTTGTGTTATTTCTATTCCTGAACTGTATTCATCTAATATATTTTGTATAATTTCTTGTGTGTCTATTTCAATTTTTGATCTTCCCTCTGTTAAGATTGGTTGAATATCGCTTCTTGCAATAACTTCTCTCATGGCTGTTTCTGCTGCAGCTTTTACAGTTCCTTCTGGATCTTGAATTTTAAATAAAAAATTTCCAGCATCTTTAATTACCCAAAAAACTGAAAAGTCTATGTTTACAATATTTTCATCACCAGTTAACATCAAGCTTTCTTCTGGTACATCAGCAACTCCACTTGAACTGAAACCGCTATCTCTTTCAGATCTAAAACCTATATCGATTCTATTAACTTTAGTAACTTTTGGTGTAAGAACGCTCTCTATTGGGAAAGGGATATGGTAATTTAACCCTGGTTGAGTTGTCGATGTAAACTTACCAAATCTTAAAACTACTCCTTGCTCATCCGGTAATACTCTATAAAGGCCGCTTAAAGCCCAAACAATTAATAGTACTATTAGTCCAAATAATATTGGCTTATTCCCGCCCTGAAAGTTACCTGGCATAAATTTTTTAATTTTTTCCTGAGCAGTTCTTATAATTTCATCAATATCAGGTGGCGTTGGTCCTTTTCTTCCTGAACCATTTCCACCTCCTGGGGGTGAACCCCAAGGACTTCCACCTCTGCTTTTGAAATCATCAACCATTGCACTCTATATAGTGTCTTTAATTTGAAAAACAAGATAAGTTACATATATAAACTTATGAATAAATACTAACTGAGACAATGGAACCTACATTAAAACCTAAAAAATTTGTAAAAAACCCTATAAAGGGTACAAAATTTACTATAGCTGTTTCCAGTGCTAAAGGCGGTGTTGGAAAATCGACATTTGCTACTAATTTAGCTTTAGCTATGAGAAATATAGGTTTCAAAGTAGGGCTATTAGATGCTGATATTTATGGACCGTCTTTACCAAAACTTTTTTCTATAAATCAAAAACCAGAATCAGATGAAGGTAAATTAATTCCTATAAACAAATATGACATACAATGTATGTCCATTGGTTTTTTAACAGATGAACAAACTCCAATGATCTGGCGTGGACCAATGGTTACTAGTGCAATAAAAACTTTTACTCAAAAAGTTGATTGGAAAAATCTTGATTTTATAATTGTTGATATGCCGCCAGGAACTGGGGATACACAATTAACATTTGCTCAAGAAATTAAACTCGATGGAGTAATTATTATTTCGACACCTCAAGAAATAGCTCTTCAAGATGTAAAGAGAGGAATTAAAATGTTCGATAAACTTGGAGTAAAGATAATTGGTCTTATAGATAACATGAGTCACTTTATCGGGGATGACAAAAAAAAATACGCAATTTTCGGTGAGGGTGGAGTAAAAAGAACAGCCAAGGAATTTGACAAAATTTTTTTAGGTGAAATTCCTATTTTTCAGAAAGTTGGAAGCGAAGGGGATAAAGGTAAACCAATTGTAGAAAGTTTGCCCGAACACGAGGCTTCAAAAATATATGTAGAGATTGCAAAAAAAATTCAATCTAGCTTAGATTAATTTTTTTTAAAAAAAGCATCTAAAAATAATATCGAATTATTTTTATATTTAATTTTACTTATTGAAAATAATTGATAATTAAGTTTATTAAGGTAATTTAAAATATCTAAATAAGAATTTACAACATTTTTATGCATTCCTGGAAAGCAAATTTCTACTTTTAGTAATTTAATATTTCCTCTTTTAAGATTTTTTGACATGCCTTTTAGAATTTGAAAATCTTCACCTTGTGCATCAATTTTACAAAAATCTATTTTAAGGTTACTATTAAAAATTCTATCAAAGAAGTCAGTTTTAATATTTATAGTTTTTTTTACTTTTTGTATTGATGAATAGGTTTCTTTTTGTTTATAAAAACTAGACTGAGAAGGTATTTCATAAATATAAAATTTTCTTTTTTTTTTATTATTAGATAAAGCACAATTAAAAATTTTTATGTTATTGCCATATTTTTTTTGTAAACTATCACATAGCTCAGTTATTGGTTCAAAGCAGTATGCTTTTTTTATTTTAAAATTTTTTTGTAAAAAGTCTAAATAGTTTCCAACGTTAGTGCCAATATCTACAAAAGTAATTTCTTTATTGTTAAAAAACTGCTTAAGTAATTTTTTTTCACTAATTGTGGACGACAATAAGTACGCAACTGCATCATCTAATTTTTGATAGTATTTTAATAAACTCATAAATTTAAAAGCTGATATATATTATTTAATGAAAATAATATATTAATAAATACGTTGGATGAAAAAAATTAACAATTTCAAAATCTTTTTTTTATTATTATTTCTAATATCAATATTTATATCAAATAATTTTATAAATAAATTTGAAGGTGAGATTTTTAAAACAAATAATTATACCTACTCTTCATTAATTCACGAGGATACAATATCATACTTTGAGTCAGCACAAAAAATTTCAAAAGATTTAAATGATGGAAAAAGTTATTTTTCTAGTGGAGAAACCTATAAATTCACATTTTTATATCCAAGAATAATTCATATATTTAATCAATTTATTAACTCTGACTCCTTATTAATAGACGATTTGAATAAAAAAATAAGTTTAAAAAATTATAAAATCTTTATTTATTTTCAAATTATTATTTATTTTTTTTCAGTTTTATTTTTACGTTTAAAACTATCTAAATTTTTAGATCAAAATCTTGTAAATATAGTAGCCATCACACTTTTACTTAACCCAATACTTATGCAGTGGCATTTAACAATACTAACCGAAAGTATTTTTTTATCTTTTTTAATTGTATTAACAAGTCTTTCCATTAGTTCTAAAAATAATTTTCATTTTTTTGTCATCGGTTTATTCATTGGTATTTTGTACACCCAAAGAACAATTGCATTTTTATACCCATTAGTTTTTATTTTTTTTATATTTTTATTTAAAGAAAATTATTTAAAAAGATTTTTTAAATTTTTATCATTAGCTGTAGGTTTTTCCTTGATCTTAATTTTTATAGGACTTCACAACCTTAAAAGAGCTGACATATTTTACTTTACACCTATTCAATCAAAGACAGATTTACAGACTTATTTGGAACCACATATTCTTAGTAAATCACAAAATTTAAATAAAGAAGAGATAAATATATTTTTTGAGGAAAGATCACAAAATATCTTAAAAAATAATAATTTTAATTTAAACATTGAGCGTGATAGAATAAATTTTTTAAATCAAATAAGAAATAAATCAATAGAAAATATTTTAAAAAATAAGATTGTGACAATTAAAATTCTGTTTAAAAATTATTTTCATTCAGTTCTTCTTAACCCTGTTCAGGTATATTACGCATCTAAGTACCAAAAATGGATTGATTATAAAAATAGTGATGACCACTCTTTTTGGCTTAAATTAAGAATAATTATAACATTTATTTTTTTTTGTTTTACAACACTCGGATTTTATCTTTCATTTAGAGTGCTAGATCTAAAATTGAATATGTTTCTTATTCTCTCATGTTTATATTTTTTTGGAGTTAGTTGCTGGCTTGGAAATACTAGATACTTCACCCCTTCAGTTTTATTTATGAGTGTTTACTTTTCGATATTTTTAAATCAGGTTTATTTAAAATTTTCTAGAAAAATTAATTAATTATTTTATCTCTCATATCGAAAGCACTCATTAGTTCATTCCATTCTCTTTTAGAGAGTCCCGACTCTTCCATTGTTATTTTTTGACCATTTATCAGTTTATTAATTACACCTTTACCTTTAGAAGAAACCTCAGTTCCTCCAACTCTATAATCCATAAATGCGTCAAAAGTTATGGGAACCCATCTTTTAAGAGAGTCCAACATAACATCTGCATATGCTCGAATTTCATATTGAGCATGATGATCTACTCTCAATCTTAAAAAATTCATTAAATTTAATAAATCTGTTTTCCAATACCATTGTGTATATGTATTTAAAGTTAAATTCATTCTTGCTAGTTCTCTCGCTAGTCCAGTTTTATTTTCATCAATTTTTGAGCCATCGTATTTTTGATTTAGCATTTTTTCATAATTTTCATAAGTTCTTTCAGCATCAGATTTTAATAGATTTAAAACCTCTTTTGCATGCTCCCCGCTGATAATGTCTCCTCGTCCCTGTCTATTATTTTTGGATTGAGCTGCAAGATTTTCATTAGAAGGAAGATAAAATTCTTTATCTAAAATTGAATACCTTGCGGAGTATTCATTGACATTTGCTGTTCTATGTCTAATCCATTGTCTAGCTATAAATATTGGAAGTTTCACATGATATTTAATTTCACACATTTCAAAAGGTGTACTGTGCCAGTGTCTCATTAAATATTTAATTAAGCCTGAGTCCGTTGAAACTTGTTTTGTGCCTTTTCCATAGGAGACTCTAGCCGCTTGAACTATCGAGGTATCATCCCCCATGTAGTCAATTACTCTAATAAAACCATGATCAAGAACAGGTATGGCATCAAATAAAATTTTCTCTAATTCTGGTGCCACAACACGTTTGGTAACATTTTTTTGACCTTTAAGACTTTCTATTTCTTGTTGTTGTTCTTTTGTTAATTTCATGAATAATTTATTGAATCTAGTAAATAACGTTTTATATTATTAATGTTGGTTTTCCAACTACGACGATAAACGAATTTCGTAATAAACATTGCGGACGTGGGGGCAGTACCCACCACCTCCACCATTTACAACTTATGGGGGTGAACTAGGATCGACGGATGTGTAAAAGTCTTTCTTTCGTTCGGGATTGTTCCACCGTAACGGGCTATTTTATAATTGCAAATGATAAATTTGCTCTTGCTGCTTAATTAATTTATTAATTAAGTAACGGGGTTCGGGGCACCTGGCAACAGAACGCCCCTTTAATCCAAATATTTGTCTAAAGTTTTTTTATCAGAAACGACAATAAAATCATCAAAGTGTGCTACTTGGTCTGGATATCCTGCTCCGCTTGGATCAGAGTCTCTATAAATACCTAATCTTATATAACTAGCATAATAACTTCCACTCCAGTCAAAAGTAATTCCATTATAATTCATAATTAATTTGTCATCTTTAAAAACTTTAACAAATCCATCGTTTTTTTTTGAATTCTTAATGCCAACCTTAAAAGTTATCCAATCGCCTAATTCTTTAATATCTAAAATTTTTTCTATATTAAAATTTTTACAATATTCTGGTTCTTGTTCTCCCTCACATTTCCATGCTTTCTTTTTATCTTCTCCTCTTGTTTTCACCTCCAATAAATTCCAATTTTCATTTTTTTTAAAATATCTAACTCTTATCCCATGTTTTTTATTCTCTTCTTTATTCCATTTTTTGGTTGCAATACCCCCTGTTTCTCCTCCGATATCTAAAGTATTGCCATCCTCATAAAATCGAATACCCATTAGAGGACTTTTTTTCATATTATCAAAATTATTTTTAAACTGATTTATTAAAACTCTGTCATTAATATGTTTAAAATCTTTTGGAAATCTTAATTTAAATCCATACCATATTTCTTTATTTAGTGCTCTTTTTCCTTTTGTCTGAAATTCTGATCTTTCAGTTTTATAATTTTTTCCCTTATTCCAACCGTGTTTAACAGTTATCTCTAAAAACTTATTGCCATCAGTATCTTGTTTAATTTTGAAAGGTTTTTTGCCTTTTCCTTTATCATTAATATCGAATTTATTTAATTTTATTTTTCCTATTTTTTGATCTTCAAAATTTTCATAAAAGTTCCAAGGTGATTTAGTTTTTTTATCTACATAATCTGGAACAGGTACTTTTTCCCATGCATTTAAATTATTAATGGAAAAAATTATCAAAACTAAAGAGATCAACAAAGATAGTTTTTTCATAAAGAAAATTTACTCTTTTTGAGCAATGAAGTCGAGAAATCAGCAAAATGAGCAAAACACTACACGAAGTTTTACACGAAGTTTTACACGAAGTTTTTGAAAAAGTGTTAAATTTGTATATTATCAATCAAGGTACGAGAAACAGAACGCCCCTTAAAATCCTATATAATCATTTTAAAATATTTACTTTTTTATTTTAGGCGTCGTAGTGGCGCCATAAAAAAAGAGATTGTTGTGATGAAATAAAATTTATCTTTTTTTGCAAGCTTTACATCTACAAGCTTTTGGACAATCGCCAGCAAATCCATTTGATGTTTTATAACAAGGACCACCTAGACCTGAATATGCAGGACCACCTAAACCATCATAACATGGTCCACCCAAACCATCATATGCGGGACCACCTAGACCTGAATATGCATCACCACCTAAACCATCATAACATGGTCCACCTAAACCATCATACGCCGCTCCCCCAAAACCTGTATAGCAAAATCCTCCTGGATAATCTCCAGTTCCTTTTGAGTACAAATTTGTATTAAATAAAAAACTTAAAACTAAAAATAAAAAAATTTTTTTCATTTTTTTTTAAAATTCAATTCTGCACCCTCAAGATAATAACATCTCCATCCAAAATTCAATGCTTTTATTCTATCGTTTTTTGATAACCATATTCTTGGATATTCACCTTTATAATCTTTAATAACTTTATCTACCTTCCAACCGTTATAAACATATCTATACAAATCACTCTCATCTGAGCAATCTATCCATGCAGGATCCTCTGGCACAAAAACTACAATTAGAGTAATTAAAGAAATAATTGATAAGAAAAAATATTTAAAGACTTTTCTCATATCTTTATTTTAAAGTATTCAAAATTTTTTTGAGATTGGTGTATAATAAAGCATAATTAATAATGCTCCAACAATAGTCAAACCTAATCCTTCTAAAGTATAATAAATCGGATCAGAAGCTACTGGGCCTCCAAATAACTGTAAGATAATTGATGCAAGAAAAACAATCATAAACAATTGTTTGCCAGGTTTTTTAAAAGTATAAAGCAAATAAAGATTAACTAAAGATACTATCATCCAAACGATGTATAATAAGTAATATGCGTTATCTAGATCTACTGAATTATTAAAATAACTTACTTTGAGAGACTGAGAAACAAAAAAAGGAGCTATTATAAAAAATAAAGCAATTAGTAAGTATGCTAAAATTAATCTTTTGAAAATGACTGTTAAATTCATTGTTATATATTTTAATTCTGATTTATGACTTTCTTTTGGCGTCATGGTGGCGTCATTTGAATTAAATTTAAGACTTTTGAATTCAAATTATTCGCGAATAATGGTACAAAGTTCGGGGCACCTGGCAACAGAACGCCCCTTTCTAATTGTAATAACCAATGTCCTTAAGATATTTCTTATTAATAATTGGTAGAAGATAATAGTCAGAATTATCAGATGGAAAATTTTCCCAAATTATATCTTTCCTTGCTTCTGGGGCGTAATAACACTGGTAGCAATGAAGTGGTGACCATTTTTTGCACTCCTTTTGTTTAAGATTTTTTTTTATTTGTAAATCACACAATTTTTTTTCTTTCTCACTTAAATTTTCATTATTTATTATAAATGAAAAAGAAATATGAGGGTCACCTTTACTATTACTTCCAGTTGTTCCTGAGTGACCAATTAAATCGCCTTTCTTAACCCACATTTTATTTTTTATTATTTTGTCAGAATAACCTCCGCAATAATTTGGGTTTCTTTTGTACTTTTCAGTGCCAAATTCTAATGGTCTTTCACAATTTCCTTTACCAAAACCAGGCACAAAGGGTGTATCCATCAGATGATAAAATAATATCTGATTTTGATTTTTATCAACAAACATTAATTCAACATCATCGAAAATATAATCAATACCCTGTTTCTTTTGAGTTTTGTTATAAATTCTGCTTCTTTGTTTTGCGCTCCTGTCTTTTGCATACAATAATTTCATATCGGTTACAGCAAACACTGGTGTTCCTCTTTTTACTAAAATAGAAGTTCCTCTTTTTAGTGGGTAACCTTTTGCTTTGGAGCATCTTGAAGAGTTTTTAAAAGCGATGGCGGCAGGACTATCTATTTTTGCTCCATTAAATTTACATGGTAATTTCTTATAAGTCTTATATTTAATCTTAGTCTCAGCAAACGAATGCGATGTAAAAAGAGAAAATATCAAAACCAGAAAAAAGTATAGAGACAATCTTCTCATAAAGTAAGTTTAATCAATTTTACAACGAAGTGTAAGATCAAAGAACCAACTAAAAAAAAATAAGTCATTCTGACAACGAAGTTTACAACGAAGTAGTTTTGATTAGTGAGCAAATATGCCGATTTCTAATCTATTGCCGGGCAACAGAACGCCCCTATTATTTAAATTAGATTTTAAATTTGTTCTTAAAAAATATAAGTATAAAAAGCAGATTTGGTGCTGAAAACTCAAGCATTAGTCTCATAGATCCAGTGCTTACCATAAAATCTAAATCATGAGGAGAGCTAAGATAAATAAAGAAAATTAAAAATATACTTAAAAAAAGATAGACATATAAAAAAATAAATTTTTTAAATAAACGCTTATCAAAAGCAATAGCTAAAGCAAAAAATATGCTTAAAACTATGTGTGGAAATTTAAATAATGAAAAAATAATGTATTTAAAAATAAGCGCTAGATTTATTATTGTAAAATTGTTAAAAAAAATACTTATTATATTTGAAAATTCGAAATCTTTAGAAAGGTCTAAGTCAAGTCCATTTAATTTAAATGTTAAAAACCGCACCAATATCATAGAAAAAAGCATAGTTATTAAAATTAATTTAAATTTTGTAGTTTCCTTAAAGAAAATAATTAAAATAAATAATATTATTAAACTGAGAACAATTCCCTCATTTTTTGTCCAAATTATCAAATTTAAACACAGAAAAATATTTAACAGATTTATCATTACATTTTTATCTTCCGCAAATAAATTAAATAGATATTTTGATAAAATTAATAGAAACGAAAAAACTAGAATTTCTTGGGTCCCTCTAAAAAGCCAGTAGTCATAAGTTATTAAAGTTAATATTAGAAATAAGATAATTTTAATATTCTTATTTACTGATATCAAACTTAATAAATTAAGAATGGCAAACAAATATATTGCTAAAAAAAATATTCTTCCAAAATATTCATACTCAGAACCAGAAATTTTCCAAAAGAAAGCCCATAAGAGTGATCCTAAAAATGAGTAATGTGAATAAGCGGTATTTTTTAAATCTATAATTAAACCATCATTATAAAATGAAATTGCTTTTGGTAACCATATCTTTTGAGCATCCCAGTATAAAAATAGATTTTTTGATAGATCAATTGAAAAAATTAATAATATTATCGAATAAAAAATAAAAAAATAAATTATATTTTTGGGAAATAAAAGTTTTTTAAAATTAGAAAAAAGATATATTAAGAATATAAAAATTATCGAATAAAATATGCTAGTTATTTGAGAAATAGTAAAATTAAATATTGAAAATATAAGAAATAAATTTGTAAGAAATAAAATATTTAATACAGGAAGATCATATTCATCCAACGATATTTTTTTTGATATTAAAAACTTTTTTTTAAAAAAAGGCATGAAAAATAACAAAGATAAAATAATGGTATATGATAAAATATTAATTAGTTCTGTCATTTTTTAACCATATAAAAACACCTGTCCCTAAAATTATCTAAAATTTTAAAATCATTGTTTTTTAATTTTATATTTTTTGTTTTATTCAAGATTATTAATTTATCTTTATCAATTTTTTTATAATTTTTACTAAAAATCCAATATTGTTGAGGTGACCTTTCAAAATTTTTTATCTCGGGTGGAGTATTTAAGTTAAACTTATTTTTAATATAAATTACATATCCGGTTCCGAAAAGTTCGCAAAAATCATAAACTTTTTGTTGTCTACTATCATGATTTTTTGAAGTTACATCATACAAGTTTTTAAAAAAATTAGTATTTTTACAAATTAGCAAAATGAGTATTGCGATTAAAAATAATGAAATATTATTTTGTATTTTCGACATAAATTTCAAAATTTTTTTAACTAAACCAAGAAATGAGATAAGTTTGGTTTAAAGTATTTTGGTCCTTTCAGTACCTTTCCCTTGTCACTATAAATTGGTTTACCGTCTAAACCTAATTTACTCATGTTTGACTTTTGAACTTCATCAAAACATTTGTCTAAATTAATTCCAAAAGCATGTCCCGCTCCATAGGTTACATAAAGTAAATCCGTAAGTGCATCTGCAACCTCCAATAAATTTTTTTCGCTTATAGCCTGCTTTAGCTCTTCTAATTCTTCTTCAATGAGGCTAACTCTTAAACTGTTAATTTTTTCTGAGCTTAATGAAGATTTTGATTTAACCTCCTGACCAAAAGTTTCCATAAATTTTCCCACTTTTTCAAAGTTTGTCATAGTGCTCCTATTTGATTATTGATGAACTTAATGTATAAGAAATAGTACTTTAAGCCAAAAGTTATATTATGAAATTCAGAAAAGAATTCGACAGTATTGGACAAATAAACGTGCCTGTTGATAAGTATTGGGGTGCCTCAACCCAGCGATCAAAAAAATACTTTGATATCGGTGAGTTTTTAGTAAGACCGATTCTAATTAAATCTATAGCAATTATAAAAAAGGCAGCCGCAATTGTTCATAATAAAGAAAAGCAAATATCTACAACCATTTCTAGAGCGATTATAAAAGCTTCTGATGAAGTAATTTCTGGAAAACTTGATGATCACTTCCCGCTTAAAGTTTGGCAAACTGGGTCTGGCACACAGACAAATATGAATGTTAATGAAGTTATTGCTAATAGAGCAATTGAGATTTTAGGTGGAAAGAAAGGTTCTAAAAAGCCTATTCATCCTAATGACCACGTTAATAAATCACAATCGACTAACGACGTTTTTCCTACAGCAATGCATATAGCTATAGCAATTGAGACTAAAAATAAACTTTTACCATCACTTGAACTATTAAATTTAGAACTTAAAAAAAAAGTAAAAAAATTTAAGAGTATAGTAAAAGTGGGAAGAACGCATTTACAAGATGCTACTCCTTTATCTTTGGGTCAAGAGTTTTCAGGATATCAATCACAATTAGAAAATTGTATATCTCGAATTAAAAATGCTTTAAGTGAAATTTTTTTTCTAGCTCAAGGTGGAACAGCTGTTGGCACAGGGATTAATACTAAAAAAGGTTTTGATAAAAAAATTATTAAGGAAATAAAAAAAATAACTAAACTTCCTTTCAAACCGACAAAAAATAAATTTGCGGCACTGGCTGCTCATGATGAAATAGTTAATTTCTCAGGAACATTAAATACAACTGCTGTTTGCTTAATGAAAATTGCGAATGATATTAGATTTTTAGGCTCAGGTCCTAGGGCAGGATATGGTGAGTTGATTTTACCCTCAAATGAGCCAGGTTCCTCAATCATGCCAGGCAAAGTCAATCCAACTCAATCAGAAGCAGTTACAATGGTTTGTGTAAAAGTTATTGGAAATCATAATGGTATAACAATGGCTGGCTCACATGGTCACTTTGAATTAAATGTTTTTAAACCATTAATTGCGCACAACATTTTACAATCAATCGATTTGTTATCCGACAGCTCTAAAAATTTTGGATTATATTGCATAAAAGATATAGAGGCTGACAAAATTACAATTAAAAAATATCTCGATAATTCTTTAATGCTAGTAACAGCCTTAGCACCAAAAATAGGTTATGATAATGCTGCTAAGATAGCAAAAAAAGCTCTTAAAAATAAAACTACTCTAAAAATAGAAGCTCTGAAATCAGGATTAATAGATGAGAAAGAATATGATAAGATTGTTGATCCAAAAAAAATGATCTATCCCAATTCATAGTAAGTATAAAAAATTTCTTTCAAAAAGTTTTTAAAACCTATTGAATTTAAATATTCAAATCTTTTGTCCGCATAATTATCCACTAAATCATCAATTTTTTCTGAATTAACTATTTTATTTTTTAAATTGTAAAAATTAATTTTATTTACTTTAAAGTTTGTATTCACAGTATCAAATTCAAAAATAAATTCTAATTTTTCGAAATTTTTTCGTTTATTTTTTGGTATTAAAAACTTTTTATAAAAATTATCCAAATTTTTTATATCTACTACTGCTTTTGCTTCTAAAAATATTTTATCATCTTTTTCAAAAAAGGATGAGTTTAAAATTTTTAGGTTTCCTATCTTCTCACTGATTAAAATAGTTTCATTAAAATCAAAATTACCTTCATTGATATTTAATACTAAATTAATCTTATCAAAAATTTTATTTTTTGAAACATTGTCAGATTTTATTGAAATTTTTCCATTGAAATTATCATTAAATATAAAACCTGCCTTGATGATTTCGTTAAACCAGAAGCTATTTTTTAAAATATAATACATATCAAAAGTTTTTGTCTCTGAACTAGCCTTTATAAATAATGGTTTGAGATCAATTATTCCTTTATAAGATAAGGGAGTATTTCTTATCATTGACTGATTAGAGTTAAAATTTATCTTATTTTTTATTATTTCATAATTAGTTTTAAACTTACTACTTAAAATACTAATCTCATTTTGGTAAAAATATTTTTCTTTTTCATAAATACTTTTATTTAAAACATCAATATTAATTTTCTTTAGATTTGCTTTTAAGATTTTATGCTTTCTAATTAAATCTTTTTCCCAATATAATTTTAGCGGAATTTTAAAAATTTCTCCGTCAACGTCAATTATATTTTTTCCATTTTCTTTAGCATACTCTGCAATTAATTTATTAATTGAATAAATAAAAACTGTATTATTATTTTTGTCATTAAAAAATAATTTACTATTTTTAATTTGAACCTTTTGATCTGAAAATTTTTTATTTATTAATTCACTTAAAAAAGCTAAATTTTCTTTCTTAATAAAAAAATTAGCTTTTTTAATTAAAATTTTTTTTACTGTAATTCGGTCTTTATTAAAAAAGTTTGATTGACTTATAAAAATTTTGAGTTCTTTCAATTCGCCTAACTCATTGTTAATTTTTGAATTCAGATTATACAATTTAGAGTCCTTAATTGAAAAATGAGGTGTGGGTAAGATTCGGTATGCTATATCTGGGGATAAACTAATATTTAAATTAAATTCAGATAATATTTCATCAGAAAGGACTTTTTGAACTCTTCCAGATTTATATAAACTTGGTATTGATAAATAAAGTAGATATAAAAAAATTAAAGTTGAAATACCAAATATAATAACTTTAGTATTTATGTTAAATTTAGGATTAAAATTAAAATTAAATTTTTTCATAAATTTAATTTGACTTATAATGATTATTTAGAAAATGAGAAACTTAGAATATCTAAAAAACTTGAATTCAGCCCAAAAAGAGGCTGTAATTTCTACTGATGGTCCTATTTTAGTTGTTGCAGGCGCAGGATCTGGAAAAACTAAAGTACTTACATCAAAAATTGCACACTTAATTAAAAATAAGAAAGCTTTTCCTAACCAGATATTGGCAGTTACATTTACAAATAAGGCTGCAAAAGAAATGCAAAATAGAGTACTTAAAATTCTAAAATCTGAGGCTGTTGGACTTTCTTGGCTCGGTACATTTCACTCAATTTGCGCCAAACTTCTTAGGAAACATGCTAAAGCAGCTGGGTTAAACTCAAACTTCACAATATTGGATACTGACGATCAGTCTAGATTGATAAAAAATATTTGTAAATCTGAAAATATTGATACAAAAAAAATTTCTCCTAAAATAATTATAACCATAATTGATAGATGGAAAAATAACGGCTGGTATCCAGATAGTGTTATAATAAATAAAAAAGATATATACGAAAAAATAATTTTGCCAATTTACAAAATTTATCAAAAAAAATTAATAGATTTAAATGCATGTGATTTTGGAGATTTAATGTTGCATTGCGTGAACATTCTTGAGAGGAACAAAGATATTTGTGAAATATATAAAAAAAATTTTAAATACATATTGGTTGATGAATATCAAGATACGAACTTTATTCAAAGTAAATGGCTTAATATTTTAGCACAAAATAATCAAAATATTTGCTGTGTGGGCGATGATGATCAATCAATTTATAGCTGGAGGGGTGCTGAGATAAAGAATTTTTTAGATTTTGATAAAGTTTATAAAAATGCCAAGGTTATAAGGCTTGAAGAAAATTACAGATCTACTCAAAATATATTATCTGTAGCATCAGGTCTGATATCGAATAACCAAAATAGGGTAGGAAAGACATTAAAAACAAATTCTGAAGATGGTGAGTTGGTAAGTTTAAACTGTTTTAGAAATGGTAAAGAAGAAGCGGTAGCTTTGAGTGATGAAGTTGAAAAAAATTTAAAAAATAAGTTTTCTTTAAACAATATAGCTATATTAGTAAGAGCAATATTTCAAACAAGAGAGTTTGAGGAAAGATTTCTTAAAATCGGTCTGCCATATAGAATTATTGGAGGTATTAAATTTTATGATAGAGCAGAAATAAAAGATTGTATAGCCTATCTTAGGGTGGTTTATCAGGACAGAGATGACTTAGCATTTGAAAGAGTAATAAATAATCCAAAACGATCTGTTGGTGAAAGCACTATGAAACAAATTCATGAATGTTCAAAAAAAAATTCTTTATCACTGGCAAGATCTGCTAAGAAACTTTTGGAGGAAAATCAGATAAAACCAAAAGCTAAAATTGGATTAAATTTTTTTTTAAATTTTTTACAAAAATGGAAAGAAGATTTAATGATAAAAAAAATTGATCATGTAAAACTTTTACAAATAATTTTAGACGAGTCAGGATATTCAGCTTTGTTAAAAAATAAGAAAGATATTGATAACGAAAATAAAATTGAAAATATAAAAGAACTTTTAAGTGCAATGAAGGAATTCGATAATCTTGAGAGTTTTTTGGAACATGTTTCGCTAGCAACATCCATTGATCAAGATTGGGATGGTCAAAAAATTAATTTGATGACTATGCATGCTTCAAAAGGATTAGAGTTTGATGTAGTGTTTTTACCTGGATGGGAAGAAGGTTTGTTTCCTCATCAAAAATCTATTGAGGAAAAAGGTGACAAAGGTCTAGAGGAAGAAAGAAGATTAGCTTACGTTGGTATAACAAGAGCTAAAAAAAAGGCTTTTATATCGTTTTCTATGAATCGTTTTTACCAAGGTGATTGGATTGATAGTATGGCATCACGATTTGTTGAAGAGCTTCCAACTGATTTAGTCGAAAAAAATACTTTTTATGATGATCAAGAAAATCAAGATAGCGATTTTGATTTTAATCAAGATTTTGAGAGTCAAGAAACCAAGAGAAGTCCTGGGTGGATAAGATACCAAAAGAGACTAAAGTGATTATAAATAAAATTAAAAAAGTCGTTAGTGATTTTCAAAAATACAATATAGATGGTTATATTGTCCCAAAAAATGATAACTTTTTTTCAGAGTATGTTAAACATGATAGATTAAAAATAATATCAAATTTTTCTGGCTCAGCAGGTTTTGCAATTATATTTAAAAATAAAAATTACTTATTTGTTGATGGAAGATATACCTTGCAAGCAAAAAGAGAGTCTGGAAAAAACTTTAAAATTATAGAATATCCAAATTTACTACCAAAGAATCTATTTCAAAATATTACATTAGGATTTGATCCAAAATTGTTTACGAAAGCACAGCTGCAGTTTTTTTTTGGTAATAGGATCAAATTACTTCCAATTGCTAAGAATTTGGTTGATAAATTACAAAAAATAAAAATAAAAATAAAAGATAATCATCCCTACTTTTCTCTGCCAAGTGTAGTGGCAGGAAAAACGCATAAAAACAAAATTTCTTTAGTAACTAATATTTTAAAAAAAAACAAATCTGACTATTTATTTGTCAGTGCTCCGGAAAATGTTGCTTGGCTATTAAATATTAGAGGTTCAGATGTCCCATTTTCGCCTATACCAAATTGTAATTGCTTAATAGGGAAAAATAAAAAAATTTTTTTAATTGCTGAAAAACATAAATTAAGAAATTTAATTAATGAGAAAAAATTACTTAATCATCAAATTGTTGATCCAAATAATTTTGAAGCATTATTAAAAAACTTAAAAGGGAAAAATATCATAATTGACTCAAGAACATGTTCAATATCTAGTGAAAATATAATTAATAAAAAATTTAATATCAAAAAAAAAGTAGATCCATGTTATTTATTGAAATCAAAAAAAAATCCATCCGAAATTAAAAATATGATTAAATCTCATGTTGAAGATGGTGTAGCTTTAACAAAATTCCTTTTTTGGATAAAAAATAAAAGTAACTCTAATTTAACAGAATTGAATGCGGAAAAGAGACTAGAACAATTTAGAAAAAAAAGTAATAATTATTTATATCCAAGCTTTAATACCATATCAGGCTCGGGACCCAATGGAGCAATTATTCATTATAGAGCATCAAAAAAAACAAATAGAAAAATAAATAAAAAAGATATTTATTTGTGTGATTCTGGTGGTCAATACAAATATGGAACGACCGATGTTACACGCACAATATGTTTTTCAAAACCCTCGAAAAAAGTCAAAAGATTGTTTACTTTAGTTTTAAAAGGCCACATAGGAGTTGTTACTAGTAATTTAAATAAAAATAAAACGGGACACCAGATTGATTATCGAGCAAGGAAATTTCTTAAAGAATATGGTTATGACTTTAAACATGGCACGGGACATGGAGTTGGTTTTTATTCTAATGTTCATGAAGGTCCACAATCTATATCCAAAAATAATAAAGTAAAATTGGAAGAAGGTATGATTTTAAGTAACGAACCTGGCTATTATGAGCAAGGGAAATTTGGCATAAGAATTGAAAACTTGATATTTATAAAAAGATTAAAAAAAAAATTATTTTTTGAAAATTTAACGTTGGCACCTATTGATAAGGACTTAATTGATTACAAAATGCTAACGAATGATGAAAAAGACTATATTTTTAAATACCACTTAATGGTCTACTCTAAATTGTCCAGCTTTCTTAGTTCGAGTGAGAAAAAGTGGCTTATGTCTCATCTTTAGAATTTATCATTTTAATAAGTTCCTTCTGATTAATTACTTTTATATTTAAATTTTTAGCCTCATTTACTTTTCTATTAGTTGGTTTTTCCCCGACTACTAAAAAATTTAACTTTTTACTCACATTACTAATTATTTTGCCAGAATTTTTTTCAATTAATGATTTTGCCTCTGCTCTGCTTATTCCTTCAAGTTTGCCTGTAAACATAAAAGTAAAATCTTTCAATATTCCAGATGATGATCTTTGCTTTTCAGGAATAATTTCTAATATTTTTCTTAAATCTTTGAGAACGACTATGCTATTTTTATTTGAAAAAAAATTTTTCAGTGAACTTATTTGAGTATCGCCTATCCCATCAATATTTAATAGATCAGCAAAATGATTTTTATCAGACAAATTAAAAAAATTATCAGGATGCTTTAAATTTTTTGATATAAGCCTAGCATTTTCTTGTCCTATGTGTCTTATGCCCAAAGAATAAATAAATTTGTCTAAAGAAATTTTTTTTTTTGAATTTATTGAGTATTTTAGATTAGCTACCGAAAGTTTACCCCAGCCATCTAATTTTGAAATTTTTTCATAATCTAGTTTGAATATGTCGCTAAGATTCCTTATTAATTTAAGCTTCCAAAAAGATTCAACAATTTTTTTTCCAAGACCATCTATATTGAATGCATCCTTAGAAACAAAATGTTTAATTTTCTCTATAGAAATCCTCTCGCAATCAAAATTATCATTTCTGCACCTTCTTACTGCATCAAATTTTTTTGTAATTTTATTAAATTCCTTAATTGTTTCAGAGCCACATGATGGACATAATTTTGGGAAAATAAATTTTTTTGCCACGTTAGTACGCTTTTTTTTATCAACCGACACTACATGAGGTATAACATCGCCAGCTCTCTCTACTGTAACAGTATCACCTTCTCTAATATCTTTTCTATTAATCTCATCTTCATTGTGTAGAGTCGCATTTGAAACTAAAACACCACCAATATTTACTGGTTTAATTTTTGCCACTGGTGTTAGAGCTCCAGTTCGACCAACTTGAATTTCAATTTTTAAGATTTCTGATATAGATTTATTTGCTGAAAATTTATGAGCTATTGCCCATCGTGGTGCACTTGCTGCAAAACCTAATCTTTGTTGCAAATTAAATTCATTTACTTTATAGACAAGTCCATCTACATCAAATTCTATTTCTTTACGTTGCTCTTCTATTTTTCTATGATTAATAATTAGATTTTCTACTCCTGATAAAACCTTATTCAGTTTATTTGTTTTAAATCCCCAAGATTTTAATTTTTTCAAAAACTCACTTTGTGTTCTCACATTTAATTTTTTTGAGTAGCCAAAGGTATATGCTATAAAATTAAGTGGAATTTTTTTGGTTTCATTTGGATCCTTTTGTCTAAGAGAGCCTGACGCTGCATTTCTAGGATTTGCAAATTTATTTTTTAATTTTTCAAAATCGATGTTATTTATAAAGACCTCTCCTCTTATATCGATTTCATCGGGGAAATCCTTTCCCTTTAGAACTTGAGGTATATCTTTTATGGTTTTTAAATTTTCGGTAATATCCTCACCTTGAATACCATCACCTCTTGATAGCCCCTGTGTAAATACACCTTTTTTATAAAACAAAGATGCTGAGATACCATCTATTTTTGGTTCTGTACTATAATCTATTTTTTGATTTTTTTTTAAATTGAGAAAATTTAAAATTTTTTTTTCAAAATTAATTAAATCATCTTTATTAAAAGCATTACCTAATGATAGCATAGGTACTTTATGATCTACTTTTTTAAAATTTTTTGAGGGTTTGAAGCCTACCGATAAAGATGGAGAATCATTACTTTTTAAAAATGAATATTTTTTTTCTAGAGATAGAATGTGGTTCTTAATTTTATCATATGTACTATCATCAACCAGTGGATTATTATTTGAATAATAATACTTATCGTATTTTTTTAAGAGTTTAATTTTTTCAAGATAATCTTCTTTAATTTTTAAGTTATCTTTTTCTTTCATTTAAAAATATTCTTGAATTTATTTAAAACAGATTTTTTATCTTTTTTTGTAATAAGAGATGTTTTGTATTCTTTATTGAATATAATATACGTTGCTTCATACCATTTACTTGACTGATAATTGTAACCTAGAACACTCGCATATTTTTCAGCCTCTTCAACAAGTCCTATTTTATAATATGTCTCCACAAGTCTATGCAATGCCTCTTCGACATAAACAGTTGTTTCATAATCTGATATAACAGTTTTGAATCTATTGATAGCAGCTACCCATTTTTTCCTTTTTAAATAATATTTGCCGATATGCATCTCTTTTGAGGCCAAAACATCTTGGATTAATCCTAATTTATATTTTGAATCCTGGGCAAAATCTGTCTCAGGAAAATTTTGAATAATATATTCAAATTTTTCTTTTGATAATAATAATGGTTCCAAATCTTTTTTCTCATCTACAATGGTCTCGTAATAATTCATTGCTAAAAGAAAATAAGCATAATCAATATTTTTATGTTTAGGATATTTGGAGATAAATCTCTCCAATTCTAAAATAGATCTATCATAATAATTTTGTGAGTAAAAAGCATAGGCAGCCATTAGTATTGATTTAGATGCCCAAGCTGATTGAGGATATAATAGTTCAGCCTCATTAAATTTTCTTGAAGCATAAATTACATCTCCTTTTTCAAGCTCTCTCATCCCCTCTTTATAAGCCTCGATCATTTGCGTTTCTAGTTCACCATCACTAATGACTGATACTTTTTCGCTATCTTTGCCAGAACAAGAATATAAAAAAAATAGAATAATTAAAAACTTTAAGAAATATTTCATTAAATTAGTTTCTAGCAGAAAAAAGTGAAAACTCTAAATTATTTTACGCTATTGATTTAAGCGCTGTTTTATTGATAAACGAGTGAGGGATATTTTTTTCTTTAAGTTCAAATATAGAAAAGTTTTGATTATTGTTAAAAACTTTTCTTAACATTTGATTTGTAAGTTTGTGTCCACCTTGAGAACATACAATTTTTCCAATAATTTTTGCCCCTGACAAGAAAAGGTCTCCCATACAATCAAGTATTTTATGGTTTACAAATTCTTTCTCGTTTCTAAGGCCGCCTTCATTCATTACTTTATTTCCTTTTACAACAATTGCATTGTCAAGAGAGCCACCTTGAGCGAGATTCATTTTTTTTAACTTTTCTACATCCTCATAAAGACAAAACGTTCTTGAGTTATAAATATTATTCAAATCAGACTCGTACATATTAACACTGTTTCTTTGAGTACCGATTTTTTGATTTTTAAACTTAATTTCGAAATCAATTTCTAGAGATGTTTTTGAAGGTTCTATTGAAATTGTTTTCTCTCCATCCTTGAATTCTACTTTGTTTAAAATTTTAATTATCTTTATTGGTGTGCTACTTATATTTAACCCAACTTTTTCAATCTCCTCAATAAAGTATTTTGCAGATCCATCTTTTATTGGAACTTCATCCTGGTCAATTTCAATTATTGCGTTATCTACACCTTTTCCATACAAAGCGGCCATTAGATGTTCGATTGTAGATACACTAACTCCAAATTCATTCGTTATTGTTGTGCATAAGTTAGCATTAGAAACATTTTGAAAATTTGCTGATATAAAGTTATTGTTTTTAAGATCAACTCTCTTAAAAACTACACCGGAATTTGGTGAAGATGGAAGGATTTTTACCTTGGCGTGTTTGCCCTTATGTAACGTTATACCTTCAAAATTTATGGGTTGCTTTAAGGTTTTCTGGTGTAAAATTGACATCAAGAGTTTATAGATCCACTCACATGTATCTTAAATACAACAAATGTTACAATAAAATACGGCTAGGAAAATAAGTGAAACATTTTCTCAAAAAAGCCCAACTTGGCCGGTTTTTTTGGTAAAATATATACTTCTTTCATGTTTTCACCATTCACAACCTTTAAACCACCCTCAAGTGGATTGCTTTTATCATTTTCATTCAAAGATAAAGCATAATTACCACAAATTATAGAATTAAGTTTAATTTGGTAATTTTTAAAAATTCTATAAAAAAAGTCAGCTAAATTTTTCTTAACACATATAAATCTTGCTTCAATTATTAAATTTTTGCAATTAATTTGTAGCGGAATTTCATGAATTTTATTCCCATCAATTATATAATTTTCAATAATTATGTGTAGAATTTTAAGATCTTTATTACTTGTCAAAATCTGTTGTTTTAAATCCTGAATAAGGTACTGGATTTGATCTTTTTGTATTTGTTTAAGATCATAGCTTTTTTTTGTCGAAATTTCTATTTTTAAATTATTTGGATCACACAAAATTAAATTTATCTTATTTACACTATAATTAATTTTTTTTTCAATATTTATAATTTGTTCTTTAAGAACTCCATTTAAATTATCTTCTAATTTAATATTGTCAGATAAGTTATTTTCAATTTTATATATCTTTTCATAAATACTTTTGTCTTTTTCTTTATCAAAAACACTTACAGATATCTGATTTTCTGATAAAATAATAAAAATTTCATTACTCATTATATAATATCAATTTATCTTTTATTCTTAAATCTATAACTTTACTTTTAAAATCTTTTGTACGAAATAAGATTTCAGCTCGTTTAATATTGGTTGTTATTTGTTCCGAGGGTAGCTTCAGAATAGTTTTATCATTAAAAATAACATCCCATCTATTTGATGGATAATAAACCAATTTTTCCATTTTATTAAGACTAAAAGTGCTTAATTGAATTTTTTCTAAAAAATTATTTATTTTATTCATTTCTAAAGTTCCCTCAATTAAGGGAAGATTTTTGCTATCTTTTCCTTTAAAAGTTTTACCGTTTGAACCGATAATAAATAATTCATTATTTTTAAAAATTTTTCCAATAGGCTTTGTTTCAAATAATGAAATATCTATTTGATTTGGATAAATTTTATTTATTTTATATTTTTCTATATTAGGAAATTTTGTAATTACATCAATAACATCTCTCTTATTTAAATTAAAAATATTTTGACCTTCAAAAAAATTAAATTCTTTCTGGTAAGCAATATTTTCGATTTCAATTTTATTGATTTTAAAAAGTTTTAAAAAAGAATTTAAAATTTGAAAATTAAATATAGTTGATGCAAATAAAAATATTAAGATATATATAAATATTCTTTTAATTTTATCTGTTGATTGATGCATCATTTACAATCCAATTTAATAGCTTGAAAAAAGAAATCCCCCTGAATGCAGCTATTTCAGGCACCAGTGATAGCTTAGTCATACCTGGTTGAGTATTCAATTCTAATAAATAAAATTTGTTTTTATAAAACTTAAAGTCAGATCTTGTAACACCTCTACAACCTAAAATTTTGTGCGCTTTCAAAGCTAAATTTAATACTTCGTCTAATTTTTTTTTTTCAAGTTCTACAGGTAAAATATGCTCTGTTTTTGCACTCAAACTATATTTAGCCTTATAATCATAAAATTTTCTCTTTGGCTTTAGTTCTATAGCTCCTAGTTTTTTTTTACCCAAAATTGCAACTTGAATTTCTCTTCCGGCGATATAACTCTCAATAATAATTTCAGTATATTTTTTTAATTTTTTCAAATTTGTTATTAAATTTTTTTTTGTACAAATATAAACATCTACACTTGATCCCTCATTAATTGGCTTTATAACTACCGGAAATTTAAGCCTTTGTTCGATTTTTTTTATAAGTTTTGTTGATATTTTATTATTGTTATTAAAACTAAATTTAATGAATTTAGGTGTTAGTATATTATTTTTAATAAATATTTCTTTCGATAAAATTTTATTCATAGCTAAGAATGATGAGATTACGCCTGAGTGCGTATATTTTATTTTTAATTTTTCTAAAATTGATTGAATATATCCGTCCTCTCCAAATCGACCATGTAAAGCGTTAAATATAAGATCTGGTTTAAAAGTTTTAATTTTTTTAATAAGATCATTATTAGGTTCGCAAATAAATGTTCTAAACCTTCTATTTAAAACTTTATTGACCTGTTTTGCTGTTTCTAGACTAATTTTTCTCTCTTTTGAGATGCCACCACCTAAAATAAGAATTTTTTTCATTTATTCTATAATTTCAATTTCTGTCTCTAATTTAATATTTTTTTTTTTCTCTACCTCACTTTTGATAAAATTGATTAATTTCATCATATCTTCAAATTTTGCATTTTTTGAATTAACAAGAAAGTTACAATGTTTTTCAGATATTTTTGCATCTCCAAAACTTTTTGTTGTGGGTATAGAGTTCTTTATAAGTTCCCATACTTTTATATCAGTCTGATTAATTGGATTTTTAAAAGTACTTCCACCTGTTTTAATTCTGCTTGGCTGCCTTCTATTTTTTTCCTCTTTAAGTTTATTAATCTCTTTATTTATTTCTTCTCTATTTTTTTTTTTGCCTTGAAATGAAGCGCTCAAAAAAATTAGATCTTTATCAAGTGGACTATGCCTATAACCAAATTTAATTTTAGATGATGGGATAGTTTTTATTACCCCATTTCTATCAATAACTTGTACAGATAATAAAATATCCTTGAATTCTTTTCCAAAACACCCTGAATTAATTCTTAATCCACCGCCAATCGTACCTGGAATACATGATAAAAATTCAAAACCACCTATGTTATTTTCCATTGCAAAATTTGATAAGTTTTTATCGGATACTGCACTTCCTGCAACAATTATATTATTTTGCAATAATGAAATATTTGAAAAATTTTTACCTAGTTTTACTACAAAACCATCAAACTTGTTATCAGTAATAAGAATATTTGATCCGGCACCCAAAACAAAAATTTTTTCACTTTTTCCAAAAATTTTTAGAAAAGTTACTAAGTCATCTAAGTTGTCTGGTTTAAAAAAAACTTTTGCATCCCCTCCTATATTAAACCAATTTAACTTTTTAAGATTGTAATCAAATTTAAGTTCACTTTTAATATGTTTTGCAAATTCTTCTAATTTATTTTTATCCATCACAAAAGATTTGGAAGATCTCTCATCCAGTTTGAAATTGAACCAGCGCCCATACCAATTACTATTTTATTTCCTTGAATATTTTGTTTGACAAATGTTGCTAAATTTTTTTTGTCTTTTACCAAAAACAATTCAACTCTCGAATTATTGGCTAATTCTTTTGCAAAATTATAATATTCAAATCCTAATTTAATTTTTTCTCCAGCTGTAAAAATAGGGCACAAAATTACTTGATCAGCCTTTTTAAATGATAATGTAAACTCTTTCTTTAAGTCTTTAAGTCTTGAAATTCTATGTGGTTGAAAAATACAAGTAATTTTTTGTTTTTTATAAGCTTCTCTAACACTATTCAGAACTTCTCTTATTTCCGTTGGGTGATGAGCATAATCATCATAAAATTCTGCACCTTTGAAAGAAAATAATTTGTTAAATCTTCTTTGAACGCCTTGGAAATTAAGAAGGCCTTTTTTGATAATTTTTTTTGATATTCCAATAGTTATACTTACAGCAACAGCTGCTGTTGCATTTCTTATGTTATGTATCCCTAAAATAGGTATTTTAATATTTTTTATTGTATCCTTTTTTTTTCCGGGCAAAAATATTTTTAAGTCAAATTTAGAAAAATTTTTATTTTGAGAAATATTCGTAATATTAAAATTAGATTTTTTATTTACTCCATATGTATAATAATTTTTTATTTTAAGTTTTTTTATTATTTGCTTGTTAATTTTGTCATCCAAACATATGAAAGATTTTCCAAATGATGGGACTTTTTCTAAAAATTTTTTAAAAAGATTTTTTAAGTTTTCCATATTCTTATAATAATCCATATGTTCCCTATCAATATTTGTTATAATTGAATAAGTTGGCAATACCTCTATAAAACTACCATCGGATTCATCTAATTCCAGAATACTCCAATTGCTATTTCCCAATCTGGCAGAACTATTAAAAGAATTTAAAACTCCACCGTTAACAATCGTGGGATCAATTTTTGTTTTTGAAAATATTGATGCAATTAAAGACGTGGTTGTCGTTTTGCCATGGGAACCAACCACTGTAATGTTTTTTGTTAAAGAGGCAATATGGCCAAGCATCTCACCTCTTTTATAGATTGGTAAGTTTTTCATTTTTCCCTCTTTAAACTCAGGATTATTTTTTTTTATTGCTGACGATATAACTAATACTGTAGCTGTATTTATATTTCTCTTATTATGTCCTATAGAAATTTTAATCTTTTTTTTTTTTAATCTTTCAATATTTTTATTTGAGGAAATATCTGAACCTTGAATTTGAAAACCCATACCATGCATTATTAGCGCTAACCCACTCATACCTATTCCGCCAATTCCAACAAAGTGGATAATTTCAGACTTTGCTAAATCAATTTTCATTTATACAATCTATTATTTTCTGGTTTATATTATTCCATGAGTTTTCGTAAGTTATTTTTTTCATTGCATTTATCTTCTCATTAAGATCATTTTTGTTTTCAAAAAATGAATATATTAAATTAAAAAGATCTTTAGAAATATTTGAGTTTTGTTCTATCATCCAGCAACAATTAAGTTTTTTATAATAAAGAGCATTATAATACTGGTGATTATCTTTTGCGTAAGGAAATGGGATTGCAACAAACGGTAGATTTATTTGTACAAGCTCTGCTAAACTTGATGCTCCAGCTCGTGTTATACAAAAATTAATTTCATTCATATTTTTGTAAAGGTTTTTTTTAAAATTAAATAATTCATATTTAATTTGATTTTTTTCATAAAAACTTTTTAAATTTTCCTTATTTTTATCGTTGGTCTGGTGCATTACCTCTAGTTCAACTTTCACTGAAAGTTTTAAAATAGTTTCTTTTAGGTTTTTTTGAAAAAAATCTGCTCCTTGACTTCCACCAATTATTAAAATTTTAATTTTTTTTTCAAAATTATTTTTATCTTTTTTTTCAAGATAAACGGATTTTCTCAAAAGTGGTGATATTAATTTAATTTTTCTTTTAAATTTAATTGGGAAATTTCTTATTTCTTCTGAGTAGCAAAGTATTGAGGAGCAATAATTTAAAAAAAATAAGTTTGATCTACCTAAAACTAAATTTGGCTCAAATAAGATTACCTTTAGGTTTAATATTTTTGCACTAATACAAATTGGTAGAGACATATACCCACCTGTAGAGATAATTGTCTTTATCTTTTTACTTTTTAGGTATGTAAAAGATTTCAATATGGAAAAAAAAAATATAGCTACTCTCCAAGGTAATAAAAAAATATTTTGAGTCAAAGGTAATACATTTATAATTTTAAAATTTTTATTATTTTCAAAAAATTTAGAGCCTCTTAAATCACTTGTCAAAAAAACGTTAAACTCATCTTTTAAATGTTCATACAAGGTTTGGGCTGGAACAACATGCCCTCCGGAACCACCTGTTGAGATTAAAATATTTTCTTTCATCTGATATTTTCTTTTTTAGTTAAATTGAGAATTATACCAGAAATTATAGATGTTCCTATTATCGAAGAACCTCCATAACTTAAAAAAGGAAGTGTCATTCCAGTAGTTGGAAACATTCTTATATTTACGCCTACATGTATAAGAAACTGAAAAAAAATAATAAATGCAAGCCCTAATAAAATTAATTTAATTTTTTTGTCATCAATTAAAGAAATTTTCTTTAAAACTATATAAATAAAATATAGAAAAATTAATATTAAAATAAAAATCATAATGACTCCAAATTCTTCAGATATAACTGAAACTATATAATCTGTATGTGCCTCAGGAACTTTATTTTTCAGAACTCCTTCACCAATACCTTTGCCAAAAAAACCACCATTAATTATTGCCTCAGAAGCTTTTTCGGATTGATAGTTATTTCCTGAATTTGAATTCAGAAAAGATGTAACCCTTATTAAAATATATTCAAATTTGGGTATATAAAAAATGACATATAGGAGTATTAAAGCACTCAAACCAAAAAACATGAAAAATAGTATTAGGTTTACTCCTGAAACAAAAATTAATGCAAGCCAAGTAGCAAAGATTAAGATAGTTTGACCAATATCTGGCTGCGAGATCAATAATAAAATAATTGGTGATAAGATTAAAAAACTATATAGATATTTTAAATATAGATTTGTTTTACTCTCTAAACTTAATACTAAAGCCATAACTACAATTGTAAAAGGTTTTAAAACCTCAATAGGTTGAAATCTCGGTAAAAAAAATAATTCTATCCATCTTTTTGATCCTTTTACCTCTATACCAACAAAGGGAACCAGCAAGAGCGCTATGAAACAAATTACAAAAAGGAATTTAGAAATTAATAATAATTTTTTAATATTTAAATATGATATAAAAAAAACTATACAAAATCCCATAGATATATAAATAAAATGTTTTAAAAAAAATTTATAACTATTTGTATTAAATCTATCTGATGCAATTAAAGAGGTTGATACTAGAGAAAAAAAAAGACCAAGAAGAAAAAGTGAAATTATAATAAAGAATAAAGTTTTATCTAGTTCTCTCCACCAATTAAAATAAACTTTTTGGTAAATATTTATGTCATTCATAATTTATTTTTATATTTTTTGACAAGTAAATTAAAATAAGCACCTCTCTCTTCAAAGTTTTTAAATTCATCAAATGATGCAGAACATGGGCTAAAAAGTATAACTTTTTTTGAGGATATATTTGATTGATTAATATCAAATAGAGCTTTTTGGTATGCTTTCTTAATTGATGGAAAAATTTTATATTTTATTTTTCCTTTTAAGTTATTAATATAGAAATTTCTATTTTTGCCAAATATATAACTCTGTATATTCAATTTATTATTTTTCATAAAATTAAATTTGTCACTTTTTTTTGGCTGTCCACCCACTAGCCAAAAAATATTATTATAAGATTTCAGTAAATTCACCGTAGAAGAAAAGCTAGTTGATTTAGAGTCATTAATTATCATTATTTTTTTTGAGTTATATACAGTTTGTTGTCTAAAATTCAGTCCTTTAAAACTATTTATTGATTTAATGACAGTGCTTGTTTTAATTTTTAATATTTCACAGATTTTAAAAATAAAAGATAAATTTTCTAAATTATTTTGATTTAAAAAATATTTATTTTTAATATTTTTTAAATACTTTTTTGTTACTTTTTTATCAACATGATAGATTTTAGATTTAATTTTATTTTTTTTTATAGCAGCATTTATAGTCAAATTTTTTTTATTAAAGAATATAAAATCTTTTTTTGAACTTTGGTAAAATAGTTTTAATTTTGCTTGTAAATAATTTTTAAAATTTCCATGTCTCTCAATATGATCTTGACTAATATTTAGTAATATAGAATATTTTGATTTAAAAAATTTACTATACTCTATTTGATATGATGATGCTTCTATAACAAATATAGTTTTTTTATTAATTTTGCGCTCATTTAAAATAGATCTACCAATATTTCCAACTGATCTAGTATCTTTACCTGACTTTTTTAAAATATCCCCAAGTAATTTAACTGTTGTAGATTTTCCATTTGTACCAGTAATTGTAATTATTTTATTTTGATAATTATGTGTATAAAAAATATCTAAATCTGTGCAAATTTTATCTTTGTTATCTTGCAAGAAATATTTCAAACCACACTTTTTAGAGTCTATACCGGGACTTATTACAATATAATCAAATTTAGAATTTAATATTTGAATTTTTTTTATAGTATTTTTTTTAAATTTTTTAAGTTGAATATTATTGTCGTCATAAACTCTTACATCGTTTTTTTTTTGTAAAAAATTGAAACTTGATTTCCCTGATAGACCAAGGCCATATATCAATATTTTTTTATTAAAAAATACTTTTTTTAGTTCATGCATTATCTAAATTTCAGTGTTGCAAGACCTATCATTGCTAAAATAATTGCTACAATCCAAAATCTAATTACTACAGTGGACTCAGGCCAGCCTTTTTTTTCATAATGATGATGTATGGGTGCCATTTTAAAAATTCTTTTTCCAGTCAATTTAAATGAAATTACTTGTACAATTACTGATATTGCCTCCAAAACAAATAGACCACCTGTTATTGCTAAAACTATTTCATGTTTCGTTATTATTCCAACTCCACCTAAGGATCCTCCTAATGCGAGTGATCCTGTATCACCCATAAAAATTTTTGCGGGAGGTGCGTTAAACCATAAAAAACCTAAACAAGAACCAATTACTGCACCTAAAAATACGGCAACTTCACCTAATCCAGCTATATAAGGTATTTGTAAATACTCAGAAAAAACAATATTTCCTGTGACATAACTAATAAATGCAAAACAAGCAGCCACTAAAATAACTGGAACGGTTGCTAGCCCATCTAGGCCATCTGTCAAATTCACAGCATTTGATGAACCAACTATAACAAAAACTGCAAATGGAATAAAAAACCATCCCAAATTAACAATTAGGTTTTTAAAAAAGGGAAAATAAAGATTTTCTAAATCCGCGTTATCAGAATAAATGCTTAGTACAATTATTCCAAAAGTTGCCGCTATAATTTGTGATATGATTTTAAATTTGAAGGAAATGCCAGAGGAATTTTTAAATTTAATTTTCTTATAATCATCATAAGCTCCTAATATACCAAAACTAGCTACTATATAAATCAAGAACCATACATATAAGTTATTTAGATCGCCCCATAAAAATATTCCAAAAAATAATCCAATTAATATTAAAACACCTCCCATTGTTGGGGTGCCGATTTTTTTTACTATATGTTCATCTGGACCGTCATCTCTAATAGGGTTCAAAATTTGCTTTGCTGAAAAAAAATTTATGAAAGGATTTCCGATTAAAAAAACTACCAACAAAGAAGTGAAAACAGCTAATCCGGTTCTTACTGTTAAATATTTAAATACATTAAGAAATGAATAAGTATCAATTAAATTTAATACTAGACTATAAAGCATGAGATTTATTACCCTTTAGTTTTAAGATAAATTTATTCAAACCAGTAGAATTTGATCCTTTAACCATTAAATAGTCATTATTATTTAATTCTTTAATAATCAAATCATTAATTTGATTTAGTTTAGTCAAATATTTCCCTTTTTTTATGTTTTTGACTTTTTTAAATGTTTCTTTAACGAATCTACCAAAAATGTGAAACTTATCTATCGATGAATTATTTATGTTTTTACTTAAACTAATATGTAGTTTTTTTGATAAACTTCCTAATTCAAGCATATCACCCATTAAAAGGTGCTTTTTATTATTTTTTGTCTTTATCATGTTATAATTTTTTATAGCTGACTCCATTGATAAGGGGTTCGAATTGTAGCTTTCATCTACTAAATAAAATTGTTTGTTTTTAAAATAAATTTTAGAAATATCTCCTCTTCCTTTGGGATTTTTAAATTTTATGAAAGAGTTTCTTGATAAATTTTTTAATTCACCTACTGAGTAGATTATACCTATACATGCCAGAACATTATATAAATTATTTTGATTGATATTTTTTATGAAAAATAATTTTTTTTGATTAAATATTTTTACAGTAATCTTAAAAAGTTTATTTTGCTTTTTAGTTGAAATTAAGGATATATTTCCCTTTTTTTTTATTCCAAAAGAAAAAACTTTAAGATCTTTTTTAATTGCATTTTTATAGTGAAAATCAAAAAATCTGTCGTCTTTGTTTAAAATTATTATCCCGCCTTTTTGAATGTTATTAATTAACTCCCCTTTGGCTGCTGCAATCTCATTTATATTTTTAAAATTTTTAGCATGAGCATATGAAATATTTGTTATAACGCCGATATTTGGATTTAAAATTTTACTTAAAAAATCTATTTCACCTTTTTTATCCATTCCAATCTCAAAAATTCCATTTTTATTTTTAGTATTGAGATTAAATAAGCTTAATGGAACCCCATATTTATTATTATAAGACCCTAATGAAAAAGTTGTTTTGCTAAAATCGTTCAAAACTTCTCCTGACATTTGTTTTAAAGATGTTTTTCCACAACTTCCTGTGATTGCAATAATTTTTCCTTTAAAATTCTGTCTAATTATTTTTGATAAATCTGTCAAACATTCTAGGGTATTAGATACTTTTATTTGATTAGTTCTATTAATTGATTTTTGATATCTATTTACAATCGCAAAAAGTGCGCCATTATCAAATGCTTGTTTTACAAATGAATTTCCATCATTTTTTTTTCCTTTAATAGCAAAAAATATATCATTTTTTTTCAAAGTTTTAGAGTTAATCGAAGCTTTTTGGATTTTTTTTTTCTTTGAAATATTTTTATTAAAATACTCATTGAAAATATTAACTTTTATATTGTTAGAAAGTTTTTTATTTTTAATTGCTATAGATTTTTTTATAACTTCTTTGTCAGAGAAAAAAATTTTTTTATTTCCATAATCCTGAATTTTTTCATGACCTTTACCCGCAACAACTAATACTTCGTCTGATTTTAAATTTTGAATTGCTTTTGAAATTGCTATTCGTCGGTTTGATATCTCCAATACTTTAGATTTCAAAATATTTTTTTTTATTTCTTTTCTTATTTCTTTTGGGTTTTCAAATCTTGGGTTATCATCTGTGAGATATATCTGTGAGCAATAAGAATTTGCTATAGCCCCCATTTTTGGTCTTTTGTATTTATCCCTATCACCTCCACAGCCAAATACGATATTAATTTTTTTGGATGGGAATTGACTTTTAAGATCATTTAAACAGGTTCTTAAAGCGTCCGGAGTATGGGCATAGTCTAAAATTACAATAGCATTATTTTTTAAATTTCCAATTTTTTCAAACCTACCATCAATTGGTTTTAACTTACTAATATTTTTAATAATTTTTTCAAAATTTAATTTTGAACTTTCTGCTGCCAAGATTGACATTAAAATATTTTTAATCTGGGTTTTTCCAATTAAATTAATGTAAAAACTGTAAATTTTATTCTTATATTTAATTTGAATTTTTTGCTTTTCACCCTCATAGGCGTGATTGATCAACTGTAAATCACTTTTTTCATCAAGAATAGTTTTTAAACGTAATTTTCTCTTTTTTGAAATATTAAATATTTTTTTAAACTCTTTTATTGATCTATCAGTGATTAATAATGAGTTTTTTTTTAGAAGAGAGTTAAAAAGGTATAGTTTGGAATTGAGGTAATTTTTTAAATTTTTATGATAATCTAAATGATCATGAGAAAAATTAGTAAAAATTGCAGAAGTTATTTTTAAACCATCGAGTCTATGTTGTTTTAAGCCATGACTTGAAGCCTCTAATATTACATTGTCGATTTTTTTTTTTTTTAAAATAGTTAGGTACTTTGAAAGATTTAAAGAGTCTAATGTAGTATTATTTAACGAAATTAGTTTATTTTTAAATTTTATTCCAAGAGTTCCTATTGAACCTACGCTAACTCTATTAATTTTTAAAATTTGATAATAAAAATCTGATACCGAAGACTTACCATTTGTTCCAGTAACTGCAATTATATTATTAGGTATTTTATTATAAAACTTAAAAGATGTGGAGGCTAGAATTTTTCTGATATTTTTGTAACTTAAAAATAAAACTTCTCCTTTAAAACCTTCAAAAGGCTTTTGATGAATAATTGTTCTTGCACCATTTTCAATAGCTTCGTCTATGTATTTATTCCCATCTTGCAAATTTCCTTTAATCGCAAAAAAAATGAAATTTTTTTTGCATGAATTGCTATTAAAGCTTAAACCTGAAAAAAAATGATTTCTTATTTTTTTATTTTTTATTTTAAATAACTCTCCTATCAACATATCACTAATTAAATTCCATGTACTTTGTGGCTAAAATTGGTCCTATTTTTTCTAAAATTTTGCCAGTAATTTCAACAGACGTCCATCCAGCTGTATTTCTTGGTGTGCCTTTTAATTTAAATCCAGATCCATCTTTGTATTCATAAATATAATCTTTATTAATTTTTGGTTCATCAAGCATTACAACAATAACAAACTTTGGTTCAGAGATTGGAAATACTCCAACAAAGGTATTTATCTTCTCTTTAGTATAAACACCATCAACAGATTTTTGTGCCGTTCCTGTTTTTCCTCCAATTTCATAACCAGGAATATTTGCTTGATTTGCAGTACCAATTTTTGTATTTACAATTTTTCTTAGTACCGAATTTAAATCTTTTGATATTTTCTCATCTATTATTCTCTCTCTTTTAAAGTTTGGATTTAAATTTTTTATAAGTGTAGGCTCAACATTATATCCACCATTACTAATGATTGCATAACCCTTTGCTAATTGTAAAACAGTCGTGGTTATACCATGACCAAATGAGGCTGTAGCAAGTTTACATTTTCCCCAACGAACAGGCAAAGGAGTTCCTGTTTCCTCTAGTTGAAATTCCATTTTATCTAAAATTCCGATTTGACCCAAAAACTCTGAGTACCTATCAATACCAATTTTCTGAGCTATTCTCACTGATCCAATATTTCCAGATCTTATTAACACTTCTTCAGCGGTCAAAGTATCAGGTATATCTTCATCATACTCCCTGATAGGTCTGCCACTGCAATAAATTGTTTTTGGTAGTTTTTTAAATTCTGTGTTTAATTCTATCTCATCATATTTTAAACCACCCGCTAAAGTAAATGTTTTAAATACGGAACCAAATTCATATACACCTTTAGTTGCTCTATTAATAAATTTTTTATCCTTTAAATTTTCTCTTTTATTAAGATTAAAATCTGGAGTAGATACCATTGATATTATTTCGCCATTATTAACATTCATTAAAATTGCGGTACTTCCTTTAGTTTGAAATATATTATTTGCTTTTAAAAGTTCTTCTCGAATTAAATATTGTATATTTGTATCAAGCGTTAAAGATATAGGACTCATTTTAGTAATAAGTCTCTCATTTAAAGATTTTTCCAAACCAGAAATTCCACTATTATCATCATCGATCTGACCAATTATGTGGCTTGCAAGACTTGGATAAGGGTAAATTCTTGAAATTTTAGATTCATATCTTATTGCTTTTTCTCCAAGTAATTTTACTTTATCGTAGTTTTCGGGAGAAATTTTTTTCTCTAAATAAAAAAAATTTTTTCCATTTAGTTGATCTTTAATTATACTATAATTTTTTTCAGGAAAAATAATCTTAAGTTTTAATAGAAATTTTTTTTTATCTTTTATTTTTTTAGGATCAATTCCTACATTAATGGTTTTAACTGTCCTAGCGATCAAGTTTCCGTTTCTATCAATCAAATCAGCTCTAAAGTTCTTTTTTTTATTTATATTTATTGTATTGCTGTTTACAAAAACTGAACCATAGTAAAAAATTTTAATTGAGAAAATTATAGAAATAAGGATAAAAAAGAAAAAAATGAATGCTGTCCTGTTAAAAGAAAATTTTAAGTTAGATATATTTTTTTTAAAATTAAATTCACTTTCATATTCATTTATAAATAATTTTTCTGAATTATTCATTTTCCAAAAATTTTTTAATTTTTATTTTATTTTGAAAGAAGTATAGTTTTTTCAAAGATGTAATATCTATAGGTTTATATTGTTTTGCTTGTAAATCCTCTAAATAACTAAATAGTTTTTTTGAGGATGTCAGATAATTATTTTCTAAAGAAGCTAGATTATAAGCTTCATCCAATAAAACAATCGCCTCCTTTTTGTTATAAATTTTATTCTCCAAGCTCTTTGATGAATTTTTGATGAAGGTCGTAAATGATATTAAGGATATGATTAAAATTATTAATATATACTTTTTCATAATTTTACTGAAAAATTTTCGATATCTATTAAATATTTGAATGTCTTCAAAATCTCTTCTTCAAAATTTTTGTCGTCTGAAATTTTAAAAGCATATCTTAACTTTGCTGATCTAGATGGTTTATTAATTTTAATTTCATTTTCTGATGGGAGAATAGGTTTTTTTTCTTTTAATTTTAAAATATTATTTTTTTTTTTATTTTCAGGCAGATATCTTGAAATCTTGTTATTTTCAGAAAGTAATTTAAAAAAAGTTTTGATTATTTTGTCCTCTAGAGAATGAAAAGAGACTAAAATTAAAATTCCATTTTTTTCTAAAATATTTACAGAGTTAATTAATCCCTTAATTAATTCGGATATTTCTTTATTAACAAATATTCTAAGAGCTTGAAAAATTTTTGTTGAATTGTGAATTTTTTTGTTATTATTTCTTTTACATATATTAATTATTTGGACTAATTTTTGTGTATCTATTTTATTTTTTTTTCTCTCTAAAACTATTTTCCTAGCTATCTTTTTTCCATCTTTTTCATCTCCAAAAATTTTGAATATAAGCTCAAGCTCTTTTTGGTTTAAATTATTTACAACATCGCTAGCAGAAAAATTATTTAGCCCCATTCTCATATCTAGTGGACCTGTACTATTAAAAGACAACCCTCTTGTTAAGTCCTTAATCTGAATATATGAAAAACCCAAATCAAATATAATTGCTTTTACTCTCTCATTCTTAATATTAAGTTTATTTAAATCTCCAAATTTTAAATTATGAAAAAAAAAACGATTTTGATTTTTAACTTTTAATTCATTAGCATATTTTTCAGAATGAATATCTCTATCTAATGCAAAAATTTTTGTTTTTGGAAATTTTAAAATTGCTTTTGAATAACCTCCTTGACCAAAAGTACAGTCAATAAATGTGCCACCATTTTGAGGGGAAATAATGCTTAGAATTTCATCTAGCAATACCGGATAATGTTTATCATTATTCGATATAATGGTGGCATTCATCTATTTTTTTGAAGACCATTAGTTTTTTTGTCTTCTTAAAAATGCCGGAATTTCGAAATCATCTTCATCAAAATTATTATCAGCGTCTTCCTGGTTATTATCATCTGATCCATGATTAGCTTCAGATCCATCAAATAAATTTGGCTCGTCATCAGCAAGTCCAAAATTTTCTAATCCGTTAGACTCGGAAACTTGATCTTTTACTTCCTCAGTCAAAACTAGGCTTTCCTCACTATGATTCATCGAATTTTCTACAGCCCCTAAATCACTATTAATATTAATATTCTGATCAAGAATACTTTCATTGTCTATTTTTGGCTCATTAGAGCTTGGTAATGCCTCATCAACTTTTAACGCATTAGCACCACTCGTTGGTGTTGGTGCATTTGAATAATTAAAAGATTGTGAATTATGTAATGTTGAAAAATCTGAATAACCTGGATTGCGATTTTGAATTCTATGAACCATATTTATTACAGATTTAGACTCGGGCTGTTGTCCATCAAGAGCCGTTGCAACAATTGAAACTCTTACTTTGCCTTCTAGAGAGTTATCTGTTACCGATCCAATTATAATTTCTGCCGCATGATCTACCTCATTTCTTATTTTATTAACAATTTCATCTGTTTCAAATAGAGTTAGATCTTCTCCTCCTGTTATGTTTATTAGCAAACCTCTCGCTCCTCTTAATGAATAATCATCAATTAACGGATTATTTAAAGCCATCTCTGTAGCTTTTAACGCCCTGCCTTCACCTTCGGCTTCGCCTGTTCCCATCATGGCTTTACCCATACGGCTCATTACCGTTTCAACATCTGCAAAATCTAAATTAATTAATCCTTGTTTAACCATCAAATCAGTTACACTTTGAACACCGTGTCTAAGTACTCCATTTGAAAGTTTGAAAGACTCTTTTAATGTTGTTTTTTCATTTGCAACTTTGAAAAGGTTTTGGTTTGGAATGACAATAATTGTATCTACATGTTTTCTTAACTCTTCCAAGCCTTGTTGGCCTCTTCTCATCCTAGATGGGGCTTCATACAAAAAAGGAAGCGTGACTACTCCAACTGTTAAAATATTAAGTTCTTTAGATGCTCTGGCAATCACGTGAGCTGCACCAGTTCCAGTTCCACCGCCCATTCCTGCAGTAATAAAAACCATATTTGCACCTTTCAATAAATCCATAATTTCATTTAAAGATTCATCTGCAGCAGCTTGACCAATTTCAACTTTAGCACCTGCCCCAAGACCTTTTGTTAAATTAAGACCTAATTGTACTTTTTGCTTTGCTTTGCTCGCTTTTAAATCTTGTGCGTCTGTATTTACAGCAACAAATTCTACACCTTCCACTCCAGACTCTATCATTTCATTGATTGCATTTCCGCCTGCTCCCCCAACTCCTAAAACTAAAATTCTAGGTTTTAATTCTTTTATATCTGGTGCTCTAAAGTTAATTGTCATTTATCCCCTCTTTGTTTTTTATTGAGTTATAGTTTTTTTCAAGTTTATCGAAAGTATCGGTCCAAAATTCATATGCCCAGGTACCCTTGATAGTTTTTTCCATTGCGGTTAAACAATTGTTTTGTAGATTTTCTATCTTTTGCATTAAAATAATTTGTTCCATCTTTCTCATTATTTTTCACCCATCTCTTTCCATTTAAGGCTTGCTCTATTTACATTAGATTTTTTTCTTGCTTGGACCTTAAATTTTTCAAATGCTGCTGGCTCCCAAATTTGGAAAGTCTTCCCTTGACCAACAAATAACATGTTATTTTTAATTTTAGCGTGTTTTAATAGTTTTGGTGTTAATGAAATTCTTCCTTCGCTATCAAACTGTAAATTAATACTTTCTGACAAAATTGAAGTTGCAAAGTAATCTTTCTTTTCCTCAAAAGGATTTAGTGCATCAATTGTATTTGAAATTTTTTCTATTCTATCTTGTGGCCAAGATTCTATAGATTGATTATTAAATGAAGGAAAACAAATTATTCCATTGTATCCTAGATTTGATAAATATGATCTAAAAGGTGCTGGCACTGACACCCTCCCCTTTTTGTCTATATTGTTTTTGTAGGTCGATAAAAACATAAAACATATTATCCCTTATAATCCCATATTTGGGAATATATGGGAATATATGGGTTTTCAACCTGTACGTCAATACAATAATATTTAGCTAACCGGTATTATTATATCCGTATGTAGATTTATTATATGTGTTTAGTGATACTTATTTGCCAGACAAACTGTAAGCCGGGTTCTGTCTTTTAAACTCGTCATTTATCTAGGCTTAAAA
>CACONQ010000004.1 GCA_902628635.1 uncultured Pelagibacteraceae bacterium | reverse complement strand
AATATCATTAATTCTTTTATCTATTTCTTTGCTATCAATTGTAACATCATATTCATCTGCTTTAATATTTTCTAATTGTTTTAAATCTATTTTAGGAAGTTCTGTGACTGAAATTATGTATTCTAAATCTTTATCTTCTCCGAAAGATTTCAAATCTATTTTTGGCTGTCCTGCTGGTTTAATTTTATTATCAGATAATGCTTGTGTTGAGGTTTCTTTAAGAACTTTGTCTAAAACTTCTCCATAAACTGCTTTTCCAAATTGTCTTTTTAGGATTTCTTTTGGAACTTTACCAGGTCTAAAACCTTTTAATTGAACAGTTTTAGAAACTTCTTCATATTTTTCATTTAAATATTTTTCTAAAGTTTTTTTATCTACTAAAACTTTTAGATCTTTACTTAAACCTTTTTTATTTTGTACTGTTACTTTCATAATTTTTGGTGGGCGAGAAGAGACTCGAACTCTTAAGCCTTGCGGCACTAGTTCCTAAGACTAGCGCGTATACCAATTCCGCCACTCGCCCATAATTCCTGCTGCTTTATATAATATTGATATGATTTGTCCAATCTCAATAATATTTTAATTGTTAAAATATAGTATAAATTGAAATTTGTATAAAACTTTTAAAGAATCTTATGAATTTAAATTAAAAAATGGTATTCCTAAAAGAAATATTTTATGAGTAGAAGTAGCTTAGTAATAATAATATATATAATTGGTCTTGTAATAGGAGCATTATTTCTGAATATTTGGGGCGCTGAAACGAGTCCTCAAAAAGCTCTTCTAGGTCTTGGATGGACAGCTATATTTTTAATTGCGTTATTTTATGCCGAGAAAGATAAAGATGTTTAAATGCTTTCTAATTTAAATAATTCAATAATAAAATGTAACAAATGCTCACGGTTAGTAAAGTTTAGAAAAAAGATAGCTCAAAACAAAAGAAAACAATACTTAAATCAAACTTACTGGGCAAAGCCAATAACTGGATTTGGTGATAAAAGTGCAAAAATTTTATTTGTAGGGCTCGCGCCAGCAGCACATGGAGGAACTAGAACTGGAAGAGTATTTACTGGAGATAAATCCTCTGAATTCTTATATAAATGCCTTCATAAAGTAAAAATTTCAAATCAACCTACTTCAACACATGTTGACGATGGTCTTAAATTGAATAATGCTTATATCACAACAGCACTAAAATGTGTCCCCCCAGAGGACAAACCTACCAGAGAGGAATTACATAATTGTTTTAATTTCTTTGATAAAGAAATTAATAATCTTAAAAATTTAAAGGTAATTGTAGCTTTAGGCAAAATAGCTTTTGATGCTTGTGTATCTTTTTATAAAACTAATTACAATTTTAGTGGTAAAATTAAATTTCAACATAATCAAATCTATCATTTAACAAATAAAATACTTTTAGTTGGCTGTTATCATCCTAGTCCTAGAAATGTTAATACTGGACGTATAGACGAAAAAAAAATGACAAAATTATTTAAAAAAGTTCTAAGGCTAGTTTAAGTTAGTTGTTTAGCTAATATATCTGGAATTTTAACTGGTTTTCCAGACGAATTAACTGTCACCAAAACAACTTCCGCCTCAGACGCTAGAATTCCATCTTTCTGAATTAATTGTTCCATTACAAAAGATGATTTGCTCATTGATTTAATTTTTGATTTAACAACTATTAAATCCTCTAACATTAATGGTTTCTTATATTCAATTTTACAAGACTTAACTATTATTAACACTTTATATTCATCTAATAATTTTCGATTTGAAAGATTTAATGATGATATCATTTCTGTTCTTGCTCTTTCTAAAAACTTTAAGTAATTTGCATAATATACCACTCCACCAGAGTCGGTATCCTCGTAATAGATTTTAATTTTTAATTCCCCTTTAATCATAATTATTAATATAAAATTACTAAAATATTTTATACAAATGAAGACTTAATTATATGAATATTTACATAATATGGCTTATCGGTGTAGTAATTTGGAATTTTGGAGTTCCTAAGGCTAGTCCTTTGGAGGATGTAATAGTTGCGATATTGCTATCTTTATTAACTTTGGCCTTAAAAAAATATACTAAACTTTAATTACTCTGATGAGAAAAATATATTTTGGTAATAAGCCACTGCTTTTAGTTTAGAATTATCTGTATCTGTCATTATAGCAACTCCATTAAGTTCACTAATATCTAAATCATGGAGTTTTTTAAAATCTTCTTTAACGTTTGATTTTACTGTTATCCATTCATTGTCATTTTTTAATGTGGTGGATAGAACATAATCAATAGATTTCTTGGTATATGGACTTCTCCAAGTTTCACCAACATTATTATTGCTAGAAAAAACGTAATTAATTGCTCTATTAGACAGTGCTGTTGATCCAGTTTTTTTTACAACAAATACTCTTGCAGCGTAATCGTGACCTTTTTTAGAGTTTTCAATTATACCTGACAAATTTTTCTCAACTTTCCAAGTAATGTTAATAAACGGCGTTTTGTTTAGATCTATTATTACTTCTTTGCCTAGACCTGAGCCTGTACCCTCGGCTTCAGCTCTTATATAGTTTCCATTTTCATTGCTATCTAAGGCCCATTTTGTTTCACCCTTTACTTTTCTTACTTTCAGTTGTTTAAATTCTTCCTCAGTAAATTGAAAAATTTTTACTATGTCTGCATTGGCTGGCAGGCTAAAAATAAGAAGTACAAGAAATATTTTGAATAAAATTTTCATAAGTAATTCATATACATTAAGGTTAAAATGAAACAATAAAAAAAATCAATTTTCATAGTTTTGACATTTTTAAGACAATCTAAAATCAAAATTTGTACGTAAATATAAACTATGAAATTAATCGCATTTACAATCCTTTTATTATTTTTGACAAATTGTAGCACACACACAGTAAAATTAGGTAAAAGGTGTACTAAGCTTGCTGCAGATAATACTTACGAAAAATCATTGATATGGTTGATTGATAAAAAAAGTGTTAACGATTTTGATAAAAAGATTAACAAAGAAAACTGTGAAAAAAACGGAGATAATTCATGAAGATTTTCACCGTGATAACTCTTCTAATTTACTGGTCTGTAATGATTTTGGCACCAGTTATAGCTAAAGAAAATCAAAAAAAGGTTGAAAATTTTATTTATCCGAAAAAAAAACCTAATAAGTAGACCTGCCGCCACTTATATCAAAAACTGCTGCAGTTGAAAAAGAGTTTTCTTCAGAGGAAAGCCAACTTACCAAAGAAGATAGTTCCTCTACCTCTAAAAACCTGCCTCGTGGCACCTTTGAAAGCATTCTTTGGACGTGCTCCTTTGACATCTGATCTAAAATTCTTGTTTTTGCTCCAGCTGGCGTAACTGCATTTACTGCAATATTATACTGGGCTAACTCTTTACCTAAAGACTTGGTTAGACCTATTACTCCTGCTTTTGAGGAACTATAGGCACTTGCATTTGCATTTCCATCTTTACCTGAAACTGATGCAATATTTACAATTCTCCCATAATTATTTTTAATCATCACAGGGGCCACTGCTTTACAGCAGTAAAATGTTCCGTGGAGATTTATATCAATAATTTTTTTCCATTCATCAACATTATAGTTCCATAATTCAGCTGTTGAGCCAGTAATCCCAGCACTATTTATTAAAATATCGATTTTTGATTTTTTCGAAATATTGACTACAGTGCTATTTACAACTTTATAATTCGATACGTCGACTACATCATAATCAAGATTTACATTTGAGATTTCTTTTTGGGCTATTTTTAACTCATTTTCGTCAATATCCCACAATCTGACTTTTGCACCAAAATCTAAAAATTTTTTTGCTATATCAAGCCCAAATCCTTGTGCACCACCAGTAATTATTGCAGTTTTATTTTTTAAATCAAATTTATTCATTATTTTTAGGAACTAATAAAAAGTATATTATAAAGCTTACAACTGCACCAATTATCCAAGAATAAGATTGTAAAAAATTTAAATTAGAATTCCAAATTGTTGCGGCAGAAAAAATAAAGCCAATAAAAACTGCGTATAAACCTTTTATATGCCACCCATTTGAGTAATAATAAGCACCATCTTTGTTTGAAGAAAAAATATCTTTATTGATAATCTTTTTATTTTTAATGAAATAATAATCACAAATAATTAATCCAAATAATGGACCAAAAAATGATCCAATAGTATCAACAAATGATAAAATTCCTAATTGGCTTATAAATGTTAACCAAAGAGATCCTATTACTAAACCCAAGATTATTATAATAATGCCAGAACTTTTTAACCCAAGTTTTGCTGGAAAAAAATTTATTAAAGTATTTTGAGAGGGAACATAATTAGCTATTAAATTTGAAGATAAAGAAGCTAATAATATAAATATAAGACAGGTAACTGTTAAATAAGTATTATTTATTTTACCGATTATATCGGTTGGATTTGTAAGAAATCTATTTGGTTCGGCAAGTTCTTTATTAATAACTATATCTGATCCTAAAGTAATAAAAATTGCTAAAAAAGAAAAAATTATTAAATTTAGAAGTAAAGTAAGATTTCCTTTATTCAATTCCTTCTCATTTTTTGCATACCTTGAAAAGTCTCCAAAGTTTAAGATCACTATTGAATAATAAGCAAACATTGTACTGGTAATTGTTAAAAAGGGTACAATATTGTTTTCAACAAAAATATTTTCAAATTCTAATATTTCAAAAAAACTGTCTTGTAATTGTTGATTATATTCTGCAAATAAAATAATAAAAAAAAACAAAATACCAAAATAAACTAAAAGACCTGAAAAATTTATAAAATACTTCATAAACTTATGTCCTTTCGAAAAAAGATAATACTGAAAAATTAAAGTAAATAATAAACTTATCCAATCAATTAAATTTAAACCCATAAAAAATAAGAGCAGATATTCATGTTCTAAAAAGCTGCTGTCGATTGAGAATAATGAAATTCTAATTAAATAACCTATCGATTTTGAAATAAAATAAGTTTGAACTCCAAAAAAAAATATTCCAACAAAACCCCTTATTATTCCAAAATACCTTGCACCGTTTAAACCAATTGAAGTTCTGAGAAATACAACAAAAGGAATACCGTGCTTACTTGATGGTTTACCAATTAAATTTGAGAAGAAATAAACTAGAAGACCTGCAAAAATACTTCCGCTAAAAACAATTATAATATTTAAATCGTACAATATATAAAGAGATGCAATCAAAGAGAATGCAATTAAACTTTGTGTTGTATTTGCCCAAAAACAAAAATAATCTTTCCAGGACCAGGTTTTATCAATAGGATTTACTGAAACAATCTCCCAATTTGATAGCTGAAATTTAGGTGAATCTTGACTCACATGTTTATATTAAACAAAAAAAGTCCTACTGTCCATACAAGAGAGTTGGTAACCATAAGGCAATTTTTGGGAACACAATGATTAGTATCAATCCAATTATTTGAAGAACCATAAATTGCATCATTCCAAGATAAATATCCTTTAAATCCCATTCTGGAACTACTCCTTTCAAAAAATATGCAGAAAGTGCAACAGGTGGTGATAGCCAGGCGGTTTGGAGATTGACAGCTACTAAGATTGCAAACCAAGTGAGATTAAATCCTAAAGCTTCTACTAATGGTAATATTATAGGTATAATTATCATTACAATAGGCACCCATTCTAGTGGCCATCCTAAAAGAAATATCATCACCATAATCATTCCTAAAATTAGATACTTATTCATTTCCAAACTTAATAAAAATTCTGTGAGTAAAGTTGGAGTACCCAATCTTGCGAAAACAGCGCCAAAAAAATTTGATGCTGCAACTAAAACCATGATCAAAGCAGTAATCTCTAAAGTTTTTACTAAGGCTTCTTGAAGTTTGGACAAAGTTAATTTTTTATAACATAAAGATAATAATAAAGCTCCCATGGCTCCACATCCTGCTGCCTCTGTTGGTGTTGCAAAACCAAATAAAATACTTCCTAAGGCAGCAAAAACTAATGCCGCTGGAGGTACCAAACCTAAGAAAAATTCGATCCATACTTCTTTCATACTTGTTGCCCTCAGATCTTCGGGTAAAACTGGTCCTAATTTTGGATTAATCATGCATCTAATCGTAGTGTAAGCTGCGTATAATGAAGCTAGTAATATTCCTGGCATAATTGCTGCAGCAAAAAGATCGATAACTGGTATCTCCATTATTGGTCCCATTACTACCAACATAATACTAGGAGGAATTAAAATTCCTAGTGTGCCTCCAGCAGTTATAGTTCCTGCTGCAAGTTTTACATCATAGTTGGATCTATTCATGGACTTTGCTGCCATTATTCCAAGAATTGTAACCGATGCACCAACTATTCCTGTAGCAGCTGCAAATATAACTGAAACAAATAATACAGCATAATACAATGCACCCCTAACCCTTGATAACATCATTTGAAATGCTGAAAATAATCTTTCCATTAATCCAGCTTGTTCCATCATAATTCCCATAAAAACAAATAATGGTACGGCGGCGAGTGTTTGCTCTGTCATTACCATGGAAAATTGTAGCGTCATTAAATAGAATACTAATTTTCCAAAACCTAAATATCCAAATACAAAACCTAAAAATATTAATGTAAAAGAAATTGGAAACCCAACGAAAATTGCAAATAACATTACTCCAACTAAGATAAAACCTAATATTGCTGGATCAATAAACTCTGCAATCATTTATTATCTCCTGGCCATTCTCCTTTTTTTGCTGCCCAGTAACTTTTGAGAAGTTCAGAAAATCCTTGAATTAATAAAAATATTATTCCAATTAATAAACAAGACTTGATTGGCCACATAAAAGGCATCCAGGTGGTATCCATTCCTCTTTCACCTCTCCTAATTGATTCCTCAACAAATCCAATAGTCATATAAAGAAAAACAATTAATCCTGGAAAATAAAATAAAATATATAACCAAAAATCTATGAGGCCTTGTGTTTTAGTTTTAAAATTTCTATATAAAAAGTCTGCTCTTATGTGAACACCCTTTGATAAAGCATAAGCTGCACCAAGCATAAATAAAGCTCCATAAAGAAATCGGCTAATATCATAAGCCCATATAGTAGGTGCTAAGAATAATTTTCTTGCTAAGACTTCATAAGTCATCGCAAATATTAAAGGCATTAAAATCCAACAAACAACATTTCCAACTATCTTACTAAATTTGTCGATTCTAATTATTGAATTTGCCATCCATCTAGGCATATCATTTGGCATTTTATTAGAACCACCTCGCCTCTCGGCTATCATTTCGTCTGATATATCTAGTTTTGATGGCTCTTCTGACATAAATTTTTTTACAAAAAACTAGAGCGGACTGTAAAGTCCGCTCTAGTTAAATCAAGATTAATTACTGATTACTTTAATGTTGCTGCGTGAGCCATTCCTAGCTTCGCATTAGACATTTGAGCACCTGCCCAGAAAGGCACAGCTACATCAGCAAACTCTTTCATAGAGTCATAAACTTTTTTGAAAAATGCATTTTTCTCAGCATTTTTATTTAAAGTTGCTTTTGCTGCAGCCATATATTCTGTGAAATAGTCAGTTGGAGTATCTTCTAAAATTACTCCATGCTTAGTAGTAAGTTCTCTTAAAGCTTTTCCATTTTCATAGATTCTGTAGCTTAAAGATTTAGCTAGTGAAGCATTTGCTGCCACTTCAAGAGATTTTTTCTCATGAGCAGTCATCGCGTTATATGTTTTTCCAGTAATATAAAAGTCAGCATTAACTACTACTTGGTGAAGACCTTGTAGATAGTAATGTTTAAGAACTTTTTGGAAACCAAATGTTAAATCTGGCTTTGGGCAACACCATTCTGCTGCATCAATTGTTCCCGCTTCTAGTGCTGGTAAAATATCACCACCACCCATTGCTACAGATGCAATTCCAATATCTTTATATGTTTGTCCTGGAATTCCTGGAGGAGTTCTAAATTTATATTTTCTAAAATCAGCCATGTTTTTTATTGGCTTAGGAAACCATCCTAAAGCCTCAGGGCCAACTGGTTGAAGCATAAATCCTTTAATATCTCTTCCCATTTCTTTCCATAGTTGGTCGTAAAGTTCTTTACCACCACCATATTGAAACCATGATAAGAATGCTAAGTTATCTATACCTACACCACCACCTGCAACTGGCGAACCAAATAACATAGCAGCCGGGTGATCTCCTGACCAATAGTGTGTCCAGGCAAATCCACAATCGATAAGTCCTTTATCAACTGCATCTAATGTTTCTTTAACTCCAACGACTGCACCTGCTGGTAAAATTTCAAATTTTAGTGATCCATCAGTCAATGTCGTTACAGTGTCAGTAAAGTCTTTTAACATTTTTACCTCATCGGCTTTAGTGTTAAGGACGGTCTGACATTTAAGTGTTTTTGCATTTGCATTAGATATAAATCCAACTAATAAAAACGCAGAAAACATTAATGTAATGATTTTTTTCATTTTTATACCCCTTATTGTTTATTTAAAAGTTAGCTATCCTGTCAAAAATTTACATAATTGACAAGTTACATTTATAAATATTGTTGATAAAAACTCCTGATATTTAATAAAAAAAAAAATTATTTAAGTTTCTATGGAAAATTTTGATTATATTATTATAGGTGCAGGTTCAGCGGGATGTGTATTAGCAAACAGGTTATCAAAAAATATAAATAATAAAGTCTTATTAATAGAAGCTGGTGGTAAAGATAATTATCCATGGATACATATACCAGTTGGCTATTATAAAACGATGCATAATCCTAAAGTAGACTGGTGTTTTCACACTGAAAAAGATGAGACAATGAATAATAGATCAATTAGATATCCAAGAGGCAAAACTTTGGGTGGTAGTTCTTCAATAAATGGACTTTTGTGGATTAGAGGCCAAAGTAATGATTATGATAATTGGAAACAACAAGGAAACAAAGGATGGGGATGGGATGATGTTTTGCCTTACTTTGTAAAATCAGAAAATAATGAGCTTGGTAAAAGTAAATACCATAGTGACTCAGGTCCAATCATGGTTGCTAATAAGAAAATTAAATTAAAAATGCTTGATGAATTTATAAATGCAGCTGAAGAGAGTGGAATTCCAAAAACCGATGATTTTAACACAGGAGACAATTTTGGAGTTGGTTTTTATCAATTCACAACATCACACAGTAAGTTTGGTCTTAAATTAAGATGCAGTTCTGCCAAGGGATATTTAAATCCAGTTAAGAATAGAAAGAATCTCAAAATTGTAACAAATGCGGTCGTACAAAAAATTACTTTTGAAAATAAAAAGGCAGTTGCTTTAAGCTATATGGTTGGAGATAAAATATTTGAGGTAAAATCAAACAAAGAAATAATTTTATCAGCAGGCTCAATTGGATCTCCACATATATTACAAATTTCAGGGGTCGGTGATGCTCAAAAACTGAAAAAGCACGGTATAGATATTAAAAAAGATCTTAAAGGGGTCGGAAAGAATCTACAGGATCACCTTATGTTTAGACCTGTTTATAAGGTGAAAAACCTAAAATCTTTAAATAAAAAAATTAATAGTCTATTTGGAAATTTTTTAATTGGTTTAGAATACATTTTCAATCAAAGTGGTCCAATGACAATGGGAGCAAGTCAAGTATGTGGTTTTGCAAAAAGTGATAGTTCAAGAGCTACACCAAATTTACAATTTCATGTTCAGCCAATAAGTACTGATATACTTGGAGCAACAAAGCTACATGATTTTGAGGGGATTACCCCAACTGTAGCTAATGTTAGACCGACAAGCAGAGGCGAGATTAATATAGTAAGTAAAAATATTAACGATAATCCAAAAATTAAAATGAATTACCTTTCAACTGACGATGATCGATATGTAGCTGCACAAGGACTAAAATTAGTCAGAAAAATTATGCTTGAAACAAAAACTTTTAAAAAATATGAACCTGAGGAATATAGACCAGGCTTACACATTCAAGATGATGAAGAGCTTGTAAAAGCAGGGAGTGATTTCACTCAAACAATATTTCATCCAGTTGGTACCTGTAAAATGGGAAGTGATGAAAATGCGGTTGTAGATGATAGATTAAAAGTTCATGGTATAGAAAATTTAAGAGTGGTAGATGCCTCTATTATGCCAAATATTACATCAGGTAATACTAATGCACCAACTATTATGATTGCAGAGAAAGCTTCTGACATGATACTAGAAGATAATCAATCATGAGTGAACAAATAATAATTTTTTCTCAAATTGTATTTATTGATCTAGTCCTTGCTGGTGATAACGCAATTATAATTGGAATGGTTGCATCCCAATTTCCTCCCGAGCAAAGGAAAAAAATAATTTTTTGGGGAATAGGTGGTGCTGTTCTTTTAAGAATTATTTTAACATTAATGACTGCTTATCTTCTGCAGATTACAGGATTAAGATTAATAGGAGGGATAGCACTATTGTACATATGCTATAAACTTTATGTCGATGTGATAAAAAAATCGTCTAATGAAAGTGAAAATATTAAAGTTGATAGTTCAAGTTTTTTAAAAGCAATTTGGACAGTTCTTTTAGCAGATTTTACTATGAGTTTAGATAACGTTTTAGGTGTAGCAGGAGCTGCTAAAGATCATTATGGTTTATTAATTTTTGGTTTAGTATTGTCAATAATTCTAATGGCAACAGCTGCAACGCTAATTTCTGGATGGATAAAAAAATATACTTGGATTGGATGGGTTGGATTGATAGCTATACTGGCAGTGGCTATTGATTTGATTTATACTGATTTAAAAATACTTGTTTTATAAAATGTTTTTAAAAAAATATAACTTAAAAAATAAGATTGCTTTAGTGTCTGGTGCTGGCAAAGGTCTAGGTAGAGCTTGTGCCATTGCTCTAGCGGAAGCAGGTTGTAATCTAATTATTATTAGTAGAACTAAGAAAGATCTTGATGAGGTTTCAAAAAAAATCAAAAAATTAAAAGTAAAATGTAGGTCGTTTGTTTGTGACATAACTAATTATGATCATTTAAAAAATTTTATTAATAAACAGCCAAGAATAGATATTCTTATAAATAATGCAGGTAATAATATTCCAGAACATTTTACAAAAGTTAAAAGAAAAAATATGGAGTATTTGGTCAAAGTTAATACTATTGCTGCCTTTAATCTTGCTCAACTTTGCACTTTAAAAATGATTAAACTTAAAAATAGAAAAAAAGTTGGTGGAGCAATTGTAAATATGTCTTCACAAATGGGCCATGTTGGTGGACCTATAAGAAGCGTTTATAATATGACCAAATTTGGTCTTGAAGGTTTGACAAAAGGTATGTCCATAGATTTAGCAAAATATAATATTAGAGTAAATACAGTTTGTCCTACTTTTGTAGTGACACCAATGACAAAAAAATTTCTAAAAAGTAAAAAATTCAAAAAGGAAGTTTTAGGAAATATTCCGCTTGGAAGATTCGCTGAGCTTTCCGATGTTGCAAGTGCAGCAGTTTTTTTAGCATCAGATGCTGCATCAATGATAAATGGAACCTCTTTATTAGTTGATGGTGGATGGACAGCAAAATAATTAATATACTATTAATTTTAATATTTTTAACATCAACCGCTCAAGCCGTTGAATTTAAGGGAAAATTCATTCAAGGTCATTATATTATTGGTAAAACTGATCCTGGAGCTCAAATAACAATTGATAAAAAAAAAATTAAAGTAACAAAAGATGGTTTCTTTGCTTTTGGTTTAGGACGAGACAGGAAAAATGACGTTCTAATTATAAAAAGTTTAAATGGAGAGGAGAAAAAAATTATTAAAAAAGTTTTTAAAAGAGAATACAAAATACAAAGGATTGATGGGTTAGATAAAAAAAAAGTAACACCTCCTGAGGAGGTATATGAAAGAATTAAAAATGAGAATAAATTGATAGGTAAAGCTAGATCCATAAATAGTAATTTAGTTTTTTTTAAAGAAAAGTTTATTCAGCCGCTAGATAATGCAATTATAACCGGAGTATATGGAAGTCAAAGAATACTCAATGGAAAACCACGTTGGCCACATTATGGATTAGATTTTGCTGGAGATTTAGGTACACCAATTAAGGCTATGGCTGACGGTATTGTAACTTTGGCCGAAAAAGATTTATATTATACTGGTGCGACTTTAATATTTGACCATGGTCATGGCATTTCAACTTTATACATGCATATGGATAAAATATTTGTAGAAAAAGATGATATTGTTAAACAAGGTGATATAATCGGAACTGTTGGATCCAGTGGGAGATCGACAGGACCCCACTTGGATATTAGACTTAATTGGTTTAACGTGAGATTGGATCCGGCAACAGTATTAGAGATGAATTGATGAAAATAAATTCTGCAGAAAAATTAAGTAACAAATTAGTTAAAGCTTTTTTAAAGAATAAAATTATATCTCCATTACCTTTAAAATTTACAAAGCAGCTCAAGAATGCTGATAAATTCAGAAAGTTATGTGAGAGTAAAGTAAATGAGCCAATAATTGGTTTTAAAGCAGGTGGTACAGCATTACCAGTAATGAAAAAATTAAGAGAAAAAGAGCCTTTTTATGCTTCAGTGTATAAAAGAAATTTTTTACAAAATGGGAAAAATGTAAAAATAAATAAATTCACTTTAGGCATCGAGTTAGAAGTAACATATCTTATAAAAAAAGAATTTTTTAATTTTAAAAAAAATATAACAAAAAATAATATTTTAAAATTTATTTCACATATTGCACCTAGTATAGAAGTTGTTGGTTACAGACAGAGAAAAAAAGGAATAAAATCTTTTGGTGATTTGAGCAGTGACTTTGGTGCAAATATTAAATTTGTTATAGGTAAAAAGAAAAAATATAAAAAAATTAATATTAATAATTTAAAGACAATAATTAAAAATAAAAAAATAAATCAAAGTGTAAGTGGAAATACCAATACAGTTTATGTCAATCCACTGAACTCATTAAAATTTGTTTTAAATAAACTCAGAAAAGATAAGGTTGTTCTAAATACGAATTTTTATGTATTTACAGGATCGACTGTTGGTGTAGTTCCTATACTTGCCAAAGGACTTTATGAAGCAAGAATTGAAAAAATTGGTCGTGTAAAAGCATTCATAAATTAATGAGTGAAAATAAAAAATTTTTTTTATCTAGCTTGTTCTCAATTTTAATAAGTATTATCTTGATTGTAATTTTATGGGATAAAATAAGTTTACCCTACTCTAATAAATATGAAGTTGTTGGTACTTATTCTGAAAATAATCATCACCAATTTAATGATACCCTTAGATTTATAATATTTATATCGTTACCCTTATTGATTTATTTATTTAATTGTTTTTTTTTCAATAAAAAAATTATTAAAGAATTCTTTGCAACATTTAATGAAAACAATAAAAATAATATTGAAAAAAACAGAGATTCAATAATATTTTCAGTTTCTTTTTTAATACTTTTAATTTTTTTTTTTTTTTCAAAAGACATTATTTTTTATGAACTTGATCTTTTTCATGAAGGTCAATATTTAGGTGGTGGTTTTAACTTTTTAGAAACTGGAAATTTATGGGTTGATAATTTTGTTGGAACTGGCTTATTTGTTGATGTTCTGTTATCTCCTGTTTCTTGGGATATTTTTAATCAAGTATCAATTGGATCCACTAGGTTGTTAATAAGTATTTTAAACTTAATATTGCATTTCTTTTTATTATTTTTTTTTTATAATCTTATAATTTTAATTAATTTTGAAAAATACTTAAGATTATTATTTTTAATACCTTTTTTTTCAATTTCTTTATATTTAGTAAATTCAGGTTACTTAAATTTTAGAGATATTCCGATTATTCTTTCTTTCTCGTTAATAATAATCTTATTGATTAAAAGAAGTGATCGTTTTTTACTCAAAATTTTAACTTTAGGAATACTTTCACCATCATCAATTCTTCTGAGCTTAGATAAAGGAATATATTTAAATTTTTTATTTTTTTTTTTAATATTAGTTTTTATTCTTATCAAAGAATATAAATGGTGTTTATATTTTATAATATTTATATTACTATCATGGATTATCCTTTACATTATAATTGGTAAAGAAGAATTTATATTGTTTATATCAAATTCAATTGAAATTTTAAAACATATGGACTCTTCAAATGGAGTCATATATCCAAAGCCTTTTTCTGGATTAGAGGACTCTTCAAGAGCAACCAAAAACCTTATTGTATTATTGGCTAATGGCATTTTTTTGATTTCATTATTTGTAAAAAGTACTCATAAAATCTCTGATAATTTTAAAATTTTTTCAATATTATTTTTTATTGAAAGTTTAGTATTTTACAAAACTGGTCTTTCTAGATCTGATGGTGGTCACTTAAAGCAAGGGATTTCGCTTGGGTATATTCAATTTTTAAGTTTTTTAGTAATTGTAATTAAAGTTTATATAAATGAAAAAAATAATATTAAAATTTTTGCTAAACAGACGTATTTATATTCGCCAATAATTTTTTTTATTTTTATATCCTTTTTCTTCTTAGATTTAAATAATATTAGAAATTATAAAAAAAATTTTCAAAAACTTATAATTGCTAACGATAATTTTTTTTTAAGTGAAAATGATAAAATTTTCTTATCAGATTCAAATAATTTTTTAAATAAATCAAATTGTATTCAAGTATTAAATTATGAGTCAGCTTTAAATTATCTATTTAAAAAAAGATCATGTACAAAATATAATTTAATATATGCTGTGGGCTCAAAATTAACTCAAAAAAATTTATTAAATGAGATAAGTAAAAAAAATGTTGAATATATAGTGATTGGTGGAAAATACGATGCTTGGGCTATTAATCCAAGAATCCGATATCCTTATATATATAAACATTTAGATAATAATTATACTATTTTAAAAAAATTTGATGATAGAATAGTATTAAAAAGAAAAAATTAAATTTTATATATCGATACTATAAAAAAATTAAGTAAATTCAAATTTTCATTTATTTAATTAAATTTTTTTAGGATTATTTTATAAATATATTATTTTATTATTCACTATGCCTAACTCTTTTTCACGGTGAATTATTAATTTTGATAAAATATAACTTTAGTATTCCAATTAATGATTGAATAATAAGTTTAAAGTTAACTGAGCTTTCTCCTCTTCTTCGATTTACAAAAATTGTTGGTAATTCCCTTATTTTAAATTTATTTAATTTTATAGTCAGCAGAATTTCAGAAAGTACAATAAATCCGTCACCAATCTTGCCACACCTTTTTACAATTAACTCTACAGATCTTCTTGAATAAATCCTAAAACCATTTGTATAATCTGTTACTCCAACATTTAATAACAATTGAGCAAACATATTTGATAATTTTGAAAATACTAATCTTTGAATTGGCCAATTAATAATCTTGCTTTTTTCTAAATATCTACTCGAAATTAATAAATCTAAATCATTTTTAATAAAAAATTCTATTTTTTTTTTTAATTCTATTGGATTGTGTGAAAAATCAGCATCCATTTCTATGAAAATATTACTTGATTTATATTGTAAAGATTTTTTGAAACCATATAAAACAGCTGATCCTCTTCCTTTTTTATTCTTTCTTGAAAAATATTTGATCCTATTACTCCTAAATCTATTTTTTAAATTTGAATTTTTTGTATCATCAATAACAAATATAATCGTTTTTGGGTAAAGACTTAAAATCTTGCTTGTTAATTTGAATATGTTCTCTTTTTCTTTATAAGTAGGTATTATAATAGAAATGTTACGCATTTGAGTAAAAATAATTTATACTATTTTTAAATTTTTTAGGCTTCCATCCTAGTCTTTTTAATTTACTACTGTTGCTAATTAAAAATGTTGGCTTATTATCTTTTTCAAAAGATATTTTTTTCTTATATTTTTTTGCAATAATTTTTGCAATATTTTTTAAATTTATTTCTTTGCCGCTACCAATATTATAAGTGCCCTTTTTGCAGTGTTTACCAAGAATTTTAATTGCTAACGCAATATCCTCTGTTGATAAAAAATCTCTATAATGATTTAAATTGCTTAATCTTAGTTGTTTCTGTTTTGTATATTGAATTTTTGATATAAGGCCTGGAATTACAAAAGGTATTTTTTGATTTTTATCAGTAAAACTGAAAATTCTTCCTATGCAAAAATTAATTTTTTTATTTTTAAAATTTTTTTCTACAATTTTTTCTCCACCAAGTTTTGTTTTACCATATTGAGAGTAAGGCTTTACTTTATCTTTTTCAGAAAATTTTTTTTTTTTGAAAGTAGACGGATAAACATGAGATGTAGAGGCATAAAAAAACCATTTGGGAGGATTGGAAGTTTCTAATATAGCTTTGACTAAATTTTTAGTGCCATAAATATTTACAGATTTTGCTTTTTTATAATTTTTATTTACTTTATTTGTTGGTACAATGGCTGCTAAATGTAAAACTATATCAAATTTATTTAAATTTACCCATTTTTTAACTTTTTTATAATTTTCAATTTTTTCTTTAAAAATTAAAAATTTATAAGGTAATTTTTTAATAATTCGTCTACCCAAAACACCTGTTGCTCCAGTAATTCCACATTTTAACATTAGAAATTATTAACATTAAGCAACAAATTTGTAATCCTGTTTATTTTTGATCTGTCAAGAATTTCTGTCGGTAAACCAATAAAAAAACCTCTATCCTCTATATCTTGTGAATTTTTTAAATCACTTCTTCTATATCTTATCTTATATTTTTTAATTGCCGGCTGGTTAATAAAATTCCCACTTATTATCGGTCTGGTTTCAATTTGATTCTTATTAAGAAATTTTAAAAAATTTACCTTTGATTTTATTTTGTTTTTATTGATCATAAGAGGAAAGCCAAACCAACTTGGATCTAGATTTTTTTGAGGATTAAAAAATGAAAATTGATTGTTCCATTTCTTTGATAACTTTAAAGATTTTATTAAATTATCTCTATTTTTAGCTCTTGTGCTCTTTAATTTGTTTAATCTTTTAAATTGATTTAATCCAACGGAAGCTGTTATGTCTAATGGTCTTAGATTAAAACCTTCATTTATAAAATTAAAATCCTTAACGTTTTTTTTATTTATCTCTCTGTCCCATCCATGAGCTCTTAATGATTTTAATATATTAAAATCTTGCTTAGAGTCGCAAACTATCATTCCTCCTTCTCCAGATGTAATTTGATGTGAGTAATAAAAAGAAAAGGTTCCAAAATTTCCAAAAGTTCCAAGATATTTATTTTTATATTTCGAACCGAGCGCCTCGCAAGAGTCTTCGATTAAATAGATTTTTTTTTTATTACAAAAATTTTTTATTCTATCCATTTCAGAGCAATTACCGAGAACATTAAGTATCATTATAGCTTTAGTTTTTTTTGTAATATTTTTTTTTATAGTTTCTAAGTCAAGTGTAAATGTTTCTAGATTTACATCAGCAAAAACAGGGCTTAACCCAGCCTGAATAATTGGCCATAAGGATGTGGACCAGCATAGTGATGGAACAATGCACTCATCGCCTTTTTTAAGTCTATTTTTTTTATAAGGATTAATTAAACAAAATAAAGCTAGTAAGTTTGCAGATGAGCCTGAATTTACCATCAGTGCATATTTTGAGCCAATTTTTTTTGCAAAATACTTTTCAAACTTTTTTGTTATATTAGACATGGTCAGTCTGCCACTTAACAATACTTTTGATGCTTCTTGTAAATCAGAACTTGAGTATCCATCTGTTAAAAGAGGATAAGTAAACTTTTTGTTCTTACTCTTTTTTTGGATAAATATTTTTTTTATAAGTTGAAGTTTTTTGTTATAATTCATCTATTATTTTCAGAAATCTGGGGCTTCATATCCTCTTTTTTAATACCAGCAACCTCGACTGGTTTTTTCATTGCATCTCGTCTAAAAGGTTCCCCTAATTCCTGATTCAGAATAATTTCAATAAAAGTTGTAATTCCTTTTTTTTGATCCTCGCATGATTTCTTTATGGCTGTTGTAGTTTCTGCCATTGTTTTCACTGTAACCCCCTTTAAACCACAAGCATTTGCTACTTTTGCAAAACTTAGTTCTGGATCAAGTTCGGTACCAACAAAATTATCATCAAACCATAGAATTGAATTTCTTTTTTCAGCACCCCACTGATAATTTCTAAAAATAACCATAGTGATTGCTGGCCATTCTTTTCTTGCGCATGAACTCATTTCATTCATACTTATTCCAAAAGCCCCATCTCCTGCAAAACCAATAACTGGTGTATCAGGACAACCGATTTTTGCACCAAGAATTGCTGGAAAGCCATATCCACAAGGACCAAATAATCCAGGTGCTAAATATTTTCTTCCCTTTTCAAATGTAGGATAAGCATTACCAATCGCACAATTATTTCCGATATCACTTGATATAATTACATCAGTAGGCATCGCTTCTTGTATTGCTCTCCATGCTTGTCTTGGAGACATTCTATCTTTATCTCTTTCTCTTGCTTCTTTGTTCCAAACAGTTCCTGGATCATCTTCCTCATGATCTAATCCAGTTAAAGTTTGTAACCACGCAGATTTAGTCTGATGAATTAGGTTTTTTCTCTCTTCTCTACCACCATCTCCTGCATTTTTAGATAATTTCTCCAAAATTTGTTGTGCTACCATTTTTGCATCACCACAAATTCCAACAGTAACTTTTTTTGTAAGCCCTATTCTATCTGGGTTCATGTCAACTTGAATAATTTTTGCATTTTTTGGCCAGTAATCTATTCCGTAACCAGGTAAAGTTGAAAACGGATTTAATCTAGTTCCTAATGCTAATACAACATCAGCTTTAGAGATCAGTTGCATGCCAGCTTTTGATCCGTTATATCCTAAAGGTCCAACCGCTAATGGATGACTTCCTGGAAAACTATCATTGTGTTGGTAACCGTTACAAACTGGAGCATCTAATTTTTCTGCTAGTTTTTTGCAATCTTCAATAGCATTTCCAATAACAACTCCTGCCCCAGATAATATTACTGGGAATTTTGCATCTGATAATAATTTTGCTGCACGATCGATTGCATCTTTACCACCACCTTGTCTCTCAAATCTAACTATCGGTGGTAAATCAATATCTATGACTTGTGTCCAATAATCCCTTGGAACATTTATTTGTGCTGGCGCAGATCCCCTAATTGCTTTTTCAATAACTCTATTTAATACTTCTGCCATTCTTGATGGATCTCTTACCTCTTCTTGATAACAAACCATATCTTTAAATAAATTCATCTGCTCTACTTCTTGAAAGCCACCTTGGCCCATAGTCTTATTAGCTGCTTGTGGCGTGACTAATAAAAGTGGTGTATGATTCCAATAAGCGGTTTTTATTGGTGTTACTAATCCAGTTATACCTGGACCATTTTGAGCAATTACCATTGACATTTTACCTGTTGCTCTTGTGTAACCATCAGCAATCAATCCCCCGTTAGTTTCATGTGCAACATCCCAGAAAGTAATTCCAGCTTTTGGAAACAAATCTGATATAGGCATGAATGCAGAACCAATAATACCGAAAGCATGTTCTATACCGTGCATTTGAAGAACTTTTATAAAAGCTTCTTCTGTAGTCATTTTAGTCATAAGAATTCTCTACAATTTTTTATTTGTTAATGAATGTGATTAATATATAAGATCTTAGGAATTTCAAACAAGAAATAAATAATGAGCAGTACAGAAGTCATAATCCACGATGAAAAAGATAACGTTGGGGTGGTTGTAATAGAAAAAATTAAGCCAAATCAAGAGTGTAATTGCTGGATAATGGAAAATGATAAATCGGCAAAAATCCAATCTATCAGCGAAATACCCCTGGGACATAAGATAGCAATGACCGATTTAAAAGAGGGAGACACAATATTAAAATATGGGCACGATATTGGTAAGGTTGTTAAAAATATCAAAAAAGGTGAGCATGTTCATGTTCATAACGTAAAAACAAAAAAGTGGTAATATGGAAATACCAAAAAGTTTTTTAGGATATAAAAGAGAAAATGGAAGAGCTGGTACTCGAAACCATGTAATTATTTTACCAGTTGATGATATTTCAAATGCATGTGCTGAAGCAGTAGCAAATAATATAAAAGGAACAATTGCACTTCCCCACTCCTATGGACGACTTCAGTTTGGGGCAGATTTAGAATTGCATTTTAGAACAATGATCGGTACTGGAAAAAACCCAAATGTTGCAGCGGTGATTGTTATTGGAATTGAGCCAAAGTGGACAAAAAGAATTGTGGATGCTATCGCAAAAACTGGAAAGCCAGTAGAAGGTTTTAGTATTGAGGGAGTTGGAGATATAGACACAATTGCAAAGGTTTCAAAAAAAGCGCAAGAGTTTTCAATGTGGGCATCAGAAAAACAAAGAGAGGAATGTCCAATGAGCGATTTGTGGATCTCTGTAAAATGTGGTGAGTCAGATACAACATCCGGACTTGCTTCAAACCCTACCGTTGGAAATTTAATGGATAAATTAGAACCTTTTGGTGTTCATTTATGTTTCGGCGAAACTTCAGAGTTAACTGGCGCTGAAACAGTGTGTGCCAAAAGAGGAAAAACTCCTGAAGCTCAAAAGAAATTTATGAAAACTTGGAGTGATTATAATGATTTTATATTAAAAGAAGCAACTGATGATTTATCTGAAAGCCAGCCAACAGCAGGGAATATAGCTGGAGGGCTAACCACAATTGAGGAAAAAGCTTTTGGAAACTTTCAAAAAATTGGTTCTAGACAATTTATTGATGTTTTAGAACCTGCTGAAGAACCAACAAAGGGAAAAGGATTATATTTCATGGATACTTCATCTGCTGCAGCAGAGTGTGTAACATTACAAGCTGCAGGTGGTTTTAATATTCATTTATTTCCGACTGGACAAGGAAATATTATTGGTAACCCAATTGAACCGGTGATTAAGTTAACAGCAAATCCATTAACAGCTAAAACTATGAGTGAACACATAGATGTGGATGTTTCAAAAATACTTTCTCGTCAAATGAATCTTGATCAAGCTGGAGATGAATTGATAAAGGCAACTTTAAGAGTTGCTAACGGTAGACTTACTTGTGCAGAGGCTTTAGGTCATAAAGAGTTTGTTATGACTAAACTTTACAGAAGTGCTTAATTTCAAATAGATGAATTTATAGCTTTATATATTTTTTCCTTAGTAGTTTCGCCTATGCTTCTATAAACCTCTTTATTATTTTTAAAAATTAATAAAGTTGTCTGATATTCAACATTTAGTAAATTTGAAATATCTTCATTTCTTACGTCAAAGTTTAGATAAACTATATTTTTGAAGTCTTCCTCAATTTTATTTAAAACTTTCATTTGACTTGCACAGGAGCTGCAATACTTTATCCATGAGCTTACTACTACCACTTTTCCATCAGACTGAGCTTTTTTAAATAAATCAATATCAAAAGTCGTTTGTTTTTCCATTGCGATTGATTGGAAACTGAAGATACAAAATATTAAAATTAGAATTTTTTTCATTTTAAAAAATTAACAGAATTTTTTAAAAATTGATATTACTTTTGTGAAGCAGGAGGAGCAGTATGAATATATTTCTTTCTTATATTTGACAGAAATCTTCTCAAGATTGCCGCACCCACACCAAGTACAAGGGCCAATACAATTGAAAACATTCCATAAAGTATTGGCATTTCTTTTGATAAATCTCTAACGAATGTTGCTATTGGATCTAATGTTTCAGTTCCAATTTTTTTAGTCTCATTATAGGCTTGCTCCGCAAAAAATGAGTCGTATGCTACTGCTATTCCTACTAATAATAATAGAACCGCTAAAATTGTTTTAAATTCTGAACTATCTACTTTCTCTCCAATTTTTTGACCAATTTGAACACCTAAAATTGATCCTAATATCAATACAGTAACTAAAATAAGATCAATTGATCCATAATTAAAAGCATGTAAAACAGTTACAATTGCACTTATAAAAATAGTTACGAATAAAGATGTGCCAGGAATTAATTTGGTGGGCATCCCAATTATATAAATCATTGCTGGAACAAGTATAAATGCACCTCCAATACCCATTATTGCTGCAATAAATCCAACGATTAATCCGATTATTATTGGTGTAAAAACACTCTCGTAAAGTTTAGATTTTTTAAATTTCATTCTAAATGGTAATCCGTGTATCCAATAATGTTCGTGGAGTTTTTTTTTGACAACAATTTTTTTTCTTGCCCTATCTATTTCAGTGATGCCTTGAACAAGCATTAACGTTCCAATTATTGCAAGTATGTACATATAAGATAATGAAATAACGACATTGATTTTTCCAATATCTTTAAAATAAGTAAAAGTTAAAATTCCAAGTAAAGTTCCCGCAGTACCTCCAACAACAATCATCAAACCCATTTTGTAGTCTAAAGTTCCTTTTAAATAGTGAGTTGTTGACCCTGATATTGAAGTTCCTAAAATATTGTTAGCTTCGTTAGGGACTGCATAAGCTGGTGGAATGCCCATAAAAATAAGAAACGGAGTCATTAAAAATCCTCCACCAACACCAAAAAGACCTGACAAAACTCCTACAAATAAACTTAAAAGAAATATTAAAGGTAAACTTACATAGACCTCTGCAATTGGAAGAAAATACTCCATTAGGAATAATTATTCCTGTAGAATATTAAAGTCAACTTATGATTGCTAATTAATGTGAAATAATGTTCCTACTAAAATTACTCCCCAATAAGCTATCAAGCCTAAGTAAATTAGTATTTTTGAGTTAAAAGAACTAAAGTTTTGAGGTATATGCTTAAATGTTTTTTTTAAGTTTAAATAATTAAGCATATCCGCCGAATAGCACAAATATACCTAAGTTTGCAAGATTAAATTACTAATTGATAGAATTTTTTTTTAAAAAATTGTAGCTCCAAATACCTTTATATCGCCGCCTTCCTCTCCCAGAACAAGCCTACCAATAAAGTCTCCGGGTATCTTAGAGCTGTTTTGCTTATAGATTACTGTTACATAAGCTCCTCTTCTTAAACAGCCCATAGGCTTACAATTTTCTTTAAGACTTGATATTAAATCGTTATTTGCCCACTGTTTTCCAAGCTCAACTTCATTGGCTCCATAAAGCATTTGTGATGAAAAATCTTTAGTAAATCCTCCATAGTCTTTTATGTTTGAGGATTTAACTAGATTATTCCAAATAGGGTCGGCTATCTTGATGATATCCTCATCTGACTTTTCGATTAAGCTCATGATTAATAATTAAAATTAAGAAGCCTGCTTTTTTTCTTTTTCGTCAATAATATGATAAACGGGTTGTTTTTCCATCGTAAACTTACCAGTTTTTGGATCTCTTCTAGAAACTGTTAGACAATGCCAATTCTCATCATCCAATTTCATATAATCGCCTCTGTAATAGTAGCCAGGCCAACGAGTTTCTTTTCTAAACAAAGTATGCTCAGTTACACACTGAGAAGTTAATGTTCTATGTTTCAGTTCCCACGCTCTCATTAATTGATGATAATCCTCAGCTCCAACATTCTCTAAGTCCTCAGTTAACCAATCTAATAATTCCAAACCTTTTTTAAGTAAATTTTCATTGGTCATGTAGTTTACTGAAATACCACCTACGTATTCATCCATTATTTTTTGTAATCTTTGTAGGCCCTGTATAGGAGAAATATAACTAGGTGATACAGTTCCACCCGTAATTTCGTTTCTACCTATTGTGTAATTATCTAATGGCTTATAAATAACTTCCCTAAAATCCTCACATTGTTTATCTGATACTTTTAAGTCTTTTGCTTTTTTTTCCTCAATATATTTTACAGCTGCTTTAGCAGCCAATCTTCCTTCAGTGAAAGAACCTGATGAAAATTTGTGTGCACTACCTCCAACCGTATCTCCTGCACCGAAAAGACCTTCCACAGTTGTCATTCTATTATAGCCCCAAAAATATTCAGGTGGTGATATATCTTCTGGTCCACTAACCCATGCTCCTGAGCAAGTTGCATGAGATCCCATCACATATGGTTCAGAAGTGGTTAATTCCGGATTAGTATATTTTGGATCGATATTTTGAGAAGCCCATACCACAGCTTGACCTACAGTCATTCCTAAAAAATTTTCCCATCCAACTGTTTCTAAATGTGGGTCTTGAAATGCTTCTTTTGTAACCATGTGTATAGGTCCATTACCAGACATTACTTCTTGAACAAATGCATGATTTCTTAAACAAGTTGGTGTTGGGTGATGGTCTATATATTCGCCAACTAATTCTTTTGTTTGGTTATACCATTTTTTTTCGTAGTTTTCTCCATTTGCATTTTGAGTATACGTTTTTAAATGTAAAAAGTATGCACCAACAGGACCATATCCGTCTTTAAATCTACATAAAACAATTCTATTTTCCATTTGAGTCATTTTTGCTCCAGCAGCAATCGGGAGTGCATAAGCTGATCCATTAGACCATGGTGCATACCATGTTCTACCCATTCCTTCTCCCACTGCTCTAGGTTTAAATATGTGAGATGCTCCACCCGCAGCAACAATTACTGTCTTTGATCTAAAAACATGGTAATCACCTGTTCTCATATTAAATCCTACTGCGCCACCTACTCTATTTTCTTTTGTCTCATCCATTAATAAATGAGTGATCATAATTCTATTGTAAATTTTATCTGCAGATTTTTTTGCTGCCTCAGCAACAATTGGTTTATAACTCTCACCATGGATCATTATCTGCCATTTACCTTCTCTTTGGTATCTGCCTGTCTCTTTATTTTTCATCATAGGCAAACCCCATTCATCGAACATATGTACTGTTGAATCAACATGACGAGCCATGTCGTAACCTAAGTCTTCTCTGACAAGACCCATTAAATCGTTCCTTGCATAACGTACATGGTCCTCAGGTTGATTTTCATTCCACTGCATACCCATATAACAGTTAATTGCATATAACCCTTGAGCAACTGCTCCACTTCTATCGATGTTTGCTTTTTCTACACAAATGATTTTTAAATCCCTACCCCAGTGTCTTGCTTCAAAGGTTGCACCGGTGCCTGCCATTCCTCCACCAACAACAAGTACATCACATTCTTCGTATACTGTTTTTGATTTAGGCATTAATAGTAAACACCTTTTTTAAATTTACTTTTATCAACAGTTGGTAAGTCTTTCTCAGTATTTAATCCATGTGGTTCATTATAAAGAATTTGAGAATTTATTTCACCCTGATTAGGCGTGTCTGCTTCTGCAAGTTTAGGAATAAATTTTCCCCAAGGTTTAGTTGTGATGGGTGATACAAAATTTTTTTCTGTACCATTTCTAAATTTTATTCTCCAAGAAATTGTTCCTTTTTCCTCTTCTCTTCTAACTCTAACACTATGACCCATTGGAGCAAAATCTGCATAACCTCTTACGTCAATTGCATGGTTAGGGCACGCCTTAACACACGAATAACATTCCCAACAAAAATTTGGTTCTATATTTTTTGCTCTTCTAATTGTCTCGTCTATGTGCATGATGTCTGACGGACAAATATCTACGCAGTGTCCACATCCATCGCATCTAGTCATATAAACAAAAGTTGACATAATTTAATTTTTTCCTTTCAACTGTATCATATTAATAATGTTTGGGTTGCTCTCTTTTTATCCCTAAACCAAACTGCTCAGGTGCATCAGCAGGCTCAGGTAGATTATCTCTAGAGCCATCCGCTTCTGCTAGATTTTTTTGAATAGCAGCTCCTGGTTTATAAAACATATGAGCAAATTTTGACCAATATACCCCCCCAAAGAGAACTATATTAGAAACTACGAATAGAACTAGAAATAAAGTGTCCCATCCAAACATACCTTTTGCTTGAAAAAATGACCACAATAAACCAAACAGTGATGACGCTAGAAGTGCTAATACAAATAAATCTGCTTGAATGATTCTAAAAACTGAGTGAGCTTCTGCAGCTACATCAACTCTAAGAAAAAACCAAAACCAAAAACCACCAAGGCAAGTCATAAACGCACCTAAGTGCCATATAGCTGGCCAAAAAATTGGTGTTTCTGCATTTGCTGATGAATAACAAAATATCATCACAGCTGAGCCAGCCCAAAATAAAATTGTACCATACATTCCTAACACGTGAGCAATTCTTCTTTTGCCCATTCCCAACTCAGACGTTGTTCCAATGTCGTGAACGATTGTTTTTCCAATGATAGCTATTCTTTCACCAGTTCCTAATTCTCTTGTTGCATTTTTTTTTGCTTTTTTTGCATTATTAAAAAAATATTTTACATTTTTTTTATGGATGATATCCAAAATTGTTCCTGCAGCAACCAATCCAACCATTACTAACACAAAAGCTTGTAATGCGATTGATGGTATTGTTTCAGAAAGTAATGAAAAAGGATTTGTTGTAATCATAATAATTTGAACTTTTTAATACAGATAAAGTTTTAGTTCAACAGTGATATGGCACATTTTTAAGTTATTAATATAAGTTAATTATTTACTTTTTTCTAATATAATGCTGTTTTGATGGTATTACGCCCCTAACTCCACCCTGTGGATTGTCCACATCACCTTTTCTTCTTGGAATCAAGTGTATATGACAGTGCATTATAGATTGTCCAGCTGCTACCCCTGAGTTTGTACCGATATTAAAACCGTCAACTGTTTTATCTTCGTTTTGAATTTTTTTTTTAATTTTTTTAATAAGGTCATTACATGCTAGCAGTTCATCATTATTAAGTTCGAAATAATCTAAAATGTGTCTTTTAGGAACTATTAAAGAATGATATTTTGAAACAGGATAGCTATCAAAACTTACAAAGGCGAAATTATTATCAAATACTAAATCTTGGCTATTGATATTACAAAATAAACAAGGGTTATTTGGATCACGCATAATTAATTTTTTTTTGATAAATTTTGTTTAATTTGTTAAAAAAATTTAGACTTTTTCTTTTCCATTTCAATTCATCTATTCTTAATACTGATGTTACTGCTTTACCAGATCCTATTAAAAGGATTTCGTCAAAGCTATTGATATTTTTTAAATAGACATCTCTTAAATTTATTTTAATTTTTTTACGAAAAAATTTAAATGTAATACCACTATAAAAATTATTTTTAGGTGAGTATACTTTGTTATTTTGAATAAATAACAAATTAGAGGTACCTGTCTCTAAAAATTTTTTATTCTTGTGAAGGGCTACATCATACTCTGCATTATCAAGCTTTTTTAAATAACTTAATATCTTTTTATACTTAAGATTTTTATAACTTGGATCTATTCTTTTGTAATTTAACAATTTTAATTTAAAATTTAATTTAGGTTTGATTCTTTTTCTTAGTGAGATTGAAATCATTTTTTTATTTATTGCTACTCTTAAAAGGTGATTATAATTAAGATTTTTAGATAAATTAACTCTAATAAGCTTAAAAATATTTATTTTCAAATTTTTTTGATTTAACCCATAAATTTTTAATGATCTTATTAAATTTTCAATATGCTCTTTAAAAAAAAGAATTTTTTTATTTTTACCCATAACTCGCATGGTTGTGAAAACACCATGATCGTTCCAAAGATCTTTAAATTTTATTTCTTTTAGATCTTTAATTAGATAGGATTTTTTTAATAATAGTGTCGCCATTTTTTGTTAAAAAAGATTCTGGGTGAAATTGAAATCCAAATATATTATTTTTAATATCCTCAAAACCCATTGCTATATTTGTTTTTGAACATCTCATTGTTATTTTAATATCTTTTGAATTATAAGGCTCATATAATTTAAGAGAATGATATCTGCCTACAAAAAAAGTTTTATTTTTTTTAAATAATTTACTTTGTGATGTGATTTTTATTTTTGATTGATATCCGTGATAAATTCTCTTTTGTTGAACAATTTTACCTTTTTCACAAAACAATATTTGTTGATACCCCAAGCATATTCCAATTATTTTTTTTTTGTTTTTATATTTTTTATATATTTTTGCTGTCTTTGGATAATCCTTAGGGGAGCCTGGGCCAGGTGATAGAACTATAGTATTACTTTCTCTAATTTTATTTTCATTTATATCGTCAAAGTTAGAACAATAAACCTCATCAAATTTTGAAAATTGATGAACCACATTCCAAGTAAAAGAGTCTTTATGATCAATAATATAGATCATTTGTACAGCTCCAACAAAGATTTTGCTTTTAAGAAGTTTTCATTAAACTCTTTCTTTGAATTACTATCTAAAACCACGCCAGAGGCTGCAGATATTTCGGAAATTTTCTTAAAATTTAAAATTGATCTTATAATTATATTAAACCTCATATCTTGATTGAATTTTATGTATCCAAAACTCCCAGTAAAAATATTTCTATCTTCCTTTTCCTGATTATTTAAAAGTTCAAGCGTTCTGATTTTTGGGCACCCGATAACTGAACCACCTGGCATCATTGATTTTATAATTTCCTTAATTGTAATATTTTTTTTAAGTATTCCTTGTATTGATGTAACATAATGAAAAAGATGTTTATATTCCTCAACAAATTTTTCCCTTAAAATTTTGACAGAACCTGGTTTGCATACTCTTGAAAGATCATTTCTTTCCATATCAACAATCATATTATGCTCTTTTGTTTCTTTGTTGTTATTTTTAAAGAATTTTAATGCTTTATTAATATTTATTTTGTTTAATTTTTTTAAAGTGCCTGCTATTGGTTTTGTAATAATTTTATTGTTAGATTTATTTATCAATGTTTCTGGCGAACAACTAACAATTGAATAATCTTTATCTCTAATCATAAATGACTCAGGAGCTGCATTTACTTTCATTAATTTCCAAAAAAAATTAACAGGGTTTATTTTCGATTTATTTTTATACTTTGTGCATATTTTTATTTGATAAGTTTCACCCTGCCTTATTTTTTTAGAGAAAATATTAAATATTTTATTATATTTCTTATAATCAATATTCAGTTTAAAAGACGACAGTATTTGTGTGTCATGAAATGAATTTTTAAATTTAAATTTTTTAGCCCTTGAAACAATTTTTATGTCTTTTCTTATTTTGATTATAGTTTCTGGTTTATAAAATATACCTTTGTAAAAATTAATCCTTTTTTGTTTTTTTATTTTTATATTTAATAGATTGCATAAAATCTCATATCCAAAAAAACCAATATATAGATCAGTTTCTTTGCATGGTCGCTTTTTATTAAAACTATTTAAAAAATTATTAATATTTTTATTATTTAAAATAATTTTTTTCGAAAAATCTGTATAAATATTATAACCACCATCAACTTTATAAATAATAAGTGCTTTATCAGACTGATAAAGTCTTTCTAAAAATGGGTTAAATTTTAGTTTATGCTTTTTGTAATCTTTCAACTGGTTGCTCTTTTATTGGTAAATGTATTAAACCAGCAAATATAGACAATGCAATTGCCAAATACCACGCATAGTCATAAGATCCATACAAATCATAAAATAAACCACCTAGATAAGCTCCAAAAAAAGAACCTATTTGATGGCTGAGGAAAACTAATCCGTATAATAATCCCAAATACTTTGTTCCAAATATATGAGCCACTATCCCGCTAGTCGCTGGAACTGTTGATAGCCATAAAAAGCCGAAGCTAGCTCCAAAAATTATAGAACTTATTGTACTTGGCGGCGTAAATATAAATAAACAGATAGATAGTCCTCTTAATAAATAAATTGCGCTTAAAATTATTTTTTTACTCATTTTAGTTGAAAGATATCCACTTAAAAGTGATCCAAATATATTAAATAAACCTATTAAAGATAAGATCATTGCTGCAGTCCAATCATCTAATCCTCTATCAATTACATACTTTGGAACGTGGGTTCCAACTAAAGTAATATGAAATCCACATACAAAAAATCCAGCCACAAGTAGTACATAACTTTTAGTTTGAAAAGCTTCTTTTAGTGCGCTTACAGTATTTTGGTCGGTAGGTTTTTCTAAAGACTCACTTAAATTTGGAGACCTTACAAAAAATGCTACAATCAAACCTACAACTAAGAATAACATAAAGTAAATTAAAGTCTGAACCCAGCCATTATTCTCTAAAGAATAATTTGTGAAAAGTGGAGAGATGAAATATCCAAATGAACCAACTGCTGTAACGATGCTCATTGCAATTGTTCTATTTGACAAAGGAAAGTGTTTTCCAACAACTGACATTGGTATACTTATTGCGGTCCCACCACATCCAATTCCAATCAATACACCTAAACTCATTTGAAAATAAATACCTGTGTTTGGACCAGCAAATAAAAAATATATCCCTAAAATATAAAATAAAAATGCTAAACTAATAGCTTTGTGTCCACCATACTTGTCAGCGATAGCTCCAAAAATTGGACCAGAAAGACCCCATCCTAACATTTGGATACCAATTGCTAGACCAAATTCTGTATTTGTTATTCCTAGATCTGTATTAAAATCCATGAAAAACAACCCAAATACTTGCCTTACACTAAGTGAAATTAAAACAACAAGGCATGCAGCTATTAATGTAACTAAGGCCGTGTTGTTTCTTATAAACTTTTCAGTCGTCATTTAACAAATTTAAGGGATTTCCTTAAATCTTCAATCAAATCTTTTGGATCCTCAAGGCCTATGTGTAATCTAACAAGTCTTTCATCATTATCTAAATTTAGGTATTTTCTATTTCCTCTTTCAGATTTTCCTTGATGTAAAGCAAGACTTTCAAAACCACCCCAGCTATATCCATAGCCAAATAATTTTAAAGAGTTTACAAATTTAATTACAGAATTTTTATTTTTAGTTTTTATTTTAATACCCATTAAACCTGAAGCTCCTGAGTAATATTTTTTCCACATTTTATAATTAAATGAACCTTTTTTGTAAGGATATAGAAGTTTAATTTTTTTATTTTTAGATAAAAATGCTGCAACTTTTTTAGCATTCTCTTCGTGCTTATCCAATCTGACATCAAGAGTTCTTAATCCTCTTGTAATAAGATATGCATCGTCAGGTCCTAGTCTTAACCCTGTAATCTTTTGAGCTTTTTCAACGTGTTTAAAAACTTTTTTATTTACGGCTAAACTTCCACCCATAACATCAGAATGTCCTGAATAATATTTTGTTGCAGATACAATTGCCATATCGAATCCCAATTTTATTGGTTTAAAAAAGTATGGTGTTGCCCAGGTATTATCTATTGCTGTTAATACTTTATTTTTTTTGGCAATACTAATAATTTTGGATAAATCCTGAAACTCAAATGTATTACTCCCTGGGTTTTCAACAAAAATTAATTTAGTTTTTTTAGTTATATTCTTCTTAATAGAATTCAGATCATGTGGATTATAAAAAGTTGTTTTAACCCCGAATTCTGTAAGATAGTCCTGAGTAAGCATTCTTGTTGGATTGTAAACTGGATCTGCCGTTAAAATTTCATCACCTGGTCTAACAATACTAAATATCGCCAAAAAGACTGCTCCAAAACCAGTTGGGGTCAAAAATACATGATAAGATTCCTCAAGTCTTGTTAATATTTTTGAAAGTATATGTGTTGTAGAGGTCCCTTGACGACCATAATCAAAATGTCCGCCCCTAGGATCTCTTTTATATTTAGCCTGTGTTCTTCTAATATCACTCATCGATTTAAAAATTATTGTAGAAGCTCTGACTACTGGAGGATTTACTGAATGATTATGAAAATCTTTTGCAGTGTGTTTTAAAAATGTTTTAAACGATTTATCCATAAAAAAATTGATATGTTTTGATGACAATGCTATATCCCTCAAATAAGTCAATAAAATATTAAAATTGAGGTGATTATGGGGTACCCCAAGAAACATAGAGGCCGAAGAAAAATGGGCTCAAAAAAGAGAAGAGCAAGAAAAAAAAATAAGAAAAAATAATCTAGCTCAAAATGGATAGTATTCAAAAGGTAAAATCCATAAGTGTTTGGATTTTTATCATCCCTCTAATTGCTGTAAACGCTTGTTTAGTAATTATTACAAATTTTCATGATCTTTTCCCAAATAGGGAAGATGTTTTGGTTGGGTTTATATTTCCTTATATTGATGGTGGAGCATCAATTAGCAGAACTGCTAGAGTTTTTCCAACATATTTAATTTTTAAACCAGCCATGTTTTTTACTGCATACTTATTAATTAGATATTGGGTTTATAATAAGTCTATTATCCAAAATATTAATGGTGATCATAAGAATATAAATAAGTTTTTATTTTTTGGAATTGGTTCAGCAATATTTTTAGTTTTACACTCAATTTTTTTAGGTATTAAGTTTGATAATGATTTGTATAAACTTTTTAGAAGAGTTGTGATGTTATTATTTATTATATTTGAAATTGCGGCTCAAGCATATTTAGTTTCTGCTTTATATTCTTTTAAAAGTAAATTGGAACATTTTATAAATCTCAAAGTTTTAACAATTAAAATATACTTAGTTTCTTTTTTAATCATTGTAGCAGTAATAAGTATTCCAATCGTGAGCTTGCCAGGTGATGATTTTTTAGGTTTTAATTTAAAGTCTTTCAAACATGCATTGGAGTGGGATTATTTTGTTGGTGTAATAACTTTTTATTTATTGACTTATTTAATGTGGAAAAAAAATTAAGTCTTAGATATCCACCCTCCTCCTAAAACTTTATCACCGTACTTATCTTTTGAATAAAATACACAAGCCTGTCCTGGAGAAATACCATATTCATCTTCTAATAATTCTAATTTAGCATCATTTTTTTTTATTAATAGTTTCGACCTAATTAACTTTCCTGTAGATCTTATTTTTACAAGAATTTCATTTTCAAATACTTTTTTTTCACAAAGAAGATTAATATCTTTAAGTAAAATATGTCTCTTTATTAAATCTTTTCTATTACCAACTATTATTTCATTTGACTCAGGTTTAATATCTATAACATACAATGGTTCCTCAGCAGCAACTTTTATTCCTCTTCTTTGCCCAATAGTAAAATTTATAATACCATTGTGAACACCTAAAACTTTTCCATTTTTATCTTTAATATTTCCTTTTTTGAATGAGTGGGGCTTTAGTTTGCTAATTACTGATACATAATCTCCATTTGGTACAAAACATATATCCTGACTGTCAGGCTTATCTGCTACATTTAGCTCTAAATTTTTTGCAATCTCTCTTGTTTCTGACTTTAACATTCCGCCTAGGGGAAATCGTAAAAAATTTAATTGCTCTCTAGTGGTATTAAATAGAAAATAACTTTGGTCTCTATTTTCATCGATTGCTCGATACATGTTAGTTATATTGTCATTAGTTACACTCTTTACATAATGGCCAGTAACTAATGCATCGGCATTTAATTTTTTTGCTTCACTAAATAAATCATTAAATTTTACAGTTTTGTTACATTGTATACATGGTACGGGGGTTTCTCCTCTTAAATAGCTATCAACAAAATTATCTATCACACCCTCTTTAAATTTATTTTGATAATATAAAATTTTATGTTTGATTTTTAGTTTATCTGCTACTCTTTTTGCATCCATAATATCTTGTCCAGCACAACATTGCTTAGAATGTACTGCTTCTTTTCCATCATCATAAAGTTTTAAAGTTATTCCAATAACATTATATCCCTCACTTTTCATCATTCCTGCAACAGTAGATGAGTCAACACCTCCAGACATTGCGACAACTATAGTCGTATCTTTTGGATCTTTATTTATTCCTAGTGAATTTTTTTTAAAACTCATAATGATGGTATTTATACTTATTTCTAATATAAATAATATTAAATGATTTTAGATTATGAACCAGGTGAAAAAGTGATACATCCCAATAATAAAGATTGGGGTGTAGGACAGGTTCAATCAATAATTAATGGAAAAGTAACTGTAAATTTTGAAAATGCTGGTAAAAAAGTAATCAATGCTAAAAATATTCAGCTAGAAAAAGTAAATGAATCAAGAAAAATTTAAAAAAATAAACTATGAGCTTATCGAAACTTTTCTCTCTGCAGGAAAGTTATGTTTAGATCTTAGAAAAAAGGGTTTGAAAGAGGAAATAAAAAAAGATCGAACCCCTGTCACAAACGGTGATATTGAAGTTAATAAAATATTAATAGAAAAAATATCAAAACTCACACCAAATATACCAATTGTATCTGAGGAGAGTTCTCAAAATAAAAAAGATTTAAATTTAAAAGATTTTTGGTTAATAGACCCAATTGATGGAACCTACGATTATATAAACGATGGTGAAGAATTTACATTAAATGCAGGACTGATAATTAATAAAAAGTCTGTAATGGGTATTATTTTTGCTCCTGCAAAAAATAGATTATTTTATAGTTTTGGAAAAAATTTTAGTTACGAATATTCTGATGGGAAAGAAAAAAAAATTCATTGTGAAAAAAAAAATCCTAAAGATGTAATAAAAGCTGTTGCATACTCTAATAATTTAAAACCTGCAATATCTAAAATACATAAAAAATTTGGGGTAACTGAACATGTTAGAATGAAAAGCTCTCTTAAATTTTGTGTTATCGCAACCGGAGAATATGATTTATATGTTGCTGAGCCTAGAGCGTCTGAATGGGATATTGCTGCAGGACATGCAATTCTAGCAAATGCAGGCGGGATTGTAACTGATCACGATGGTAAAGAAATTTTATATGGTAAAAAAGATTTTAAAAATCCAGGGCTTATTTTGAGGAGATCTGAAAATTTATAATGAGTGAGCAATTAAGAACAATATTAATTATAATTGTATCAGTATCTATTTTTGGACTACTGGTTTTCGTTTTTGTAAAAAACTATATCAAAAAAAAATTAAATTATTATTTAAATGTTAAAAATAATATTAATTATAAACTGACTTGTCATTGTAATAAAATTGAAATTGATGTTAAGTTAGTAGATGGATTGAATAATCTTTACAGATGCAATTGCTCAATCTGTAAAAGAAAGGGTGCTATAACTGCTGTTATTCCAAAAGATAATCTTAAAATCCTAAAAGGTGAAAATCAGTTAAAATTTTATCAGTTTAATACAAATGTTGCTAAACATTTTTTTTGTAATACTTGTGGAATAAATACTCATAATCAAAGAAGAAGTGATCCAAATACTTTTGGAATTAATGTGGGTTGCTTGGATGGGATAAGTCCTAAAGATTTATTTGAATTAAATGTTAGAGTAAATGATGGACAAAATCACATCAAAGACAGAAAATTATAATTTGTCAAAGTAGGTTAATTATTTTGGAATATTCATCTTCTGTCAAATCCATCACTTTTTTGGATATTTCAAAGTCAAAACCTGCTCTGGCAAGAACGGATATATCTTTTTTATAAAACAATGGCCTATTACTCTCTACTCTTGCTGGTCCAATTCTCTTTTTCTTACAAACTTTGATCGCAGAAAAAAAATCCTGATCCTCGTTATTGTCTTGGATTTCCTCAATAGTATCTTTGATGTATTTATCATTAATTCCTTTTGAAAAGAGATAGTTCCGAATTTTATTAATTGAACTCCCTTTTCTAATTAAACTTTTAGCTTTTGATTTTGAATAAAATTTATCATTTATAAACTGTGATTTCTCTAGATCCTCAAGGACAACATCTATTAAATCACTTATATTTTTTTTATTTACACTTGGTATTTTAGTTTTTAAATATTTCTTCAATAAATATGTTTTTAATTGTTGTTTTGAGGGTGCATATTTCTCTATATAAATTAATGAAAAATTACGCATTTCTTCTACAGTAACCTCTAGAGATTTTTTTTTATTTTTAATAGGAATCATTTAGTAATTTAATATATTATATTTTTTTATGATCGAGCAAATATCTGATTTTTTTAGTATGGAAATGATATATCTATGGTTGAACATTGGTGTTTTGCCATTTTGGTTCATTTTAATTTTTTTTCCACAATCAAATATTTGTAGATACTTTGTAACTTCTATCTTTCCTTATCTGGTGCTTGGTTCGGTTTATACTTATTTATTATTTCTTTTATATAAATTTGATTATAATTTTTTAGATAATTTTAAATTATACCTGGGTATAATTGAATTGAATGATCTATTTAGTGATAACTTTTTTCTAATTACTTTTTGGACTCATTTTCTGGCAATTAACTTGTTTTGTGGATCATGGATAGTAAAAGATAGTCAGAAATTGCTAATAAATAAATTTTTAGTTATTATGCCTCTTCTGATAACTTATTTTATTGGTGTTTTAGGAATATTTTTATATTGGATAATAAGAATTTTTTATTCTAAGCGAATTACTTTGTTTGATTAAACTTAGGTTATTTTAAAACCTTTAGTTTTCATTGCACCGAAACCACCATCAACATGCGAAACTTTTTCAAAACCCATATCCTTTAAAGACTTAGCACCCAATGCTGACCTAAGTCCGCCAGCACAAAATAAAACAATTTCTTTTTTCATATCAACCTTGCCTTCTTTAAAATAGGAGCTATTTGGATCCATCCAAAATTCAAGCATGCCTCTTGGAATATGCAATGAGTTTTCGATTTTACCAGAGTTTTCAAGTTCTCTAATATCTCTAATGTCGATTAAATTACACTTATTTTCATTAAATTTACTTAAAGCTTCCTCAGGTGAAATAGTTTTAACCTCTTTAAGAGCATCCTCAACAAGATTTTGTGATGATTTTACATTCATAATAAATTAGATTGTTAATATCAAAAAAAATGAAAAAAAACATCCTAAAAAAGTTTTTTATTAAATTTGCTAAAGCTTTAGACCTAGAATTAATAGATCAAAACGAATTTAAATCTCCAACACTTGATAAAAGACTCAACGAAAATTTATCAAATATAAAAAAATCTATTGTTTTGCCTTTAGGAGAAGTAAAGCTTACTAGAAAGATAAGTTCATTATTAATTATTTTTAGAACAAATACAAATGTAGAGATGTGGAACCAAAATAGAAAAAGAATATTTGATAAATCCAAGATAGAATATGTATGTAGAGCTTTAAATTCAGTAATTAGATCAATCCAATTTTTAAAAAGAAATAAACCTGATATTAAAGTTGATTTAAAAATAATTGACGACAAGTCAACAGAAGAAAATTTATCCTCTATTAAAAATTTATTAAAAAAATATGAAATTAATGCCGAGATAATTAATCATGAATTGTCAATTCATGAAAACGTGATTAAAAAACAAGAAAAAAGGGAAACCTTTTCAAATCTATCAACTTTACTTCGAGCTTTTGAAATTGGGAAAAAAGAGGGTGAGGATTTGGTATATTTTTTAGAGGATGATTATATTCACATTGAAAGTGCATTAGAAGAAATGGTGTCCTCATACGAGAGAATTGCTTCTCAATTAAAAAAAGATTTATTTATTTGTCCAGCTGATTACCCTTTTTTATACATGGACAATGAAAAAACTAACCTTTTGATAGGTAGCAAAAGACATTGGAGAACAACATCAAAAAGTTTGATGACATTTATGGTTTCAAAAGCTTTTATTGATAAGTATTGGGATATTTTTTTTAAAACTTGTTCTGACCTGAATAATCCTTGGGAAAAATATTTTAACGAAATATACGAAAAAGAAGTTTGTATCTCTCCAGTTCAATCTTTAACCGTGCATATTACAAATATTAATTCTGGTTATGGTTTATCACCTTTTTTAGATTATAAAAAATTATGGGATGAAAATGATTACAAATAAAAAAGGCCCAACTTTTGTTGGACCTTTTTTTTCAGTTAACTAAAAAAGGGAAATTTTGTTAACTAGTCTCTAATAGCATACGCAATTACGCCTGTTTCTGTCACATCCGTACCTTTGGTTTCACCCTCTCTACTCAATCTTATACCAATTGTATTTTTCATTATTGCCCAAATGACATATGAAACGATAAAAACTGAAACATTAATTGCTACAATTCCTAATAGCTGAGTTCCAAAATTTGCTGCAGGATTTGATATCGGAACAGCTAATGTTCCCCAAATTCCCGCAAATAAATGTGCTGGAATTGCCCCTACAACGTCATCAATTTTTAAAGAAAATAAAAGTTTAGTCCCGTACACAACTATAACACCACCAATTCCACCGATAATTATAGATGCAAACGGAGTTGGCATTAATGGCTCAGCAGTAATTGCAACTAATCCACCAATACAACCATTAAGCATTTGTACTACATCGGTTTTCTTCAAAACTAAACGTGTAACTATTCCAGCAGCCATAACACCTCCGGCACCGGCTAGTAACGTATTAATAAAAATTTTAGATACTGCAATTGCATCTGTAGCTGTTCCCATTGCAAGTTGGGAACCTCCGTTAAAACCAAACCAGCCTAACCATAATACAAACACACCCAATGTTACTAATGGTATGGATGATGCTGCGAATGGCTTTAATGGAGCTGGAGATCCTGATTTAGTGAATCTGCCCAATCTTGGACCTAATAAAAGCACTCCTGCTAAAGCTGCTGCTCCCCCTGTAGAATGGACTAAAGTTGAGCCCGCAAAATCTGAAAAACCTCTAGCAGCAAGCCAGCCACCACCCCACTGCCATCCCATTACAATTGGATAAAGTATTCCTGATAAAATTGCGGCAAATAAAAAGAATGGCCAAAGTTTAACTCTTTCTGCCATTGTACCTGAGACTATTGAGACGGTTGTAGCACAAAAGACCATTTGAAAATACCAATCAGAGCCGTCGGCATAACCAGTTCCAATTTTGCTAGAATCCGACCAAGGTAAAAATTTACCTATGTATCCACCTTCTGGGATTCCATAAGCTAGATTATAGCCAAATAACCAAAACATTATTGCGGCTATTGAAAATAACCCAATATTTTTCGCACAAATTACGGAAACACTTTTTGATGTAACCATACCTGACTCTAACATTGCAAATCCTGCAGCCATGAACATCACTAAGAAACCGCATATCAAAAAAAGAAAAGTGTTAAAGATAAAGCTTACTTCTGCTGAAACAGTTGTATCAGCATTAGCCGTATTGCTCATATTTAATAAAAAAAACAAACTAATTGCTGGACAAACCAATTTATTTAAAAATTTAATCATATTGCCTCCATGTTAATCAGAATTTTTTTATTATTTTTTTTAAAAAAAACTAATGTTGATTGTAAAAAATAGGTATGCGGTTATTGCATATAGAAACAGCCTTTATCAATTTTCATTAATAAAGGCTGTAGGAAGAAATTATTTATTAAATATTTCTTTAAGTGCTTTCGCAGGCAAAAACTTAACTTTTTGCGATGCAGCGATTTGGATCTGTTCTCCAGTTCTTGGATTTCGTCCAATTCTAGCTTTTCTTTTAGCTACTTTGTACGTACCAAAACCAGCAATTTTCACTGAATCATCGCCTTTTAAAGCATCCAGTATTGTGTTGGTAATAGTATCAAAAGTACGCTCCGCATCAGCTTTACTTAAATTCAAGCTTCCAGAAAGCTTTGCTACTAGTTGTTTTTTGTTCATTTTAGCTCCGGTTTAAAGGTTATTTACATACTTAACAAAATACCCTATTTTTCAAGCTTTTTTTTAGTGGTTTAATTGTTTTTTCACACAATATATTGTGTTTAAAAAGTGTTGATTTTACTTGCTTTTATGATGTTTAAAAAATCCTTTAAAATAGACCTAAATCTTTGAGGTCATTATAGGTTGCAAAAAACATTAAAGATAAAACTAAAAACATCCCGATTCGAAAAAAACCTTCTTGCGTTTTTTGGCTTAGAGGTCTTCCTAAAATTTTTTCAAAACCATAAAACATTAAATGTCCACCGTCTAATAAAGGTATTGGGAAAAGATTAATCAAACCTAAACTTATTGATATATACGCCATCATGCTTAAAAAAGGTATAATTCCAAATTGTGCCACCTGCCCTGAAATTTTAGCAATTCTAATTGGGCCACCAAGTTGGGATGTATCAGCATCACCGAAAATCATTGAGCCCAAATAACTAAGCGTCGAGGAAGTAACAAAATAAACTTCGTTAACTGAATAATATAAAGCTTTTAAAGGTCCAAGTTTTACATGATTTACTTTGTCATTAAAGGCACCTATCACAATACCAACAACTCTTTTATTAACTTTGTTTCCTAAACTGTCTTCAGTAGCAATAATATTGGGTTTTATTTTTAAGAATAGATCTTTTTCATATCTCGAAACTTTAAAATCAATAAACTCAGATGTAGACATTGTTATTAATTTTGAAACATCAAGAACACTTTCAACCTTCGTGCCGTCAATTTCTAAGATTATATCATTTTTTTTTAAACCAGCTTTTTCAGCAGGACTTTCTATTTGAACTTCATTAATAACTGCAGGTGTAAAATCTTTGCCTACAAACATGTAAATAAATAAAAATATAATAGCTGCTAATATAAAATTAGCTATTGGGCCTGCTGCGACAATGATAGCTCGTTGATATAGAGGTTTTAAGGTAAAAAGTTTCTCTCTTTCCTTTTCGTTATATTTTTTAAGTATTTCATCGTGATCAGCCTGAGAAAATACGTTTCTATCACCAAAAAATTTTACATAGCCTCCTAAAGGAATCCAGCAAATTTTCCACCTTGTGCCAGATTTATCATTCCAGCCGAATAATTCCTTGCCAAAACCAATAGAAAAATCTGTTACACCAACACCGAATTTTTTCGCAAAATAATAGTGTCCATACTCATGGATAAATACAACTACTAAGATTAGAACCATGAAAGGTATTATAAAATTTAACATACCAATATATTATATATTAAAACAATTATCTCAACTTCCAAATTAGCACTGGTAGAGTTGTAGCAACTACAAATGATAAAAATAATAATGATTGTGTCACAAAAATTGGGAAAAATTCTATAGGTAAAATAATACCTACTAACAAACTTTTAGAAAAATCAGGCGCAGGAAATAGAAGAAATCCTCCTATCAACCCTATTAAGATAGATGTAAATGCAGTTTTTTCGCTCATTTTCTTATTATAAAAGCTATAGAAAACAGTTAACACAAACGCACAACAAAAAAGATCTGCTAATAAAAATAAATACAAAACACTATATCCTTTTGATGCTATAAAAAAAGCAATTATCGATAATATAATTATAAAATATTTAGATAATTTTAAAAAATCTGCTTTAGATTTAATATTGAATGTAGCCTTTCCATCAACAACCACTAAACTTGATACAGCATTAACAAGTGTATCAACAGTGCTTATGGTTAAAGATAAACCTAATATTATAATTATTAATGATAAAAATTCGGTCTGATCTTTAAAGAGTAATGAGAAAAATCCTAAATCAGGTATCACATTAGGATCAACTGATATAGCAACTAGGCCACAAAAACCCATAAAAAAAACTATTGGAATAATAACAAAAAATGAAATCAATAAACTTTTAACTAAAATATTATTATTTTTTGCTGCATAAACTCTTTGCCAATTTCCTTGGTGGAAAAGATTTGTTGCAGCAACTGCAACAAAAAAAGTTATACCAGCTGTGTAATTTGGTACATGTTCAAAACTTAGCAAATGTGGATTTTTTTTATTTATAAATGAAAATGAAAATTCACTTCCAGTATATGACCATAAATAAATTCCTGAGGTTAATAACAAAATAGTAGTTACAATCATTTGAATATTGTCAGTAAATATTGAAGCTCTTAAACCACCATAAAGAGTATAGGTCAAAGTTCCTAACAGAACTATAATCGCTGTGAGCCACAACTGTGTTCCTGAGATATAATTTATTAAAATACTCACGGCTGTTATTTCAGCACATAAAAAAATAAATAGATAAAACACAGTCATCAGTAAAATTAATTTAAATAGATTTTTGCTAAATTTTTTTCTTAAAAACTCTATAAGTGATGATCCCTTTGGAAATTCTTTTCTAATTTTTTTTCCAAGCATTATAAAAAAAATCATCGGAAACGCTGTTCCTAGAGCATATCCAATTGCAGCACCAATTCCACCCCACGTTGCTGCAGAAGCTGGTCCAAATAAAATCCATGCACCAAGTGCAGAAGCGGTAAGGCTTGTGCTTAATGAAAAAAAACCGATATTTCTATTTGCTGTTAAATAATTGTTAATACCTTTAAATCTTTTAGAATAGTTTATGCCAAAAATTGCGAAAATAAAACAAATTGTAATAACAATAATTAGTGCTGTTGATTGATTTAAAAAATAAGTTTTTTCCATAAATTCCCTTTCTGAATTACCGGACAGGTTCAAAGGGTATATTCTCAGTCAATTAAGACACCCCTTAATTAATTATAACATAATTAAATGATAACCCTAGGTAAAAACTAGGGGTTATAATCTAACTTATATATTATTTAGGGATTAAAACTGTTCTGACTCTGTTGAGCCTTCCATAGCGGTGGTTGAGCTTTGCCCACCACTAATAGTATTCGAAACTGCATCGAAGTATGATGTTCCAACTTCACGCTGATGTTTTACACTAGTATAACCATCTTTTTCTCTTGCGAATTCTTGCTGTTGAATTCTTGAATATGCTGTCATACCTTCTTTTTTATATTTTTCAGCTAATTCAAATATTGCAATATTCTGAGTATGAAATCCTGCTAGAGTTATAAATTGAAACTTATATCCCATTTCACTTATTTTTTGTTGGAATGTAGATATTTCTGCATCTGATAAATGTTTTTTCCAATTAAAAGACGGAGAGCAATTATAAGCTAATAATTTTCCAGGATATTTTGAATGTATTGCTTCAGCAAATTTTTTAGCCTCCTCCAAATTAGGCGTTGCTGTTTCACACCATATTAAATCTGAGTAAGGCGCATATGCTAATCCTCGGGATATTGCTTGTTCAATTCCATGTTTTACGTAATAAAAACCTTCGGGAGATCTTTCTCCTGTTAAAAAAGGTTTATCATTTTCATCATGGTCGTTTGTAATTAGTTTTGCAGCATTAGCATCTGTTCTAGCTAAAATTATTAATGGAACATCTGCAATATCTGCAGCAAGTCTTGCGGCCTTTAAATTCTTAATCATCGTGCCTGTAGGAACTAAAACTTTACCACCCATGTGACCACATTTTTTTTCACTTGCTAACTGGTCTTCAAAATGTACTCCTGCAGCTCCAGCCCGAATAAATTTTTTGGCTAGTTCAAAAACGTTTAAAGGTCCACCAAAGCCTGCCTCGCCATCAGCAATAATTGGTAGCATGTAATCTACTCTATCTTTTGATTTCATATCTCCATCTTTTATTTCCATGTGTTGTATCTGATCTGCTCTTGTTAAAGCATTATTCATAGACTCAACTAATTTAGGAGCACTATCGTATGGGTATAACGATTGATCAGGATACATTTCTCCTGCACTGTTTGCGTCAGCAGCTACCTGCCATCCACTTAAATAGATTGCTTTTAAACCTGCTTTTGCATGTTGTACTGCATGATTTCCTGATAAAGAACCTAATGTATTAACATATGGTTCTGTGTTTAATAATCTCCAAAGCTTTTGAGATTGATGTTTGCACATCGAATATTCAATTTTTATTGAGCCCCTTAATCTCTCCACTTCCTCTGGTGTGTAATCTCTTTTAATTCCAGCAAATCTTTTTAATTCATAAGAAACTTTAGTTTCCGAGCTCATATTAAATTCCTATTTTGTAAGATTTATAAGACTTAGAGGTATTAATTATCTTTACCAAATTCGTTGGTAAATTCATTCATACCGCTTGAACCCCAATCACAATGATCATCTCTTAAATAAATTCCTGATCTATTTTCGTGATTCTGAGGCTCATTATTGTAGTTTTGAGCCTTATTATCTTGGTTTTTGATCTTGTTTTTGTCGATCATGCTTATGTTATATTTTACAAAATTTACAATATCTACTAAAAAGTGCTATTTTACTTGTAAATATCGTTAATTTTTTGTAAATTAAAATTTACAAAATTTACAAAATATGGAAATAAACAATAAATTAGGACCAAAAATCAAAGCTTTTAGACAAAAGCTGGGCCTTCAGGCAAATAAACTTGCTGAGCAATTAAATATATCTCCCAGCTATCTCAACTTAATTGAAGGAGGAAAAAGGAATATTGATGCTGACCTTCTTTTGAGAATTTGTCAGGAGTTGAGAATTGAATTAGCTGATCTTCAAAGTGAAACTAATATAGATTTAAAAAATTCAAAAATAGCTATTAGTAAATTTTCAAAAGATAAAGATATAAAAAAATTAGATTTAAAAATTGGTCCAAAGATAAAAGCCTTCAGAAGACAATTAGGCCTTCAGGCTAATAAATTTGCTGAACAAATTAATATATCACCTAGTTATTTAAATCTAATTGAAAGTGGAAAAAGAAATATTGATGGGGATTTACTTATAAAAATTAGTAAAGAATTAAGAGTTGAAGTATCAGATTTAACGAGTAAAGCAGAAATAAATTTAGAAAATAATATATCAGAATTATTGGATGATCAATTATTCGATGATTTAGATATTTTGGGACCGGAAGTAAAAGACCTAGTTAACACAAATCCAAAAATAGCAAAAGCTTTAATTAAGTTAGGAGATAATTTTAAACAAAAAGATCATGAAATGATAAATAAAGTTGAAAGTTTATCCGGAAAAATAATTGATAGTAGAAAAGCCTCATTTCCTGGAGAAGTTATATCTGATTTTTTACAAGAAAAAAAAAATTATTTTCCAAAACTCGAAGATTTTGCAAACAAGATTTTCGAAAAGGTTCAAAAAAATAATCGTACTAGGTACATCGCTCTTTGTGAGTTCCTTAAGTCAGAATATTCAATATTAGTCAAAGATGTTATACCTGAAGACGGCAAACCATTTTCAAAAATTTTTAATAAAGAAAAAAAAGAGTTGCTTTTGAGTGATTATAACTCTTTAGAAACAAAAAAATTACATGCTGCAGCTCAGATAGCTCAGGAAGGTGCAACAGATATTATTAATGATTACTTATCTGAATTTAAATTTCCTTCTGATGAATCAAAAAGTCTTACACAAATTGCATTATTAAACTATTGTGGTGCTGCAATATTAATGCCTTACAGATTATTTCATTCTGAGTGTAAAAAACTAAAGTACGATTTAGAATTGCTCCAAAATACTTTTGCAACTTCATTTGAGCAGGTTGCACATAGAGTCACATGTTTACAAGATCCAAAATTACCTGGTATACCTTTCCATATGTTGAGAGTTGATATAGCAGGTAATATATCAAAAAGATTTTCATTATCTGGGATTGAAATTCCTCGATACGGTGGCGCATGTCCAAGATGGAATGTTTATTCAGCTTTTACAAGACCAGGTGTGATACAAGCTGCTGTAAGCAAAATGACAAATGGTGAAAAATATGTTTGTATAGCGAGAACAGTAGAAAAAGGTGTTGGGAGATTTGGTCAATCAAAAAGTATCCTTTCTATTGGATTGGGTTGTGAAGCAAAATACGCGAAAGAATTTGTTTATACTGAAAATTTAAGTTTAGAGGATAAAAAAACGGAGATTCCAATTGGAGTTTCATGCAGAACATGTGATAGATTAGATTGTTCTCAAAGAGCCTTTCCTCCTTTGCATAAAAAATTTGATGTAGATATAAATGCTCGGGGTGTTTCTGTTTACGTAAGTGACAAATAAAATTCTAGAAACAGACTACATGTTCAATATGAATTGGTCTCTTAATACCAAATTTATCACCTATTTCATGTTGATGAATATGATGTGAATGGACCAAAATAGGTAGTAACATATTATTTGGTGTTTTTAGTGTATATATAAAACTTGTTCCTCTAAACTTTATATCAACCACTTCTAGCTTTAAGTTACTTTTATCGTCATGCTGAAGATCATCTGGTTGTAACAAAAGTTTTACATTTGTTCCATTTGGTAATGGTTTTGTAAAATTTCCTGTGATTGTTCCTAACTCTTCACTTTCTAAGCTTTTTGGGCTGGATATTTTTGCAGGTATTAATGCGCCTCTGTTTAAAAAGTTAACGACTTCTATTGAGTTTGGTAAATGATAAACTTTGTAGGGGTCATCGAATTGTTTAAGTTCATGATTTAAAATTATTCCACATTTTGATCCCAAATAGAAAGCTTCATATGAATCGTGCGTTACTATTATTGTAGTGATCTTTAAAGACTTTAAAATATGCTTCAGTTTTACTTGAATTTCTTCTTTAAAGTTTTGGTCAACATTTGATAACGGTTCATCTAATAGTAAAAGATCTGGTTGTGTTAAAAGAGATCTTGCAAGCGAGGCTCTTTGTGCCTCACCAGCGCTTATTTGATGAGGATAGTGGTTTAATATTTCTGTAATATCCAGTAAATCTACAATTTGTTTTAAGCTCAATTGTTGATTTCTTTTACCCTTATTCTTTTCAGCTCCTAACAAAATATTTTTCTCTACAGTGTAATGTGGAAATAAACTATTTTCCTGAAAAGCTAAAGATATATTTCTATTTTCTGGTTCAACGTTAATATCTTTAGATGAAATAATTTTATTTTTTAATTTAATATCACCATTTTTTATTTTCTGTAATCCAGCTATAGTTCTTAATATTGTTGTCTTACCAATTCCTGATGGTCCCAAAAGACATACAATGTCTCCTTCTTTCTGAATTTTAAAAGATACATTACGGACTTTTGTTTCACCGCCTGCAATAAAATCAACATTTGAAACTTCAAAGAAATTATTACTCATTCGTTTCCCTTAAAATATATTTTGAAGCAATTATAATAAAGATTGAAGCAATTAATATTAAAAATAGTGATGGCACCGCAGCGGCCTCGAGCAAATCCTCTGATGCTGAAATATATGCTGTAGTGGCAAAAGTTTCAAAATTAAATGGTCTTAAAATTAAAGTAATAGGTAGCTCTCTTATAATTTCTAATGAAATTAATATTATTATAAACAAAAGTGAATTTCTCAAATATGGAACATGAATATTCATAAAAGTTTTTCTTTTTGAGTAGCCAAGTAAATAGGCACTTTCATCAACAGCAATATTTATTTTTTCATAACCAGATTTAATTCCATTAAATGCTAAAGAATAAAATCTAATAAAATAAACTATTACTAAACCTAATACTGAACCTATAAATATTTTTTTAATTGACAAAAAGCCTAGTGATTTAATTATCTGATTATCGAACCACGCAATAAAAGTTATAAAAGCTACCGCTAGTATTACGCCTGGTATCGCATAACCTGAAATTGATAAAGTTGACATTATGTTAAGTGCTTTATTATTTGAAACTCTATTTCCATAATTTGATATCAATGAGAATATTATTAATACTAGACTGGATAATAAAGCTAAGTAAAGTGTATTAAGTAAAAGAGTGACAACTTGTAAATCAAATAAATTTTCAGGAAACTTTATTGTCCAATAAAGCATTTGGCTCAATGGAAATAGAAAACTCATAAAAAAAACAAAAAAACAGAAAATAAATGCACAAAAAGATTTATAACCATTAAGTTCTAATTTTTCTTTTTGTTTAAACCCTCCTTTAATATTAAAATGATATTTTGCTTTTTTTCTAGATAAATTTTCTATAATGAATAATGAAAATATAAAAAGTAGTAGAAATGAAGCTATTCTATTTGCAAATGCAAGATCATCAAAAGCAATCCAAGAATTATATATGCCCGTTGTTAAAGTGTTTATAGAAAAAAAATCTACTGCACCAAATTCTGCTAATGTCTCCATGGCCACAAGAGATAGGCCAGCAATTATTGCGGGTCTAGCTCCTGGTAATATAATATTATAGAACGATTGAAATTTTGAAAAACCGAGATTTTTACCTAAATCAATGAGGTTTTGAGATTGATATAAAAATGATGCCCTCGATAATATGTAGACGTAGGCAAAAAGGGAGAAGGTCATGGATAAAATTGCACCAATCATTCCATCAAATTTTGGAATATTTTTATTATAATTTCCCTCACCAAATAAATTTGTTAAAATCGTAAATGCTGTTCCATAATTGTCAAAAAAAGCTGTTAAAGAATATGCGTAAATATATGGTGGAACTGCAAAAGATAATATCAATGCCCATTTAAAGAAATTACTTAAAGGAAATTTAAAAAAAGATACTAAATAAGCAGTTCCAGTTCCTAATATTAATGTAAATATTAAAACCGATACTAGAAGAGTAAAAGAATTTAAAATATATTCTATTAAAAAGGTTTCTTTTAATATTTCGTAATAATTTGAAGTGTTTTCAAAAAAGCTTATGAAGACAGTTAGAATAGGAATACAAACAATTACTGAGATTAAAAGGGATAGTAAAAACCAGATATTTAATTTTTTTGTCAAGATATTACCCTTACCCCTTATAATATTAAGTGCCCGCGATTAAAAGGGGGTAATACCAAGTAACCACGGACACTTATATGAGAAAATTACTCTTTATCTTCAAAAATTTTTAGGATATGTGCAACCTCATCATTTTTGAGTTCAGACAATTTTCTGTTATTTATTTTTTCATCGATTTTTTTACACTCTAAAGCACACGGATCGCATGCCTTAGAAGATTTATTTAAATCAACTTCAAATAAATTCTTTTTATTCATCCAATTATTTCCAACCTGCGGCTGTCATAACTTCTACTGCAGCAGCTTGGTTTTTACCATAAGAAGACAGCTTAGTTTTCATATCTTGTTTGAAATCTAATCCTAAGTTGTTAACTACTAATGGACTTGGTGAAACGCCATCAATCATTGGAAACTCAAAAGTGTTATTTGTAAAATGCTCTTGAGATTCTGGAGTTAATAAAAACTCTACAAGTTTAACGGCATTATCTTTATTAGGCGCGCCTTTAACTAAAGCTGCACAACTTACATTCATGTGCGTTCCTCTATCATTTTGATTAGGGAAAAAAGCTTTAACTTTTTTAGCGGCTTCTTGTTGTTCCGCACCTTTTTTACCAGATAACATAAGTGCTAAGTAGTAAGTATTTGCTACAGCAATATCAGCCTCACCAGCAGCAACTGCCATGATCTGTGCTCTGTCATTACCTGTTGGTGTTCTTGCCATATTAGCAACAACGCCTTCAGCCCATGCAGCTGTTGCAGCTTTTCCATTGTTTTTAATCAATGATGCTACAAGTGATTTGTTGTAGATGTTACTAGATTTTCTTATTACAAGTCTGCCTTTCCATTTAGGATCTGCTAAACCTTCGTAAGTCATTCCAGATAACTCAGCACCAGTAACTCTTTCAGGTGAATAATAAATTATTCTCGCTCTTTTTGCGATACCAACCCATTTGCTTGTTCTAAAGCTTTTTGGAACAGCAGCGCTAATAGCTTTTGAAGTTAAACCACCTTGAAGCGCACCTTTTGCATCCATAGCTCCACATCTTCCAGCGTCTGCTGTAATGTAAAGGTCTGCAGTTGCATCAGCACCCTCTTCAAGTATTCTTTTTTCCAAAGCACCTGATTTACCGTTTATAAGATTAACTTTTATTCCGGTCTTGTTAGTAAACTTACTATAAAGCTCTCCATCTGCTTTATAATGTCTTGCATTAAATACATTTACCTCATTTGCAATCGCAAAAGATGATGCAAACAAAATTGTAATCAATGAAGAAACTATTATTTTTCTCATTTATATCTCCTATTTGTATATATATATATTACGTTAGTATTGATAACTATTCGCAATGATAATGATTATCAATTGCAAGGGTGTCGCACCCTATCTATTATTTACTAGAATTCCCACTCTGAAATCTTGCTATATAGAAAATTTCTAAAAGCTTGAACCCTAGCTACGTTTTTCATTGATTGTGGATAAACAAAATGAGCCTCGGTGATTGGCCCCTCTATTTTGGGTAAAACTTTAATAATGTTTTTTGATTGATAACTTAAATAGTCTGGTAGTGCAGCCAATCCAACACCACTTTCCACTGCTAATAATAAGCCCATAACGCTATTTACTTTCATTATAGACTTTCTTTTTTTGTTGTCTTTCATGCCTATTTTAAGAGCCCAATCTGGATTATATACAGGAGAAGGAGTTCCCTTTCCAAATGAAATAAATCTGTGCCTATTTAAATCTGATACAGTTTTTGGCATACCATGTTTTTCCAAATACTTAGTAGATCCATAAATATGATAATTAATATCTATTAGCTTCTTTTGAATATAATTAAGCTGTTTAGGTCTTCTCATAAAAATTCCAATATCTGCTTGTCGAGTGCTTAAATCTAATTCTTTATCATCAAAAATTAACTCAACCTCGATTTCTGAATGGAGTTGCATAAATTCTTGGATTCTAGGTGTTAGCCAGTGAGTTCCAAAACTTCTAACTGTTGTGATTGTAATTTTGCCTGTTGGATGATTTTTTTGATCTGAAAGAGATGTTTCAACTTCTTTTAATTTACTAATCACTTCATGAGCAGTTTTGAAAACATATTCACCATTTTCGGTTAAAGTAAGTCCTCTCGCATGTCTTTCAAATAATTTTACTTTTAAATCTTCCTCAAGAGATTGAATTTGTCTACTAATTGCTGATTGACTTAGATTTAGATTTACTGTGGCACTTGTAAAACTCCCTGCTTCAGCAACAGCGTGAAAAATTTTTAATTTATCCCAATCCATTATTTGTTTAAATTGACGATATATCTTCCTGATGTTTTCCCTTGTAACATTTTTGGGTAAACATCAATTAATTCGCCAAGACTTACCTCTTTTATAGATTTTTCAAGCAAAGCAAAATCAACTAGTTTTTCTACTTCCCCCCACAAAAATTCTCTTCTTTTAATTGATGCTGTAACAGAGTTTATACCCCAAAGCTTTACACCTCTTATAATAAATGGCATTACTGTGGTATTTAATTTTATTCCTGATGCATTTCCACAAGCTGCTACAATTCCGGCATCTTTAACATGGGATAAAACATTTGATAAAACATTCCCGCCAACTGTATCGACTGCTCCATCATAAATACCTTTATCTAATGGCCTTGCTTCTTTGTCTAATTCACTTGTATTTATTACATTTTTAGCACCAATTGATTTTAAATACTCTTTGTTACTATCCTTGCCTGTAACAGCAGTTACATTACATCCTAATTTACTTAAAATCATTGTTGCAATACTTCCTACCCCACCTGATGCTCCAGTAACTAAAACATCTTGAACTTTCTCTCCAAGTAATAAAACTTCTCTAGTTTGTTTTGTAGTAAAAGCACATTGTAAAGCAGTAAACCCTGCAGTTCCTAATATCATCGCTTGTTTGAATGTAAGAGATTTAGGTTTTTTAACTAGAAATTCTCCATTGACTTTTGCGTATTGAGAGTAGCCTCCAAAATAAATCTCGCCTACTCTCCATCCTGTAAGAATTATTTCATCGCCTTCTTTAAATTTTTGATTTTGACTTTCAACAACCGTACCTGAGAAATCAATACCTGGAATATGTGGAAATTCTTTGACTAATCTTGCACCATTTTTTAAAATTAGTGCATCTTTATAATTTAAACTTGAGTAGTCTACTTTAACAGTAACATCCCCATGTTTTAAAAAACTTTTATCTAACTCCTTTACTTCCCTAGTAAAATTTTCACCCTCTTGGTTTAAAACCAAGGCTTTAAATTTATCTGACATTTCTGTTAATTAATATTATTTTGCGATAAATCTCAAATATCTATTTTGATAACTTAAATCGTCTCTAAATTGACCTAAATAAAAGTTTGTTACGGTTGTTGCTTGTTCCTTTTTAATGCCTCTCATAGTCATACACTGATGGGTTGAATCTATTGTTACAGCAACTCCTTTGGCATCTAATGCTTCCATTAATGTATTTGCTATTTGGACCGTTAATCTTTCTTGAGTTTGTAATCTTTTTGAGAACACTTCTACTACTCTGGCAATTTTACTGAGCCCTACCACTCTTTGATTTGGAATATATGCAACATGCGCAATACCAATTATAGGTGCCATGTGATGTTCGCAATGACTTTGTACTGATATATTTTTTTGAACAACCATATCGCTATAACCTTCAACGTCACCAAAAGTTTTATTTAATATTTCTTTTGGATCTTCATGGTATCCTTTAAAATATTCTTTGAATGCCTTAGTTACCCTTTTCGGTGTCTCTAACAACCCCTCTCTTGTTGGGTCTTCTCCTATCCATTTAAGAATTTTTACGAATGCTTCTCTAGCTTCTTCGTCTGTAACTTTTTCTTGTTTCTCGTTTTGATTTTTAACTAACTTCATAAAGTGAAATTTATATATTAATTATATTATTTTAAAATGTTTATTATATTTTTTAATATGTTAAAAAATCTTTAAAATGTTTAAAAAAAGAGAAAATGTCGCTGAAATAGAGGAAGGTAGCCTATTATCACCAAAATTTGATAATGACGGCTTGATCCCTGTTGTGACAACTTGCGCAAAAACCAAAGAAATCTTAATGCATGGATTTATGAATGTTGAAGCTCTTAAACTCTCAATAGAAACAAAAGAAGCACACTATTGGAGTAGATCGAGAAAACAAATTTGGCATAAAGGTAAAACAAGTGGATTTGTTCAAAAAATAAAAGAAATTAGAATTGACGATGATCAAGATTCTGTGTGGTTAAGTGTTGATATTGGAGATGGGTCAAGTTGCCATGTTGGATATAGATCTTGTTTTTATAGATCTATACCGCTTGGAAAAATAGATAATGCAAGAAACATAAAAATGAATTTTGAAGAAAAACAAAAAAAATTTGATCCAGAAAAAGTATATAAAGATCAGCCTAATCCCACAAAAATTTAAAAATGAAAGTATTTAATCCATTTGGACCAGCATTAGCAAAAGTTAAAATCCCAAAAAAAATTATTAATAAAATTAATTTAGAAGTTGATAAGATAATTTTTAATAAAAAATTATCAAAGAAAAATGATTACTCAAAAAAAGTTGTAGGACAAGTATACCAAGAAATAAGATTATCAGATAAATTTACTAATAAAGTAATTAAAAAATTTCTACTAAAAAATATTTCCTCATACATTAAAAAATCAACAAACAAAAATACAAATAAAATTACATTAAAAAATTTTTGGGTAGTAAGACAATTTAAAAATGAATATAACCCAATTCATTTTCATGATGGAGATATATCAGGTGTTGGATATTTAAAAATTCCAAAAAATTTAACTAAAAATAAAAAAAATACTAAAACAAATGGAACAATAGATTTTATAAATGGACAAAAATCTTTTCTTTCAAATAGTATTCATAACCATGTGCCTAAGGTTGGCGATATGATACTTTTCCCTAATTACTTAATGCACACTGCATATCCATTTTCAGTTGAGGGTGAAAGAAGATCTTTTTCTTTTAATCTCGAAGTAGATAAAAAAATTTCAAAGACTATTTAATGTCTGATAAACAGAAAAATGTTTTGGGTGAAGTTTTAGAAGATTGTTCTTTAGATCCTTTAACTGGTTGGTATCGAGATGGTTGTTGTAAAACAGATGAAAACGATACTGGAGTACATACAGTCTGTGCAAAAGTAAATGATGAATTTTTAGAATGGTGCAAGCAAGCCGGTAACGATTTAATTACCCCACATCCTGAATTTGGCTTTCCTGGTTTAAAAAATGGCGATAGTTGGTGTGTTTGTGCAGGTTGGTATGCAAAAGCAGTTGAGGCTGGAAAAGGTTGTCCAATCTTTTTAAAAAAAACTCACGAAAATACTTTAAAACTAATTCCAATTGAAACTTTAAAAAAGTTTGCAATAGATCTTTCTTAATTACATATTTCCATATCGTGGTCCACCACTACCTTCTGGAGTAACCCAAGTAATATTTTGTGATGGTTCTTTAATATCACAAGTTTTACAATGAATACAATTTTGTGCATTGATTACAAACTTTGGTATGTTGCTTTCTATTTGAACTTCGTAAACTCCCGCTGGACAATATCTTTGTGCTGGCTCATCAAATTTTTCAAGAGTGTATTTAATTGGTAATTCTTTATCTTTTAATTTTAAATGCACTGGTTGATTATCCGCATGATTTGTTCCTGTTAGATAAACAGAACTTGTTTTATCAAAAGTTATTTTATTATCAGGTTTTGGGTATTCAATTTTAGGCATCTCACTAGCAGGCTTCAAACATTCGTGGTCGGCATGTTTATGTTTTAGAGTAAATGGTAACTTGCCTCTAAAGAGTATCTGATCAATTCCTGTAAATATTATTCCTAAAATTAGTCCCCAACTAAAGCTCGGTTTCACGTTTCTAGCCGCATGTAACTCTTCATAAACCCAGCTTTTTTTGAATTTTTCCTCATAACTTGATAGGTCTTTATTATCTTTAATAAATTCGTTAATGGTCTCGGCAGCTATTATCCCACTCTTCATTGCCGTGTGAGAACCTTTTATTTTTGGCATGTTTAAAGTTCCTGCATCGCAACCAACAAGTAAAGCACCTGGCATATACATTTTTGGTAAACTTTGTAAACCACCCTCTATGAGCGCCCTTGCGCCATAAGAAATTCTTTTTCCTCCCTCAATCATTTTTTTTATTGAAGGGTGAGTTTTGAATCTTTGGAATTCATCGAAAGGAGATAAATGAGGGTTTTGATAATCTAATCCAATAACGTATCCTAAAAATATTTGTTTATTTTCAGCATGATAAATAAAACTTCCACCATATGTTTTATTGTCCAATGGCCATCCAGCAGTATGCATTACTAATCCCTCATCATGCTTAGTATCATCAACTTCCCAAATTTCTTTAAAACCAATTCCATATTGTTGTGGATCTTTATCTTTATCTAATTCAAATTTTTTAATTAATTCTTTTCCTAGGTGACCTCTACAGCCTTCAGCAAATACAGTTACTTTAGCATGAAGCTCTATTCCAGATTCAAAACTATCTTTTTTATTTCCTTCTTTATCAATTCCCATATCTTGTGTAGCAACTCCCTTTACAGATCCGTCGTCATTATAAATAACTTCGCTCGCAGGAAATCCAGGAAAAATTTCCACTCCAAGTGCCTCTGCTTGTTCAGCAAGCCATCTACATAAGTTTGCAAGACTAATAATATAATTTTTGTGATTTTGTTGAACCTTAGGTAAAAGCCATGTTGGCCAACTTAATGATTTATTTTTACCAAGAAATAAAAATTTTTCTTTTTTTACTTTTGTTTTAATTGGCGAATTTAATTCTTTCCAATTCGGGATCAGCTCGTCTAAAGCTCTAGTCTCAAAAACATTGCCTGAAAGAATATGTGCACCTATCTCAGCAGCTTTTTCTAGAATGCAAACATTTATATCTGGATTTAATTGTTTAAGTTTTATTGCCGTTGACAAGCCTGATGGACCACCACCAACGATTACAACATCATATTCCATTACTTCTCTAGACATAATGGTATTTTTTTACAATATCTGTTATTTTTGTATAGTGTTTAATTTGTTCAATTCTTCTAAAAATTGCGGTAATGCTTCGAACAAATCTGCCTCAAGTCCATAATCTGCTACGCTAAATATTGGCGCTTCTCCATCCTTATTAATTGCAACAATGACCTTGCTTTCTTTCATTCCTGCTAGATGTTGAATAGCACCTGATATACCTACTGCAATATAAAGATCTGGGACAACAACTTTTCCCGTTTGTCCCACTTGATGATCGTTTGTAATATAGCCAGCATCAACTGCAGCTCTTGAGGCACCAATTGCAGCGTTTAACTTATCTGCTATTGCAGTGATTAATTTAAAATTGTCACCGCTCTGCATACCTCTACCACCAGAAATTACAATTCTTGCAGTTCCAAGCTCTGGTCTATCAGATTTAACTTCCTCTTTTTTAACAAATTTAGTCAAAGTAAATTCATCAGCTCCATCACCTTTTACTATTTCTGCTGATCCACCGTCAGATGGTGCAGCATCAAAAGATGTCGGTCTTATAGTTACACATTTTTTTTTATCATTACTTTTTACTGTAGCAAAAGCATTTCCTGCATAAATTGGTCTTAAAAAAGTATCTGGAGAAATTACTTTAATTATATCACTTACTTGTGAACAATCCATTAAAGCAGCAATTCTCGGCATTAAATTTTTACCAAACGTATTAGCTGAACAGACTATATGAGAATAGTTTTCAGCATGTTTTATAATTACTGGAGTAAAATTTTCAGCTAAATAATTTTCATAAATGGGATTTTCAATTTGAATTACTTTTTTAACTAATGGAACCGCTGAAGCAGCTTTTGCAGCACCGTCGGAATTGTGACCTATCACTAATACATGTAAATCTTGATCTATTTGAGAAGCAGCTGTAATCGCATTTAGAGTAAAAGGTTTTAACTCTTTATTATTATGTTCTGCTATTAATAAAACTGACATTAAATTACTTTTGCCTCATTTTTAAGTTTTTGTACTAACTCCGCAACACTTCCTACTTTAATACCTGCTTTTCTTTTAGGAGGTTCTTCAACCTTAATCTGCTCGATTCTTGGCTTAGTATCAATGCCTAAATCTGTAGCACTTAATTGCTCAAGAGGCTTCTTTTTAGCCTTCATTATATTTGGTAAAGACGCGTATCTAGGTTCATTTAACCTTAAATCGCAAGTAACAATTGCTGGTACATTAACTGATATAGTCTCTAATCCCTCGTCCACTTCTCTAGTTACATCTAGAGATTTGTCTTTTACCTCAATTTTTGACGCAAAAGTAGCTTGTGGCCAATTTAATAAAGCTGCTAGCATTTGACCTGTCTGATTACAGTCATCATCAATAGCTTGTTTGCCCATGAATACTAAATCTGGTTTTTCTTTCTCAACAACTTTCTGTAAAATTTTTGATACCGCTAAAGGCTCCAAAATTCCATCAGCTTTAACATGAATTCCTCTATCTGCTCCTACCGCTAAAGCTTTTCTTACAGTTTCTTGAGCTTTCTCTTCGCCAATTGTAATAGCAATTACCTCGGTTGCTTTACCAGACTCTTTAATTTTGACAGCTTCTTCTACAGCATTATCATCAGGCGGATTAGTTGACATTTTTACGTTATCAGTGACAACACCAGTACCATCCTCTTTTACTCTTACTTGTACATTGTAATCAATAACTCTTTTTACAGCGACTAATATTTTCATTAAGCTCTCAATAAATTATTTTCAGGATCATAAGGACTTTCCTCTAAGATTGTTGCCTCATGCATCTTACCAAGTATATCAATTTTTAATTTTTGTCCAACGTTAGCCAACTCTGGTTTAACCATACCTAATGCGATAGATTTTCCTAATCTAAAACCAAAATCACCACCAGTTGCTCTTCCTATGACTGATCCATTTTCATAAATAGGATTATTTCCTAAAACATCAGCATCTGTTGTGTTATGAACTTCAAGTGTTATTAATTTATTATTAAATCCTTTTTCTCTCCATTTATTAAGCGCATCAAGACCTATAAAGTTTCCTTTATTTGGGTGAATGAATCTATCAAGTCCGCTCTCATAAGGAGAGTATTCAATTGATAATTCTGTTCCAACTAGTTTGTAAGATTTTTCTACTCTTAAACTATTCATCGCTCGTATTCCAAATGGCTTTAGATTTAAATCTTTGCCTGCCTCCATTAATTTATCAAAAATATGGTTTTGATATTCTATGCCATGATGGAGCTCCCAACCAAGTTCTCCAACAAAGTTAACTCTCATTGCGTTTACAGGTGCCTGACCAATATCCACATTTTTAGCACTTAACCATTTAAAATTTTCATTTGAAAAATCATCTTTTGAAACTCTTTGCATCAATTCTCTAGCTTTTGGCCCAGAGACAACTAATACACCCTTGCTATTTGTTAAATTTTCAAATTGTACTGAGCCATCGCTTGGCATCCATTTTAATATCCAATCATGATCTAATCTTTGAAAAGCACCTGCCGAAACCAAGTAAAAGCTATCCTCTGCTTCTCGCATTATAGTAAATTCAGAGTGTACACCACCTTTCGTATTTAAAGCATGACACAAATTTATTCTTCCAACTTTTTTTGGAAGTTTGTTGGCGACTAATTTATCTAAAAATTCTTCTGCTTTAGGACCTTTGATTCTACATTTTGCAAAAGCTGTCATGTCTAGCAATCCAACATTTTCTTTCACGTTCTTGCATTCTTTTTTTATAGCTTCAAACCATTTTGATCTTCTAAAAGACCAATCGTCCTCTTGTTTCATCCCATCAGTTGCAAAAAAATTTGGTCTCTCCCATCCAAATTTTTGTCCAAACACAGCTCCTAAATTTTTCATTCTATCGTAACATGGTGCTGTTCTTAATGGTCTTGCAGCTCCTCTTTCCTCATCTGGATAATGAATTATAAATACATTTCTATATGCTTCTTCATTTTTTTCTTTAAGATATGATTTTGAACAATAGTCTCCATATCTTCTTGGCTCAACGCCTAACATATCAATAGTTGGTTCTCCATCAACAATCCATTCTGCTAATTGCCAACCTGCACCACCAGCTGCTGTAATTCCAAAACTATGTCCCTCATTAATCCAAAAATTTTTTAATCCCCAAGCTGGACCAACTATTGGATTACCATCTGGTGTATAGCATATAGCACCATTATAAACTTTCTTTACACCAACTTCTCCAAATGCAGGTACTCGGTGAATTGCGCCTTCAATGTGAGGAGCAAGTCTATCAAGATCTTCTTGAAATAATTCATACTCAGAGTCTTTTGATGGTCCGTCTACATAACAACATGGAGCACCATCTTCATAAGGTCCTAAAATCAAACCTCCAGCTTCCTCTCTCATGTACCATCTACTATCACTGTCTCTTAAAACTCCCATCTCTGGAAGTCCTTGTTTTTTTCTTTTTTGTATTTCTGGATGCGGTTCAGTCACGATGTATTGATGTTCAACTGGAATAACAGGAATATCTAATCCAACCATCTTACCAGTTTGTCTTGCAAAATTACCAGAACATGACATCACATGTTCGCACTCGATAGAACCTTTATCAGTTTCAACAACCCATCCATCTTTTGTTTGTTTAATTCCGACTACATTTGTATTTCTATAAATTTCTGCGCCTCTATTTCTTGCGCCTGTTGCTAAAGCTTGAGTAAGATCAGCAGGTTGAATGTAACCATCCTCTGGGTGTTGAATTGCACCAACTAGATCTGAAGTATTACATAATGGCCAAATTTCTTTTACTTGGTCAGGTGTTAAGAATTTAACATCGACTCCAATTGTTTGCGCAACCCCTGCATACTGGTGATATTCATCCATTCTATCTTTAGTGCTTGCTAATCTAATATTTGATACAACACTGAATCCAACATTTTTTCCTGTTTCTTTTTCTAATGTTTTATAAAGATTGACTGCGTATTTATGAAGTTGTCCTACTGAATAACTCATATTAAACAGTGGCAAAAGTCCGGCAGCATGCCAAGTTGATCCAGATGTTAGTTCTTTTCTTTCAACTAAAACAACGTCAGACCATCCTTTTTTTGCTAAGTGATAAAGCGCGCTTACTCCAACTACTCCTCCACCAACTATAACTACTTTAGCTTTTGATTTCATATTTGGATTCCTACTAAATTTCTCATCTTAACGAAACATAAATTTAATAATCATCATCAGAATCTCTCCAACCCTTCTGGTACATTAGGTATGCTGCGATAGTCACACTTATTACTCCAACAACCATACCACAATTAATACCCGCTTCTTTACCCCAAAGAAACCAACCAATTTGGGTTGCTGCAATGGGTGGAATACATAAAATTCCCATTAAAATTGCTACTCTTATATAATCAGGTAATTTTGGCATTAGATTGATGACCCCATAGATATTGGTGAAGATACAGCAGTTGTTAACCAACAGTCCTTTAGTGGTCCTTCCTGATTAAATTTTTCAACTTGCCATTTAAATTTAAAATATTCTTTTTCGGCATTTAAAATAATTACCTCAAAAGTTGCAACATCCTCTGATGAAAAAATTTCTTTAATGTTATGTTCTTTATGATTTAGCAACATGGAGTACGCCTCACCTTTTAGCATAATTTTAAATTTCTCAAGGGGTCCTGTGTATCTTTGGTTATCTGGGTGTGCAAATGCCCAAGTCTGCTCGATACCATCATCTTTATATTCTTTGCTATTATTCTTTAATCCTCTTAATTGAATTTTAACAACTTGAAGAGGTTCAATGCCATTATTTGGCTTTATTATCTCAGCAAAAGCAAATTTGTTTATTGAAATGACCGATAATATTAAAAAAAAGCTTATTGTTGTTTTAATTTTATTTAAATACATTTTAATTAGAAAATTATATCATGTTTAAAAAATTATTAATTTACTAATTAGGACGCACATGAAAATCGGCTTTATTGGATTGGGAAATGTCGGTGGCAAATTAGCTGGTAGTTTATTGAGAAATAAATTTGACCTAACGGTTAGGGATGTAGATAAAAATTTGACTGATGAATTCAAAAAAAAGGGGGCAAAAATAGCTGAAAACTCCAGAGAGCTTACTGAAGGAGTTGATTTAATAATTACTTGCCTACCTTCGCCAAAAATATGTAAGGATGTAATGGAAGGGCCAAATGGTATTCTTAAGGGTATAAGTAAAGACAAAATTTGGCTGGAAATGAGCACTACAGATGAGTCTGAAGTCAAGAGAATGGGAAAACTAGTATCAGAAAAAGGAGGAATACCCCTTGATGGTCCAGTGAGTGGTGGGTGCCATAGAGCAGCAACAGGAAATATTGCGATTTTTGTGGGTGGAGAAAGAAAAGCTTTTGAAAAAATTTTACCTGCTCTTTCATCAATGGGGAGAAAAATACTTCACACAGGGGCGTTAGGAAGCGCTTCTATACTTAAAGTAATAACAAATTATCTTGCTTCTACTCATTTAGCTGCATTGGGAGAAGCATGGGCGGTTGCAAAGAAATCAAAATTAGATCTCTCCAAAACCTTCAAAGGTATTGCAGTATCATCAGGAAATTCTTTTGTACATGAAACAGAAAGCCAAGTTATTTTAAATGGATCATACAATATAAACTTTACAATGGATTTAGTTGAAAAGGATGTTGGCCTATTTAATGAATTGGCAAAAAAATTAGAGACAAATTTAGAAATTTCACCTTTGGTACTGAATATTTTTAAAGATGCAAAAAAAAAATATGGTTCTAGAGCTTGGTCTTCTATGGTTGTTAAGAGATTTGAGGATAAATTAGGTATTGATTTTAGAGCATCAAATTTTCCTGAAGAACTAATTGATGATGAAAAAGAAGAAAAAGGTTACGAAATATAAAAACTAATATGTTAGACAAAAAAAAATTTTATATTGATGGTAAATGGATTGACCCAAATAAAAATAATGATTTTGAAGTTATCAATCCATCGAATGAGGAGTGTTTTGCAAAAATTTCTTTAGGATCAAAAGAAGATGTTGATAAAGCAGTTGTAGCTGCGAAAAAAGCATTCGAAAGCTGGAGAGATGTACCAAAAGATAAAAAGATTAATTTACTTGAGACATTGCTAACGATTTATAAAAAAAAATTTGATATTATGTCTGAGGCTATATCGACTGAGATGGGCGCTCCAATTGATTGGGCAAAAGACGTTCAAACTGCATCTGGTCAAGCACATCTTGAAGACTTTATTTTAAGATTAAAAAATTTTAATTTTGACAAGCAATTTGATAAAAAATCAAACAACCATATTTGTTATGAGCCAATAGGTGTTTGTGGATTAATAACACCTTGGAACTGGCCAATAAACCAAATTGCGCTCAAAGTAATTCCAGCTCTTGCAACAGGTTGTACAATGATACTTAAGCCCTCTGAAATATCCCCTTTATCAGCAATGGTGTTCGCAGAAATGATTGACGAGGCTAAATTTCCAAAAGGTGTATTTAACTTAATTAATGGAGATGGTGCTGGAGTAGGAACTCAATTATCTGGTCATCCAGATGTAGATATGATTTCATTTACTGGTTCTACAAGAGCCGGGAGACTTATTTCAAAGAATGCAGCTGATACTATTAAAAAGGTTTGTTTAGAGCTTGGTGGAAAAGGAGGCAATATAGTTTTTGCAGATGCATATCCAAACGCTGTGCGGGATGGAATTAGAAATGTAATGAGTAACTCTGGTCAATCATGTGATGCTCCTACAAGAATGTTAGTAGAAAAATCTATTTACAAAAAAGCTGTTGATGAAGCAATTGATGAAGCAAATAAAATCAAAGTAGATTTAGCTTCAAAAAAGGGAGATCACATTGGACCTGTGGTATCTAAAATTCAATACGATAAAATTATTAAATTAATTAAAAGTGGCATTGAGGAAGGTGCAACACTTTCAGCAGGTGGGCCCGAATTACCCAATGGGTTAAATAAAGGCTATTTTATAAAACCAACTATATTCACTGATGTTACAAATGAAATGACAATTGCAAAAGAAGAAATTTTTGGTCCTGTGTTGTCAATTATTCCATTTGATACTGAAGATGAGGCTATTAAAATTGTAAATGATACCTGTTATGGTTTAGGAAACTACTTACAAACTGAAGATAAAGAAAAAGCAAAAAGAGTTGCAAAAAAATTAAGATCTGGCTGTGTTTATATAAACGGTAAAAGCGCTGATGCTGGTACACCTTTTGGTGGATACAAACAATCTGGAAATGGTCGAGAGGGAGGCGTTTGGGGTCTTGAGGAGTTTTTAGAAGTAAAAACAGTTACTGGTTGGAATTAGATTTATTTTTTAAATATTTTAGTCTTCCGATAATTTCATCTCTATCCATATAATATCCCTGTAAATGTCGATGACCAGAATTTGGGTCATATTCAGTTCTTCCATGTAACAATCGTCTATTATTGAAAGAAAAAATATCTCCTGGTTCTAGCCTAAACTTTATTTGAAACTTATCATCGTGCAAAAGATTACCAAATCTATGATGTGCTTTATAAACTTTATCCATCAAATCTGGATGACAATCTAATGCATCCATCGTTGCAACACTAAATCTAATATCATGATAATCCTTATCTTTAGTGAGTGATACAGCAGGAGCATAATAACTTCTGACTGCTTCTTGCGTGTAATCCATATCTCTAAACTTTAGATGAACATTTATTAAAGTATCAAATATATCTTTTTCATTTTTTCTAAGATAATCAGCGACTGCAAAACCATCAACCGCTGAAGACTCTCCACCCTCTGCTGAATTTATTAAACAATGTAAGAACTGGTAACCCGGAGGGGTTTCAAACCATGGTAAATCCATATGGTTTCTTAGTGCATGAGCTGTATAAGCAGAGTTATTTGGTTTTGGAATATTAATGACCTCAAATGGTGTTTTGAAAAAAGTTTCTCGTGTGTGGCTTATCCTATTTAATATTTTAAAACCTGATTTTTTTTCAACAGGCGCATTTTTAACAATTGCAATACCAGTATGATGAAGGAGTTCTAACCATTTTACTAAACCAGCCTCAGAATTCATTATCTCATCATGCTCAATCTCTATTGATTTAAGATTTTGTTGAAGGGAATTATCCCACAGTTTATATGGTGAAATATATTGAGAATTATTTTTAATAGTATAGCAATTTTCTCTAAGCCAGTTTTGATCGTAATAGCTTGTATGATTTCCCTCACTCCATTCAATTTCTAATTTACCTGAACTATTAATAGAGTATTTCTTAGGATTAATTTGGTTTGATACCTTTAAGATATTAAACATTCTATGTCGTGAATCTTTATCATGAGCTGTGGGGCAATTATCTCTTAACCACATGTAATTAAATTTACTTTTTTTTCCATCATCCCAAAGAACTTCAAGGCAATTTGAGTTTTTTGTAATATTTTTTATAGTAAAATTTTGCATTAAGTTTTATAGTTTGATTTCTCTCTATCTAGTTTTCTTAAAAGTGCAGCCCATTCTGTTTTACCATCATAATTATAATCATCAGATTTGTCCATATTCTCCCAAAAGAAGGCTGCCTTTTGCTTGTCAATTTCGTGTACTTTTAATCCCATTGATAAATTTTTTACCTGAACTGTACAGGCTTGCTCTAAATAATATGCCCTAAAAAAAGCTTCAGATGCAGTTTTGCCAACAGTATAATATCCATGATTTCTAGTAATTAAAATATCGTGTTGCTTAATTAAAGACATAAATTTGGTTCCATAATCTTTATCCTCTACGAATTCATAGTCTACATATCCAATTAGATGATTAAGATAAACTGCAGCTTGCGATAAATACATTAACCCCTCTTTAGTTCCACCAACTGCCATTACATCGTTTGCATGTCCATGAACATAAAAATTAACATCCTGTCTTGCATTGAATATCCATTTTGCAAGATTATTACATCCATCGTTAAGCCAGGGATTATCATTTTCAATTGCTTTGCCCTCTTTATTAATTTTAACAAGTGATGACGCTGTTATTTCCTCATAAAACATTCCATAAGGATGAACAAAAGAGTTATCTTTATTTTCAATTGAACGAGCACCGGCACATTGATTAGCAAGATCGGTCATGCCGTACATGTGAAGAATTCTGTAAAGAGCAGCTAATTCACATCTAACATTAAAATCTTTATCACTCATGTTTGTAAAATTATTATATTTTCAACTAAAATAAATTGAAAAAATTATATTTCAATTAAAAGTTGTATTTATTTATTTTGTATCACTCTCCTCAAGCTGTTAAATATTGTGAGAAAATGTCGAAGATTGAAATTAATAATGTTTATAAAATTTTTGGGAGTAATCCAAAGTCGGTCCTACCAATGGTTAAAGAAGGATCATCAAAAGAGGAAATTTTAGAAAAAACTGGTCATACTGTTGGTTTGGATAATGTTTCGATGAAGATTGAGGAAGGCGAAATATTTGTTTGTATGGGTTTATCTGGCTCTGGTAAATCTACTCTAATTAGACATTTAAATAGATTAATTGATCCAACTGAGGGTGAAATTTTAGTTGAGGGTACTGATGTAATGACTTTAAGCCAACAAAAGCTAATTGAATTTAGAAGACACAAAATGAGCATGGTTTTTCAAAGATTTGGATTATTTCCTCATAAAACTGTAATTCAAAATGTCGGTTATGGCTTAGAGATACAAGGTATTAGTGATGAGGAAAGAAAAAAAATTTGTATGAATAAAATTGAAGCAGTTGGATTAAGTGGTTTCGAGAATCAATATCCAAATCAATTATCTGGAGGAATGCAGCAAAGAGTTGGCTTGGCTAGAGCGTTAGCAACAGATACTGATATTATGTTAATGGATGAAGCATTTTCTGCCTTAGACCCTTTAATTAGAAGCGATATGCAGAAGCAACTTTTAGACTTACAAGACCAACTTAAAAAAACAATTGTTTTTATTACTCATGATTTAGATGAGTCTCTCAGGCTAGGTGATCATATTGGAATTCTTAACGCTGGAAAACTTGTTCAAGTTGGGAGTCCAGTTGATATAATTATGAATCCAGCAGATGAATATGTGGCAGCATTCGTCAAAGATGTTAATCGAGCAAAGGTCATTAAGGCAAAAGTTATCATGACACCTGTCGATAAAATAAATGGTTTAGATAAATCTAACTTATTAAAAGTACAAGAGGATCAGTTTATAGAGGAATTTTTACCACAAGTTGTTTGTACTGATGCAAATTGTGAAGTAGTTGATAAAAAAGGTAATGTTAAAGGTTATATAACAAATAAAGAATTAAAAATCTCACTTACAAAAGGAAAAGAGAGTTAAGTCTTTAGATTATTTTTTTCAATTTCCATAAAAGGAAAATGTGAGTCTTTGTAAAAAATGTTTATTGCTTTTTTTAGAATACTAATGTCATCGAGAAGACCTGCATAAAGGTAGTATTTATTCCATTTTTGAACGTAAGTTAAAATTGGTGCTGCACAATTTTTACAAAAATGTTTTTTAATACTTTTTTGACTACCGCCTCCATGCTCATAAATTGATAAATTCTCATAATTTAAATTAATTGCATTTTCTCTTAATTCAATGATTGTTATCATTCCTCCTATTTTTTTTCGACAGTCTACACAATGACAATTAAAAACCCTTGGTACTTCATCAAGTTTTACAGTAAATTTTATATTACCACATATGCAACTCCCAGTTTTTGTAACAAAAATTTTTTCAGACATAAGCATATCATCTCATAAAAATATATTTTTTAAAATAAAAAAGTGGTAATCTAATTAATGGTTGTCCAAAATAATAATCCAAAAGGTATAGTGCTAGTAATAATTGCAATGTCCTTATTTGCGATGCAAGATGCATTAATTAAATTTGTTTTTGAACAATCATCATTGTATGAAATTTTTTTTGGTAGATATGTTATTGCGGCGTTTATATTATTTTGCTTCATAATTGTTACTAATAAAAAAGTTAATTTCAAAACACACTATCCGTTACTCACAATATTAAGAGTATCTTTACACTTTTTAGCGTTTACTGCTTTCTTTATATCATTAACATTTATGCCACTAGCAACTGCAAATGCATTGTTTTTTTCTAGTCCGTTTTTTGTATCTATTTTTGCAAAATTTTTTTTAAAAGAATTTATTGGTATTAGACGATGGTCTGCAATAATATTTGGTTTTATTGGTGTTTACATAGTTTTAAATCCAAACTTCACTGATTTTGAATATAAAAATTTATTACCTGTTGTAAGTGCTTTTTTTTATGCATCATCAATGGTGATAACGAAGTATACCTCTAATAAAGATAATGTTTATACTCAATTATTTTATTTTTATTTAATTTCAATATCGCTCTTAATAGTAATATATTTTATTATGGGTAAAGGACAATTGAATAGCCCTAGCTATGATCCTACAATGCAATTCATTTTTAGAGAATGGTTTTTAAATTTTAACTATACATGGAAATTTATTCTTTTCTTTGGAGTGGCGGCATCAATAGCTTTTATCTGTATTTTTTCAGCCTATATAGTTGCCTCTCCATCAGTTGTTTCTTTATTTGAATACTCATTAATTATAATGTCTATGATACCAGGCTATTTATTATTTAATGAAATACCCTCTGAGAGAACTTTTTTAGGGGTTGCGTGTATAATAGGAGCTGGTGTTTATATTTATTTTAGAGAAAAAGTTAGAGATCAGTATATTGCAACAGAAACACCTGTAAGAAGATGAGAAAAAATTATATCCCAACAATAAATATTTCATCCCTTTTAGAAAATGGATTTGATAAAAAAAAAAGTTTTGAAACTTTAAAAAAAATTAAAAAAGCGTCAATTGATATAGGATTTTTTCAAATAGTTGGTCATGGAATATCAAAAAAGGATATTAAAAATATCACCAGTGTGGGAAATGCTTTTTTTAAATCTTCTAAAATAAATAAAATGAAATTAGCACCAAAAAAATGGAACAAGATTAATAAAAATTCTTATAGGGGATATTTTCCTAATGATGTTAATGGAAAAGAAGGTCTCGATATTGGTGATTTGAAGATTACTGAAAAATATGCAAAACAATTAAATAATCAATACATTGAATATTTAAATTTGGAGAAGTCTCTTAGCAAAAGTTCGATAAAAATATTAAGTAAGTATTATGACAAAATTTTTATTTTAGGTGAAACTTTATTTAAAAGTATTATTAAAATTTATAATTTAGACATTAGTAGATCAAAATTTGCGTTTAAAAGACAAAAAACATTAAGCACTTTAAGATTTAATTATTATCCAAAACAGTCAAAACCAGTCGAGATATCAAAACAGGATGGAGTTGCTTTAGGATGCGAAACTCACGTTGATAGTGGAATCTTTACAATATTATATCAAGATAAAAAAGGTGGTTTACAAGTTCAGAATAGACATTCAAAAAAATGGTATGATGTACCATTTAATAAAAATGCTCTAATCGTAAATACTGGACTTGCATTAGAATTTCTAAGTAAAGGTATGTTTAAAGCAACAAATCATAGAGTTCTATGGAATAAGACTAAAAGAATGTCTATCCCATTTTTCTTTGAACCTTCTTATGATTTTAAAATGAATAAAACCTTTTTCACAAAGAATTTAAACAGAAATTCAGGCATACACTTTGAGAAATTTTTGAATAGATCATTAAAAAAGTTTGTCGAGTACCAAAGGTAATACTAAATTTTTTTTGCAGTCTCAGAAACTACTTTAAGAAATTTTTTTCTTTTTTCACCAGTCACAAATGGAACAGAAAAAAATCTTTTATAAGTAATATCGTTAATTCCACACAAATTAAATACACCTCTTTTTAATCTTTTTGTTGGCATATTTAAAAAAAAAGTTCTTATTGCAAATTGTGGTGAGCCATAAGTACAAAAAATTATAGCTTTTTTTCCTTTTAAGTTTCCTATTGGGTATCCATAATTTCCAACTAACCTTTTAAATCTAAAAGCCCAAGGCGGAGCTAAAACTTTATCTATCCAGCCTTCTGCTATTGCTGGTAATCTAAAATTCCAAATCGGTGCAATCATTGCAATAATATCACTTTTTTCAATTCTATCTCTATGGTCTAAAACAATGCTATCGGGTTTTTCTCCTGCAAAAACTGGGTCAAATTTTTCTTTATAAAGATCAACATAATCAACAGTATGACCCAGTTCTTTTAAAGACGAGACAAAAGTATCTCTAATTGCTGCATTGAATGATTTTTCATCATAATGACTATATACTAAAAATATTTTTTTCATTGAGACCAAATATTTTTTAACCTTTTTTCTCTACCACACCCCTTCTTATACAACAAATAATTTACAAAGTAATCTTGGTAATAATTTTGATGATTTTCTTCTGCGATATAAAATTTTTCAAATTTCCTAACATATGTAACTACTTTCTCATTAAAATCCCGCTCAATCTTTTTAATACTTTTTGCTATTTGTTGCCTTTGCTGTTCGGTCCTATAAAATGCAACAGATCTATAACTATATCCTTTATCGCAAAACTGGCCTTGAGAATCAAAAGGATCTATATTTTTCCAAAATATTTCAAGTATTCTCTCAAAATTAATCACTGTTTTATCATAAACAATTTCTACAACTTCAAAATGACCAGTATTTCCGTAGGTGACCTCTTTATAAGTTGGATTTGGTTTTGTTCCTCCTGAGTAGCCAGATATAACTTCAATCACACCATTAACTTTCTCAAAAGACTCCTCCATACACCAAAAACAACCACCGCCAAAATATGCTTTGTCTACTTCTTGGCTATGGACGTGAGTAAAAACAAATATAGTAAGTATAAATACTAAAACTTTTTTAAACATTTTATAAATTTACTTCTTTAGAACTGGGAATACTGGATTCATCTTTTCAAAGATTTTTTGATATTCTTGCTTAATACATAAATTTTCAAAATAATTCATGCTATTTTCTGAAGCTATTTTTTTTGCTTCATCATTTGCAATCCCATATTGCAACCAAAGTGTTCTTGCACCTATGTCTACTGCTTGCTTTGCGATTTCAGGTGTTTCTTTTGAAGGACGGAAAATATCTACAATATCGATTTTAATTTTAATGTCTTTTAATTCAGCAAAAACTTTTTCCCCATGAATAATTTCATCTTTTGCAAAAGGATTTACCGGTATCACTTTATAACCAAAATCTTGCATATATTTCATGACAATTGTTGAGGGTTTTCTTTTAATATTTTTTGGATCCTCTTTTTTTTTTAATGAGCTTACGCCAATCATTGCAATAGTTTGTGAATTTTTTAAAACTGTCTCAATATTTTCCATTTTTACTTATTCTTCCAATTTGGTTTCCTTTTTTCGATAAATGCTGATATTCCTTCTTTTGCATCACTAGCCATCATGTTTAATGTCATCATTTTGCTAGTGTAAGCGTAAGCTTTAGCTAAAGGCATTTCTAATTGTTTGTAAAAAGCTCTTTTTCCAATTTTAATTGTTAAATTTGACTTTGAAGCTATTTTTTTTGCAATTTTTAAAATTTCTTTGTTAAGTTTATTTCTAGGAAAAAAGTCATTAATTAATCCAATCTCTTTTGCGTAATTTGCTTTTATTGGCTCTCCTGTCAAAAGCATTTTCATCATTACTTTTCTATTTACTTTTCTACTTACAGCAACCATAGGTGTACTACAAAATAGTCCAATGTTTACACCAGGTGTTGCAAAAATTGCATCCTTTGTGCTGTAAGCTAAATCACAACTAGCTACTAGTTGACATCCTGCAGCAAATGCAGCTCCATGAACTTTTGCAATAACTGGTTTTTTTCCTTCAACTATTTGCAGCATTAATTTTGAACAAAGATTAAATAATTTTAAATATTTACCTCTTTTTTTTAGTCCCTTTACTTCTTTTAAATTATGACCAGCACTAAAACCCTTGCCTACGCCTTCTATGATGATCACTTTTGTAGAATTATCTTTATCAAGCTCTTTAAATACAGAAATTAGCGAGCTTAACGTTTTAAATGATAAAGAGTTATAAGTTTTTGGATCGTTAATAGAAACAAGACTTATGCCACTATTAATTTTTTTTATTTTTACAGTTGTATGTTTTTTCATTTAAATTTTTTTACCATCAAATATTGGAACCTGATTTAACTCAAAGTAATTAATTTTATCTATGCAACCTAAGTTAATACAATATTTATTAGGACTAGTAAAAGATCTATGGTGCGTATAAATCCCACATATCGAACAGAAATAATGTTTAGCTTGATTTTTTCCGAACTTATAAAGAGTTAAGTAATTTTTTCCCTCTAAAATAGTTAGTTCCTCTAGATAAATTACTCCCATAATCGATCCTCTTTTAATACAAAGTGAACAATTACACCTTGTAAAATCACTCATTACATTTTTAGATTTAATTTCTATTTTGATTTTCTTACAATGACACTGTAATACATTCATTTTTAATCAGCTAAACCATCTGATCTTGCTTTATTTCTCTCTAAATGAATTGGCAAAACTTTACCGTAAATTGCTTTTGAATGCTCAGGAGTATTAACTCTATGTGGATCTAAAACATAAGCAGGTATACACATATATCTAGATTTATTTCCCACAATTTTTGTAACTCTGTGTAAAGTAAATCTACCTTTAAAAATTTGAAGGTCGCCTGGCTCTAATTTTAATTTTTTTACCCTTGTTCTATCTCCATTTAAAACCTTTTTAACTTCTTCAAAATTTTCGTTCCCTGGCTCTCTTATATTAGGACAGTATTCAAAAATACCTCCTTGCTCAGGTTTTTGTATCATCAAACTTAAAGTAAATTCACAACTATCAAAGTGCCATGGTAGAATACCCTCTGGTTTCATCACATTATAGGCATGACATGCTAAAGGATCTGCCCATCTATAGATTGGAGAGACATCTAGACAAGCTGATACAAAGTTTAAGAGCTCATCTGTTTCATAAAGAAACTTCATTTCAGAATTTTTTGAAAAACAATTTGAATTTAAATATCCATTATATCTTTTCATAAACTTTCTTTTTGGATGATCCTTTTCTAGACTTGGATCATCCTTTGCATATAAATACGCATTTATACTTTCTTTAGACATATAAACTTCGTTGAGTTGTTTTTCCAACTCCAAGTTCATTGTTTTAAGTGAATTTGGTAAAATAAAATTTGGTATTGTAGAACAACTATCTTGAGCAAGTTCAGCTTTACATCTTGTAATTATTTTTTGAATTTTTGATGATGTTAAATCATGAATTGGGTATTTTTCTAAATCAACTATTGATTTTAGTCTTTCATTCACTTTAAATCACCCTCTTCTCTCATTTTGGCTCTTATTTTTGTTGCTGAAATTTTTTGGATTTCCTCAGGTAGAACTATTTCCTCAATTTTATAACCAACTCCTCTTCCATAACAAATATTAGTTATATTAGGAACTAACATCACCTTAAATCTACCCTCAAATTCAGGATTTAATCTTTCCTCTATTTTTTTTTTAACAGTGTCAAAGTCAAAAGGATTATCATCCACTCCCTGTACATCTCTAATCTGAATACAAACTTGGCCGGTCTTTTTAATGATTTCTTTAAACAGTGCGTAGTGACCATCATGAAATGGTTGCCAACGTCCTAACATTTGTGCAGTTGGTTTTTTATTGTCCCATTTATAACTCATTAATAGATACTCCTTTAAATTATCTTATTCTTAATTACTTAAATTAAAAGACTTTATTTAGTTCAATATAAGCCTCTCTCGCATCACCAAATCGAGTTAAATCATCATTTAAATTAAAAATTAAATCAAAGCCATTAATATCTTTTTTAATTTCAAATTCTGACATTAAGTTTTCAGATCCATTTATAGTAAATGCAATTTCAGTATCTTTATGAGGTAGATACCCTAAAGCCACATATAGGTTATCAGTATGTCCTGTTTCAAACGCTTGGTTTCTTTCGTAAATTATAAAAATACTATAGTGCTCTGGAAAGATTATATCTACACCAACTTCAGCATTTAAATTATGTAATGCTCCTGTGTGTAATGTATCGTTAAATTTTACACTTTTATCATTAACATATGTATATTTAAAGTTTGATGAGCGATCTAATTCAGCTATATACTCTATTTTTCCATGCCTTTTAAAGGAATAGTTTTTTTTAGATAAATCTTCAACTGCTGCAATAGCTGCTCTAATATTTCTTGTTCTAACATGTTGATCGTTAACAATTATACCTGCATTGCCAGACTCTTGATAACCTTTTAAAATTGTATGCGCAAAATCGAACTGACCAGAAGGAATAAGAGTTAATTTACCTTTTATAAATTCATCCTTAAGTTTTACTGTTCCATAAATTTGATTTCCCGTTCTATCAGCAGTTATTCTTTCTCCATCTACAATAGTAAGTAAATTGGATCTAATTTTTCCAATTCCAAAAATTTTATCAATCAATTTTGTTTCATCTTGAACTGGTGATGTGCTGTAATATGTAATGTTATAAGTGTCAGATTCTAACCTACTTCCAGAATTTCCAACATCAACATTGTCATCTCCAAATCTAAAAGCAAATCCTTTAAGACTATAATCATCTGTAAATTTATCAAAACCAAAAGTTAAGGCTTCTGTTTTTGCTTTTTTCATTGATGAAAGACTTGTTTCTTCAACTCTTCCAAGAGAAATACTTCCCTCGCTCCAGTAGAAATAATTTTTATTATTATTACTGTTTTCTGATGATGATATTTTTTTAAAAGATGAAATTGGTAATTCTTTTAAAGATGAGAGTAAATTATTTGAAAAATTTAATTTAATATTTTGATTTGATAAATTTTGTTTATCTTTATTTCTTCTAATCCATTTCAGTCTGTTCAACGCTGAGTTTGTTGATAGTTTCACTGTTCTATTCGCAAGCTCTATTTGGGCCTCTGCCATTCCCATTCTATCGTTATCTTCTGCTATCGAAGCACATGTTCCTCCAAAAAGATTAAAAGGACACGCTAAATTAAACTCATAGATTGCTTCTGTTATTGAACCATCTTGACTGTGATCATCGGATACAAACATTTTAAAACCTTTAGCACTAAATGCAATTGATCTTCCTTGTGTGAGAGATTTATCTGAAACTAAATCATTTACATTTAGTGCTCCATCTAAGTTAAAGTCAGTCGTATCATATGGTGATGACAATGAATATTGTTCAACTGTTGCATTACTAGTATTTGAACCATGATAAACTATAAATATTCTTTTTCCATCTGCACTTAAAGAAAGAGCGTCAGGATTAGCTGAAGGTAAAGCATTTGGAAGAAGAATCCCTGCAGTATCAACATGGGTAAGAGTGCTTATATCATAAGGCGTTGAAAGACTATATTCTCTGATACCAGCTTTATCGCTTGCAGCTCCACCACCGGTACCGTTAAAGCTTATAAATATTTTTGTTCCATCAGGACTAATAGCTACACCTTGTGCATGATGTCTTGGAGAATTAGTATCAATGGATCCAGATCTCCAACCATTAATCTCTACTCCACTTTGATCAGGATCTATTTCTTGAGCCAATGTACAAGTTGAAACATCATAAGGTTTAGTTAAATCGTATCTGTACAAAGCATCGTCATTTTTACCATTTGTACCTCTATTAATAACAAATATGTGCATACCATTGCTACTGAAAGACATATCCCCTGCATTGTCTGGTATCTGATGCGATCCAGAATCATAACCATTAGCTAAATTACATCGCTCACTATCACCTCTATAAGTGTGTGTAGAAATATCAAACGGTGTTGAAAGATCGTACTCATTTATAAAGTCAATATCGTTATCGTTGCCAGAAGCACCCGAATAAATTGTGAACATTTTTGTTCCATTAGAATTAAACTCTATACCATTTAAAGTCCCAGATCCAGAACCACCATCTCGAAAAGTTTGATCATCAATATGAGTGACGTTTGCAAGAACATTTAAACTTGGAAATAAAAATATTAAAATTATTATAGCTTTTCTCAAAAATTTCATAAGCGCCTTTTATATCCAAAATCTTCAACAGATTAAAAGGTAAATATAGAGGAAAAATTGACTGAAAAACTAGTAAATTCTTGTGTAATAGTTGTACTAACTAAATTAAATTTTATTTAATTTATATTCGAAACTTTTAAATAAATCCCATAATCTGGATCGTCTTTTAAAAAATCATAGTGACTATCTATATTAACTTTAAAATTATTAAGTTCTTTATTATGTGAAAGCTTAGCCGATGTATCTTGAATGGACATGGCATAAGAAGAACTTTGAGAACCTCTGTAATCTAAAGCAATATTAAAGCTATCATTCTTACTATTTTTAGTCTGATCTCTTGTGAACTTGGTCATAAAAGTTAAACCATTCTGTGACACAAAATCAAATCCAATACTACCTATAAAATTGTGAGTTGAGTTTTCTATACCTTTCAAAGTAAATTCCTCACCATTAGAAATGTAAGAGAAGGTTTGTTCTGAGGCAGGACTCATATCGGCATAATATTCAAAATCAAAATATGGAATAAATGAGCCAACTTCAAAATCATAAGCGTTATCTAAACTTGTTCCTACAGATGATGTAAAATTACCAATATATTGATCTTCATATTCTAAATTTAATCCTTCAGATCCTGTTTCTTTATATGCACCTAAATGTGTTATTCCATAATTAATTTTTAATTTAGGAGTAAAATTTAATCGATTTTTTGAAAACGTGTCTCTTAAACTTAAGGATCCGTATAATTGTTCGCCATATCTATCACCATTTGTTGATTGAGATCCGCTATTATTTATTAAATTAGAATTTATAAAACTTATGCCAAATAAATGATCTGTAAATCTTTGTTCACCTTTTGGCTTTGTTTCATAAAAAGTTAAACTAAAAGAATTCATATCTAAAGCACTTCCAAGGTCACCAACATCAACATCATCAGTTCCAAATCTTAAAGCAATACCTCTCATAATATTATCCTGACCTTTTTTATCTGCTCCAAGAGTGATCGCCGAAGTATTAATACTTTTTGATGAAGACTGATTAGTATCACCCGTACTTCCTATGCTGATAGTTCCTTCGCTCCAAAAAGACCAGCTTGTATTTTTATAATCCGACCCACTATTACCATCATTGGAAAAATAAATTGGAACTAAAGTATCTGTTAAGGAATTCAAAATTGCATTATTAAACTGAATCTTAATGTTTTGATTAGTTAAATTAACTCTTCCACTATTTCGTCTTAACCATTCCATACGGTTGATAACTGGGAATGTTGTGTGCTGTATAATCTTTTTTGTTGTCTCTGATTGTGTTTCAATAGAAGCAACATCATCTTTATTTGCTGTTGGATCGATGCATTTGATGACACCAAAACCACAAGTTAAATCATATTCAGAAACATCTCTATTATCAACATGATTTTTTGAATCTAAAATAAATAATTTAAGACCATCATCACTTAACGCAATTCCTGAAGGTTCAGCAATTTCGTCTGAGAGGTCGTAATTCCCACTTTCAAGTTTCACATTAGATAAATCAAAGGGCGTGCTTAGTGTCAATTCTTTAATTTTTTTGTTACCTTTTCCTGTAATGTACATTTTAGATCCATCAGAGCTAAATGCAAATCCTTGTGGATTCTTATTTATTGTAACTAAAGTTTTGCTGCTTGTTCCAGTATATTCTTTTTGAAGAACTGCGTTTGAGAGATCAAAGGGACTTCCCAATGAATATTGTTTAATCGAGTCATCACCCGTTTTATCATAAATAAAAAGTTTTGTTCCATTCGTATTAAATGCGATAGCTACAAAATCCAAACCGTCCCCATTAAAATATGTATTTTGATGAACGCTGGTTGAAACATCATAGGCAGTTGATAAATTATACACATTTATTTCTTGATCACCTGCTCCAGCAAGAAATAATTTTGTACCATCAGAATTAAATTTTATATCTGTTGCATCATCGTCTTCCAAACCATGATTATATTCATTAGAACTTATGGTAGCAGTTGAAATATCAAAAGCTGTAGATAAATCAAATTCAAAAATCCTTTCTTGAGTCTTTCCAACAACAAACATTTTAGTTCCATCTGGTTTAAATGTTATTCCATGTGCAAGTCTTTGTGTAACACCTTTGCTGTCAACATATCCACTTACAGCTGCAAAAGTAATTGAACTTTGCAAAATAAGAACAATTAAAGTAACTATTTTCAATTTGAAGATTTTATTCATAAAAATTAAAAGTATTTTTAATCTATTTTTTTAAATCTTTATATATCTTAGGTGCCCAATTTTTGGCATCTTGTGAGGTAACATGGAAGTCAAATTTATCAGGTTTTACAAACATTTTATTGGTATCATCGAATCTTCCTTCTTTTATTGTATCAACCCAAACTACATAATTAGCTGGAAATAAACTTCTTGCTTCAGGTGTTGGACAAATAAAATCAGCAACAACATAGTTTCCCTCTTCTTTAAGTTTGATAGCAAGATCTGCCATTCTCTTTGCTTGTCTTTTTCTTCCCTCTGGAGAAAAATCCCAGTCGTCAGCGGCCTTCCTAACTTCGTCAGCATTTAATCTTTTTGCATTAATCATTGGAGCAAGTTCATTTGCTAATGTTGTTTTGCCTGCACCAGGCAATCCCATTATTAAAATAATTTTCATTAGAGTTTTTCTAGAGGATGATGTGACATTAACTCTAAACCGTTTCGGCCAACTAAATATTGTTGCTCGAGTTTAACACCCTCTTTGCCGCCAACTTTTCCAATATAACTTTCAAGAGTAATTGTCATATTTTTTTCAAAACTTCCACCTTGTTCACCTCCGTCGGTTGGATATTTTATTTGTGGCCACTCATCACATAAACCAATTCCATGGACCATGCATGAATATCTATTTCCATAATACTCTTCTGGGAGTACCCATGATTTTTTTACAAATTCTTTAAATGTCATTCCTGGTTTAATTAATCTAAAATTATGATCAATTTGATCCATAGCCATTGAATAAAGTTTTTTTTGTTCATCATTAAATTTATGTCCAACAACAAAAGCTCTCGATATATCTGCACAATATCCGTAGGGACCAACCATGTCGGTATCAAAGGATACAATTTCACCATTTTGAATTACTTTATTACTACTCTCTTGCATCCATGGATTAGTTCTTTCGCCAGATGAAAGAATTCTACATTCAATCCATTCTCCTCCATGTTCAATATTTGTTTTATGTAAAATAGACCAAAGCTCATCTTCTGTCATACCAGCTTTCATTTCTTCCCTCATTTTAGCAACCCCTATTTCTGCAACTTCTAGAGCTGCTTTCATGCATTTTAATTCCTCAGCTGATTTTATTACTCTTGCTTGTTCTAAAATAAGTTTAGCATCTACAACTTGTATCCCTGAATTATTTAATGCTGTTACTGCCGGTCCATTTAAAACGTCAATGGCAACTTTTTTACTTTTAAAATAATTTTTTGAGAGATCTTCAATTTCATGTACCCATTTTTTTAATTGTGCATTTACTTGATCGCCATTACTAAAATAATCCCAAGTTATTGCAGGTCTAATTTCATCAATTAAATTTAAATGTTTCGATAAAATTTCACAGTTAAAATATTCATATAAGATTGTAGGTCCATCAACCGGTACAAAACAATATCTAGTCAGATTATGCATATTATAAACACTCATATTAACTGTATCCAATGCATAACGAACATTAACTGGATCAAACAATATACAAGCTTCTAAATTATTTTTTTCAAGTTCTTTTTTAACTCGATCTAGTCGATATGATCTTAATTTACTAAAATTAATTTCATCCTCTCTTAATCTTTTTTTTGTAATAAACTTTGGTGAGGATTTAATTTCTGGAGCAATTTTTCTTTTAAATTTCATTTTAAATTAAATTTTGTGCTACCCATTTATGAAAATGATGAGTTGGATTATCCATAACTGGAGAGAAATTACCACCATTATAAACAGGCGAGTTTCTTCCAATTTGCATACCTTGTATGATATCAACATCTTCTTTTTGAATATCTTCCCATTGTTTGTGATTTTGTTTTCTTAACGACTCGAATTTTTTTGAATTAGCTGCTTCTTCTCCAACATAATACAATTCCATATGTTCAAGTGTGAATTCATGATTAATTGGTTCTAACCAATAAGCATAATAATGATCTTTATGTATACCAAGCATTACATTTGGAAATAAAGCTACATACTCCGCAATATTTTCTTTATTTTTTGGCCAATTAGGAAAACATGGAAATTTTTCTTTTCCCTCAAATCTTGGATTATAAACAACTGTTCCTTGTCCAGCAAAACGATTTGGTAACCCCTGAATATGATAATGATCTTCTATTTTAGAATATGAATTTAAGCCTGGATGTACCCATGGCAAATGATAGCTTTCACAATAATTTTCAATTGCAAACTTCCAATTACAATTTGCATTTAATTTAAAATATCCAAAATCATTTGAGTGGTTTATAAGCTCTCTATCTTTTATTGGCCAAAATTTCTCCCATCGATCACTCAAAGGTTTAATATATTCTTCAAAAGACATTTCATTATTGTTTATATTAATCATTATTAAATCTAACCAAATATATGATCGTATTTCTTTAAGATTACTTTTGGATCTTTCAAAATCTTTTGTTTGGTGAATATTCATGCCACCAATATGTGGTGTTGCAACTAATTCACCATCAAAATTATAGGACCAAGAATGATAAGGACATCTAATAACGTTTTTAATATTTCCTGATTTTGTAACTAATTTAAGTCCTCTATGGCTACAAACATTATGAAAGACTTTTATTTTTTTATCTTTACCTCTAACAAGAAGTATTGGCATACCTAGAATATCTACAGGTTTTGCGTCTCCAACATTTGGTAAAGAGCTTGCAACCCCTATTACCATCCATTTATCTTCAAATAACTTTTTTCTTTCAATTAAAGTATATTCTTTACTAGTGTAACACTCATTTGGAAGTCCATGAGCGTCTTTAATGGGCTTACTTACAATATCAAGTTTTTCTTTATTTATAATATTATAAATATCAGACATGGCTTATTTTATCACTTCATACAACCCAAGCCAAGCGTTTACGTCCTTACTGGCAATATAATCTGATTTGAAAAATTCAATCTCTTTCCATTTATTATCTTTGTTTAATTGATCAATTTTTTTATCAAAACCATATTCTTCGTGAATTCCCTCATTTATCGTGAAACAAATTAACCCTTTATCTTTTGTAATTCTTATAAATTCATCTAAAGCAGGCGGTTTAACGTGACCGAAAGTGAAAGTACCCACACACATTACAGCATCAAAAGAATTATCTTTTTCATTAATAGGCTTATTTAAATCAACTTTATCTAATTTGTGATAAAGACCTTTTGGTACTAAGTCTAAAAGTTTTTGTGATAAATCTGCTCCATAAAAATTAGAAAAACCATACTTTTTCAGTTCAACACCTACTAAACCTGTGCCGCATCCAGCATCATAAATTTTTGAATTTTTATTTTTCTCGTACTTTATATAAACTTCAGTTGTTTCTTTTGGACCAGTATAATTCCAATCAAGCATATCTTGATCATATTTGTTGCCCTCTCCCCATTCATCATAATATTTCATTACCTCATCGGTCTTTTTTAATTTATAGATAGGTACTTTGTTGCCAACATCTTTCTGTGACATATTATTTACTCCCTAAATTTATTGATATTAAACAAATAATTTCGAACATTATAGATGCTGCAACCATCGCTGTTATTTGATTTGGACTATCTTTAGTTGGCATTAGACAAACAACATCTCCACCAATAATATTTTTTCCTTTTAAGCTTTGCAAAAGTTTTCTTACTTCATCCATGCTAAAACCATTAAATGCCGGTTCTAAATTAGATACTCCAGGAGCAACTGCGGGATCGAGACAGTCTAAATCAAAAGTAATATAAATTGGATTATCGCCAAATTTATCTTTAATCATTTTAGAACATTTTTCATGACCTAGTTTTTTGTATTCATCCATTGTTATTACTTGATAACCAATATCATAACTTGCTTGTAACCAATCCAGTGTTCGAGGATTTCCTCTTATGCCTATTTGAGTACTTGTTTTTGGGTCAACATTTCCTTGTTTAACTAAATATGATGCCCAGTGAGCAGCTGATTTTTTTGCTCCCAAAAAATGCTCAAGTTTTTCAAAACAATCAGTGTGTGCATCAAAATGAACTAATGTTATTTTTTTTCCTTTAGTCAGTTTTGAATTTTTTTTTGCTAAACTCTGAATTATACCTCCAGTGATTGAATGATCACCTCCAATAGAAACAACAGGTTTTTCAGCTTTTTCGATGTAATCAAAAAAATTTGAAATTCTTTCTATACATTTCTCGTTATCGTTAGCCTCTGGCAAAGGTACATCTCCAAGATCGTGAATTTTGAAATCTTTCCATGGATTAATCTTGTAATCAAAATGTGCTCTTCTTTGTAAAGCTGATATATTTCTTACTGCTCTTGGACCAAGATGTTGGTCTCTCTCTGTTGTTCCGTTTCCAGTGCTATGAGGAATACCGACTAATGCAATATCGCAATTTTTAGGATCAGGGTCATGTTTGCATCTAAATAATGTTGGAATACCCCACCAATACAAGGTCTCCATCATTATTTTATCTTCTTCAGAAATCATTTTAGCTTCTCATTTTAGCTCCACTTGGATCATAGAGTGGTTCTTTAATTAAATTGCAATTAAATAAGTCTCCATTAATTTCTACTTGAATGCCTTTTCCTGAATTTAATTTATTTGTATCTAAATAACTAAACGCAACACTTTTATTTACGAAATGGGCAAAGCCCCCTGAGGTTACATATCCTATCGCCTTATCATCTTTTAATACCGCTTCATTATAAGTTACATCTATTTCGTTTGTCTCCACTACCATAGGTGTAAGTTTGTTTGAGCTTTTATCTTCTTTGGCATATTTTTTTCCAATAAAATCTTTATCCCAATTAATAAATATATCTAAGCCTGTTTCTTTAGCTGTAAAATCAGGCCTGTAGTCTAAAGTCCATGCGCCCCAATTCTTTTCTAATCTCATCGACATTAAAGCTCTTAAGCCAAATGGTTTAATATTAAATTCTTTTCCTGCCTCAGTTAATTCTTCATATAATTTTATTTGATAGTGCGGAGCAACATATATTTCATAACCCAGTTCTCCCGTAAAAGAAATTCTATTGACTATAGCTGGCACTCCTGCAACATACATTCTTCTAGAGTCTCTAAATTTAAATTTTTCATTAGAGACATTATCTCTTACAACTTTTTGGAGTACTTCCCTAGATTTTGGACCTGAAATAGCTAGTCCATGAAAATCATCAGATCTATTTTTATATTCTAAATTAAACTTCCCAATATGACTTTCAAACCATCTTCTGTGCATCTCTTGTGCTGCACCAGATCCAAATATCATAAACTCATTATCATCCATGCAAGCAACTGTTAGATCGCCATACAGTTTTCCTTTATTAGTTAGCATTGGACTTAAGGAAATTCTTCCAGGTTTTGGCAGTTTTCCTGCCATAATATAATCAAGAAATTTTTTCGCATCTTGCCCTTTAAATTCATGCTTTGAAAAATTCGCAAGTTCCATAACGCCAACATTTTCTCTAACATTTATTACTTCTTTGGATACATAATTATGTGATCTTGATCTTTTAATGGTTGGTTCCTCATATGCATCTTTTTTATCTTTGGCAAACCACAATACACTTTCTAAACCAAACCCGTCTCCCATTACTGCACCTTGATTAACAAAACGATCGTATAGGGCTGTAGTTTTTTGTTTTCTACCTTTCGGCAAAGTTTCATTAGGAAAAGTCATAATAAATCTTCTCTCATAATTTTCAGAAGATTTAATTGTTCCATATTGTGGTGTTGCATATTCTCCAAATCTTGCAACATCCATAGCCCATACATCAATTGATGGTTCTCCATCTATAATCCATTCTGCTATGCATTTGCCAACTCCGCCACCTTGGCAAAATCCTGCCATAACTCCTACTGCTACCCAATAATTTTTCATTCCAGGAACTGGTCCAATTAATGGACTGCCGTCTGGTCCAAAAGTGAAAGGTCCATTCACAATATTTTTAATACCAGCCCTTTCTAAAGCAGGCATTCTTTTAAAACCGATTGCTAATCTGTCTTGAATGTTTTCTAGTTTTGGCTCTAAAAGTTCATGGCCAAAATTCATCGGAGTGCCCTCCACTTTCCATGGTGTTGATTTTGGTTCATAAGTTCCCAACAACATTCCTTTTGCTTCTTGTCGAAAATAAATATTTCCTTCAAAATCTGTTCCAATTGGTAATCTTTGATCTCCCATTGCCTCTATTTCTGGAATTGCCTCAGTAATTAAATAGTGATGCTCCATTGGTTGAACAGGAAGATCTACACCTGATAGATGTCCAACTTCTCTAGCCCATAATCCTCCAGCATTAATTACGATTTCAGCATTGATATTCCCTTTATCTGTAAAGACATCCCATGAACCATCTGGCTTTTGTTTCGTATCTTTGACTACAGTATGAGTATAATATTTGCCGCCATGAACTTTTGCAGCTTTGGCAAAAGCATAAGTAACACCTGACGGATCTACTTCTCCATCAATTGGATCCCACAAAGCTAATAAATACTTTTTTGGATCAATTAATGGATGTTTTTTTTTTACTTCTTCAAGTGATATAAATTCTTGATCTAAACCCATATATCTTGCTTTAGACCTCTCTCTTTTTAAATATTCAGCCCAAACATCATTTGAAGCTAAATAAAAACCACCGCTAGGTTTGAAACCAACTGAATGCCCAGACTCTTTTTCAATCTCTTTATAAAGATTAATAGTATATGCCATCATTCTTGAGATATTCGGATCAGAGGAAATAACATGGACATTTCCAGCTGCATGCCAAGATGATCCTGATGTTAATTCATTTCTCTCAAGTAAAATGCAATCTTTTAATCCAAATTTAGATAAATGATAAAGAATTGAACATCCAACTACTCCGCCACCGATAATTACTACTTTGGCGTTTTTTTCCATTAATATTTATCTTTCATTTTAGTATTAAGCTCTAAAAATGATTTATCCTTTCCATGAAGCCAATGTCTACTCATGTCTGGATAATATTTGTAAGCAATTGGTTTTCTGCCTAGAGCTACAGACATTTCTCTAACATGATGAGGTTCTGCGCCACAGCAAATTCCAATTAGATTTATATTTTGTTTTAGACAATCTTTAGCAAATTCAGCCATTTCAAATCTATTGCAGTACAAATTATCTAAAGCCACGGGAAAAGCGTTGCCACCTGGAATACAATCGCATCCTGGATCTTTTTGATTTAGAAAACCAGGTTGTTCTTCTGTAGTTCTATATGGAACAGGTAATGCAGCAACGTGACAAGAAACTTTTTTTCTAATTTCTGGCAAAAGTTTCATTGTCATTGCAGGTCCTCTATAACAATTAAGACCAACAACATCTGCACCCAAATCTTCCATAATTTTACATGCATCTCCAGGAGTATGACCTTCTCTTGTTTTGTCACCTTTTTTAATTGAGAAGTTTGTCACAGCTATCATGCCTGCATCTTTTATTGCCTTTAATGCAATCTTCATTTCTTCAGTCCAATTAATTGTTTCAGCTACAATAAAGTCAACTCCTGCTTCTTTTGCCCAGCCAACTTGTTCTTCGTACATTTTTTGACACTCGATATGACTTTTTTTATCATCTGGATTATAAATATTGGTATTTGCAACATCACCACAAACTAACAGATCCAATTCTTTAAACTCATCTCTAGCATCTTTTGCAATTTGAAGTGCGTTTTTTTGAAGAGGCTCCAGTAAATCTTCTTTACCAATCAGTCTAAGCTTTTCTCTATGGCCGTAATACGTAAAAGCTTGAACAATATCAGAACCTGCTCTAATAAATTCTCTATGCAATTGAGAAACTACTTCTGGATGCTCCAATACTACTTCAGGTACAAATGCACCTGCCGATAAATATCCTCTTCTTTCCATTGCAAATAAATATCCCTCTGCAAAAAGAACAGGTCCCTCGTTTAATCTTGTTATTAAATCTTTTGTCATTAATCCTCCTTAATAATTTTATTATTTTAATTGAACTTAATAAAATTAATGACTCTGGAAATAATTTGAATGTAATCTGAAATAAAATCTATTTAGGTATAGATCATCAAAAGAAAAATACCCAAGAACTCTAAATTTTTTAAGACAGTTACACTTTTCCTTAGACATAAAAATAAAGACTACATCTAGAAATTAAGCTTTGCAAAACAATTTATCTACAACTCGTAGTTGAGATAAATTTGCTTTTTATTTTGCTATGTGTTCTCATTAAATACTTTAATTAATTAAGGGGAAATATAATGAAAATAAAAAATGTAATTATTTCCGCTCTTGTAATATTAGGCTTCACTTCATTAAACAGTGTTGCTAATGCTGCATGCGGAAAATTAGTTATCGCTGAGCAGAACTGGGCTTCTGCTGAATTAATGGCGAACGTTGATAAGATAATCCTTGAGAAAGGTTATGGTTGCGAGGTTGAACTTATACCTGGTGCAACTATGCCAACTTTTACCTCAATGGATGAAAAAGGCGAACCAGACATGAACCCAGAACAATGGGCAAATGCTGTTTACACACCTTTAAAAAAAGCAGTTTCAGAAAAAAGATTAATCATTGCTAACCAAGCTCCTATTACTGGTCTTGGTGAAGGTTGGTGGATTACTCCAGGAACTGTTAAAAAGCATCCGCAGATCAAAGGTATGACTGCAATGGAAATTTTAGAGCACCCAGAGTGGTTTCCGTCAAAAGAAGATCCATCAAAAGGAGCTTTTGTTGGATGTCCTGCTGGATGGGGTTGTCAATTAGCTAACGCAAATCTTTTTAGAGCATTTGAAATGGAAAAAAAAGGTTGGGTGTTAATTGATCCAGGTTCAGCTGCAGGTTTAGATGGAACAATATCTAAAGCAGCAGACTCAGGTGAGCCATGGTTTGGATATTACTGGAACCCAACTTCAATGGTTGGAAAATACAGTTTAATATCAGTAGACTTTGGTGTGAAATTTCACAGCAGAGATAACTGGGATAACTGCATAACTCTTGCAGAACAAGATTGTGCAAATCCAAAACCAACTGCTTGGACTAAATCAGAAGTAAACTCTATTGTTACTGCAAACTTTGCAAAAACAGGTGGAAAAGACGCTTTAAATTACGTTAAAAAGCGAACTTATCCAGGTGAGGTTATGAACTCTATGTTAGTTTATATGGCTGATAACCAAGCTAAAGGTTCAGATGCAGCTGTTGAGTTTTTAAAGCAGCATGAAGGTGTTTGGGGTAAATGGGTATCTTCAGCAGCTAAGAAAAAAATCAAAGCTGGTCTTTAATTTTTAAAATTTATAACGAGCCTATTAATATTAGGCTCGTTATTCTAAATTTTATATATGGATTTTTTAACAAAATTTCCCGTTATGGAACGTACCTCTCTTATGGAGTTAAGAAAGGGAATTGATTTTGCTTTTAGGGATTTTTCAAGATCATATGGTGACTCCATCGAAGCATTTTTCGATCCTTTGTTATTTTTTTTAATTAAATTAGAAAAGTTATTACTAGCAACACCTTGGCCAATAATCTTATTGGTTCTCGGTGCTTTAGCATGGTTGGGTTCAAGAAGTTGGAAACTAGTTATAGGTAGTGTTGTTGCATTTATGTTAATTGGTTACTTCGGTATGTGGAAAGATTGCATGGCAACGGTAGCTATAATTACAGTTTGTACAATTATGTGTATAGCGGTTGGTATTCCAATAGGAGTTTTAATGGCAAGATCAGATAGAGTTGAAAGAGCAATGCTTCCAGTTTTAGACATGATGCAAACAATTCCAAGCTTTGTATATTTGATACCGATATTAATGTTATTAGGTATTGGTAAAATACCTGGATTGATTGCAGTATGTATTTATGCAATTCCTCCAGTAATAAGATTGACCAACTTAGGAATTAGAGAAGTAGATAGAGAAACAATTGAAGCTAGTGAAGCTTTTGGTGCAACAAAATTACAAAAATTAAGAACTGTTCAAATACCTTTGGCTCTTCCTACGGTTTTTGCAGGTGTAAACCAAACAATAATGATGGCACTAGCAATGGTAGTGATAGCCTCAATGATTGGGGTAAAAGGGTTAGGCGTTCCAATACTTAGAGCTATATCAAATCAATATTTAGCCTTAGGTTTATTTAATGGCTTAGCAATAGTGGCATTAGCCATAATTTTTGACAGGATTACTCAAGAATACGGTAGAAGAATTCAGAAACACCGGGGTACAAAAAGATAGTTTTCTTATCGCAGATAGCTCGATTTTTATAGACAGAAATTTTAAAATAAATAAACATTCATTTATGAAATTTTCAGTTGAAATCGGGCCTAAAACAGATTTAGAGACCTTGCCTAATTTGAATGATGTTTATATCACAATGCTTCCTGGAGGAGATTACAAAGAGACAGCACAACAAGCAATAAGCCTTGTAAAAAGAGGCTATAATCCAATACCGCACTTTCCTGCAAGATCAATTGAGGACAATAATCAACTTAAAGAATATGTGTCCATGTGCAAGGACGGGGGCGTAAAGCAAGTTTTAGTTATAGGTGGCGGTCGTGAACCCGCAGGTAAATTTGATAGCTCATATCAACTTTTAGAGACTGGTTATTTTGAGAAGATGAAGATAGGAATTGCTGGACATCCAGAGGGGAGTCCTGATATATCCGACTCAGATTTAGAAAAAGCTATGATAGATAAAAAGCCTTATGCTGATTATATAGTAACCCAGTGGTTATTAGATCCTCAGCCAATCATAGATTTTATTTCTAAACAAAGCGTGCCAGTGCATGTTGGAATTACTGGACCTCTAAAAATATCAAGCTTAATTAAATTTGCAAATATTGTAGGAGCAAAAAATTCCTTAAATTTTCTTAAATCTAATTTTAGTAAGGCGTTAGATTTATTAAAACCTAAAGACCCAAATGAATTAATTGAGAAATTAAAAACGCACACCGATTTTTTTCACATTTATACATTCGGCGGCTTGAAGGAAACTAACAAGTGGTTGAAGGAGAATAAATATGTCTAAAGAATTTGATTATTCAAGACTGAAACATGAAACATCTGTAAATCAATCAGATCGACATGTTCCATATAATTTAAGACAAAGCGGTCCAACAAAAGTTGAATTATTAATATCGACAAGAGTGCGAAAATCGCCCTACTGGCATTTATCAATGAGGGCAGGATGTTGGAGAGCAACAGTTTATAATCGTATTTACCATCCAAGAGGATATGTAAAGGGTAAAAATGGAGCTATGGTAGAATACAAATCAATTAAAAATGATGTAACAATGTGGAATGTTGCTGTTGAAAGACAAATTAGAGTCAAAGGTAGAGATGCTGAAAAATTTGTTAACTACGTAATTACTAGAGATGCAACTAAAATTTCACCAATGAGAGCAAGGTATGTAATTCTTTGTAACTATAAAGGCGGAGTTTTAAATGATCCTATTTTGTTAAGAGTAGCAAAAGATGAATTTTGGTTTAGTTTATCTGATAGTGATATTGGTTTATACCTCCAAGGAGTTAATGCTAACAAAAAGTTCAAATGCGAAATAGATGAAATAGATGCATGTCCAGTTCAAATACAAGGACCTAAATCTAAGGCTTTAATGAAAGATTTAATAGGAAGACAAGTTGATTTAGATAACATGCCATATTATGGATTAGCAAAGGCCAGAGTTGGTGGAAGAGAATGCGTTATTTCTCAATCAGGTTTCTCCGGAGAAGCTGGTTATGAAATATATTTAAAGAATGCAACTAAATACGCTGATGATATGTGGAATGCTGTTCTTAAAGCTGGTAAAAAACATAAATTGAGAGTGATTGCACCAGCGCACCATAGAAGAATCCAGGCTGGAATTTTATCTTGGGGTCAAGATTTAGATCATGAGCACAATCCTTTTCAGTGTAATCTTGGTTATCAAGTTTCTCTTTCAGGAAAAGGTGAGTGGAAAAAGAAAGCTAATTATATTGGTAAAGCTGCATTAGAAAAAATGAAAGCACAACTAAAATCTGGAAAGAAACCTTATAAACTTCAGTTAGTTGGTTTAGAACTTGGTGGTAAACCGATAACAGAATATGCTCCTGATTTTTGGTTAATTTCAAAAGCTAGTGGAGGTAAGCCAGTTGGTTTTGTAACGTCTCCTTGGTATCATCCTGAAAAAGGAACAAATATAGCAATGGGATATGTTCCATACGATGGCACAAAAAATCCAAATGGTTTTCCAAAAGGTAAAGTTGGAACTAGGTATAAAGTGCATTTACCAAGAAAATATTCTTTAAAACCAGGTAAACCAGTAGATGCTGTAGTTGTAGACATACCTTTTACTGAATCTTACCATGCAAATACAAGAGAAGTTGTAAAAGGCTAAATAATTTTAGGGGGGATATAATCCCCCCTATAAAAATGACCAAAGTATTTTTAATTGGTGTTTGCATAATCATAGTAATTGTTTTAATACTTTTTCCACTTTTAGTGTCTTACAAAGCACAAAAAAAAAATAAAAAATAATATGTTTGCTTTTTTTTTAGATATAATTTTTAAATCAATAAAATTAGATAAAACTTTATATACTAATAGTAGATATTTTGGTGAGGCTGGTATTTATTTTGCTGGTTTGATTATGATATTAGACGGGGTTGCTGGTGCAATTGCAGCAAACACAGTTATCAAAACATCAATAGGAGTTTCGGGAATAACAGCAATTTTCGCTTGGTTTTTTTGGTCAATTTTAATTTATGTTATTGGTGTAAAACTATTTCCTGATAAAAATACTAAAGCTTCATTCAAAAATATACTAATTGGAGTTGGATACGCTCATGCGCCTGGCTTACTCAGATTTTTTGCTGTAGTTCCTGAGGTAGTATTTCCTATAATTTTTTTAACGCAATTTTGGATATTTGCATCTTTAATTATCTCTATGAGACAGGTGCTTAATCTTAAATCAAACTTTAAATCATTTGGTATAATATTTTTATCCTTTTTAATAATTGCTTTTTTATCAGTCTCTTTTGTAATGAGTAAAATGAATGTACTTCCAGCTGGGAATATTACTTAAATTGGAAATATAGTTTTTGAAGTTCTGCAGGACTTACATAACTTAAAACCTGTTAGAATTAAATTTTGCCTTACGCTTTCGTCTTCTTTTTTACATTCCTCACAAACATTGTTTAATTCCTCAATCGGATCATTTTTATCAGGTTTTGTAAAATATTTTTTAATCATTATCCGTCAATCCGGCTCCTGCTGCACTTTTTTTTAGCTCATCTGTTTCGTCAACAAAGGTGTTTGTAGATAACTTATATAAATTATCCCATTCATTTTGATCAAATGTATTTGAATTTTTGATAAAAGAAATTTGAATTAAATCTGCATGTTTTAATATTTCATTAGCAAAATAATTTGAATATATATTTTGATTAAAATTTAATAGAAAAATTTTTTCATCGATTTTAAGCGATATTTTTTTTCCAACTATTTCTGAAGCTCTACTTAAAAAAGGTAAAAATAAAATTGGATAAGACATATTTTCAATTTTAATATTAACCAAATCTTTAAGCTCATCGATTTGATCAAGAAAACTTGTTCCAGCTATAATTGGACAATAAGGTATTTTAGAATGATTTTCGGTAGATATGTGAGTAAGGTGTTGAAATTTTTTTGATTTTAATGAGTTAAAATAATCATTTAAGTTTTTTAAACCAGATAAACCATAAGTTTCTAATAGTTTAATATTTTTTCCAACTTCTTCTGCAATTCCCCAGCTATAACCGACACCCTTGCTAGCTCTTTTGACAATTGTATCTATTTCACTTAAACTTCTCATCAATTTAAAGAATTATAAACCCACTGATCATTAAAAGAATTTAAATCTTCTGGAAGAGGAGCGCCTTGAAACATGGAAATTCTCAACCATTTATCAGATCGTGGATCAAATTTAACTGCACCAAAAAAAGACAATTTTAGTCTTAACATGTCAATTGCAACTAATTCTGATCCGATTGTGTTATCCTGAATCTCTGCGTAAGGAAATTTTTCAATTATAAAAGCTCTTCTTACTACATGTCTGAGATCATTATTTTCTAAAAGGAATTTACCAACCTTTAAACTATTTTTCACATTAGAAATCCTTGAATATAATTCATTAATATCTCTGGCTATTGCTAAGGGTTGTTCTAATTCAGAACCATTATCATGAAATCTATCAGCAAGCCTCGGCTCTTCTTTATTTTTAGATATGAACCAAAAATTTTGATTGCTCTCTTTCTTTGAGAAGTCAATTTTAAGTATATCGGAATATTTTTCTTCTAAAATTCTTCTTAGATCTTGAATAGTACGACTTGCTGGTATTGTAAAAAACTTATCTTCTTCAGAGCTCATTTTATAAACATATGGCTCAACAATTTCATCAAAAGGTTCCATCATCATCGAAACAATATATTCGATACACTCATCTTTGAGGTTTTTCTCACTCCATAAGTAAATCTCATTGAAAGGGTATTCGCTTTGAAATAAAGGATTTTCGTCTAAAAATTTTGTAAATTTTATTAAATCCTCATTTAAACTTAAAATTTTTTTCTTTTGAAATTCACTATCAGTTGTCCATGAAGATATATTTTTTAAAGATTTTTTGAGACAATTTTTAAAAATATCCTCACTTTTTTTTTCAACTACTTTGATCTCTCTAATTTTTTTTAGCACATTTTCTCTTGCTGATATCCAATTATTTAATAGCGTTGGATGATTTACAATAAAAGGTGCCATACCTAAACCTGTTGAGTTCCCAATTCCTAAATTTCTACAGATATTATTATCTAACTTAATAGCTTTTTTTGGATTTTTATATTTTGCAATATGATTAACTTGGTCAAAAGTAAATTGTCTTACTAAGTAAACTAACATCATTTCCAATCTAAATGGACCAAAAATTTCATTTCTATTTTTTATTCTAAAGCGATCAGCTAAACCAAATTTCCCAGAGCCATAAACAGCAGTTGTTCTATATAAATAACCAACTTCTGAAATTTTGGACTTATCTGGTTGTCTTCCATTCGAAAGACTATCAACCACGTGGTCGAAAATTCTGACTGATTTATTCGCTCTCGATAATGTTAGTTCTTTGTAAGACATTCTGCCAACTTCTTGTTTAGGAACATTTTCACTTAAGCGATCTAAATCATTTTTACTAGGAATTCCATCATGTAAAGTAAATGCTGCGTCCCATTTCGTTGCGATAACTCTATCAGATCTTTCATTGTCATCTATTTTATTAGCAAAACATATTAATGAATAAATTCTTTTATTTTTGCTAAATGAATAAACTGCTCTTCCAAATCCATTTTCATCTAAATCAAATAAATCTCTATTATACTTCCAGGTTTTAAATTCTTTTAGAAATGAACGTAAGAAAGATAATTTGGATTGATGAAAGCATCCAAGTTTTGATAATTTCATTATTTTCTTTGGATCTCTAAGATTAATTTTCATTAATTAATGCCTTTGTAAAAATTATACCAATTATTGCCTAAAATTTTATGTGTATCCTCGCTGTTAAAACCTATATTTTTTAATCCTGTTTCTAGATTTTTAAAACCTCTTGCATCTAAAAACCAATCAGGTTGTTGAGGAAATCCAGGTTTATTTTTTGATCCTTCTCCGTAGTTTTTTGTTTTTGTCCAAGTTCCATTTCTCATCCATTCAACAACAGTGTCAGGTTGGTTTAAACAAAGGTCTGAGCCTATACCAACATTGTTTATTCCCATTATATCAACTGTTCTTGCAGCCATTTCACAAAAACTTTCTAGTTTACAGTTTGTACTATCTTTAAGATGGTGAGCATATAATGACAAACCTAACATTCCATTGCTACTTGCCAGTGCTTTTAAAAGATCATTTGATTTGTTTCTTAAAGCTTTATGCCAAAAATTTGGATTAGCATGAGTTATGGCAATTGGCTTTTTGCTTAAATCAATTGCATCGAAAGTACTTTTTTCAGCTGAATGAGACATGTCAACTACAATACCTAATCTATTCATTTCTTTTATAGCCTCTTTTCCAAAATTTGTAACACCGCTATCAGTTTTTTCATAGCATCCTGTAGCTAATAATGATTGATTGTTATAAGTGAGTTGCATAAATCTACATCCTTTTTCATGAACTTTTTCAATTAAACCAATATCATCCTCAATTGGTGAGCAGTTTTGAAAGCCAAAGAAAATGGCAGTTTTATTTTCTTTTCTTGCTCTTTCAATATCCTTAAAGTTTTTTCCAAGAAAAATTAAATCTGAATTTTCTTTAAAATGATTATCCCACTCTTTTACTCTATCTAAAAACTCATCATAATCTTCATGATAAACAACTGTTACATGAACTGCATCTAGTTCTGCTTCTCTATTTATTTGAAATACCTTTCTTGACCAATTACAGTATTGAAGATTATCAATTTTATAATTCATATAAATACATATATAATAGTGTTAAAATTTTTGATATTAAAACATGCGGATGATTAAGAATAAAAACCATAAAGTCGCAATTGTGATGGGTAGTCAATCTGATTATTCAACTATGAAATATGCTGTTAACGTACTCAAATTACTTAAAATTAAACATGAGATTAAGATAGTCTCAGCCCACAGAACTCCAAAAAGAATGTTTGATTTTGCAAAAAGTGCTGAGAAAAATAATTTTTCCGTAATTATTGCTGGTGCCGGTGGATCGGCTCACTTGCCGGGCATGATTGCTTCTTTAACAAATTTACCAGTATTAGGAGTACCAATAGAAAGTAAAAAACTGAAAGGTCTTGATAGTTTATTATCAATTGTTCAGATGCCAAAAGGAGTTCCTGTAGGCACGGTGGCTATAGGAGATGATGGGGCAATTAATGCTGCTCTTTTGTCTGCATCTATAATTTCCCTTTCTGATAAAAAACTAAAAAAACGTCTTAATAATTGGAAGACAAAACAAACTAAATCTGTAAAAAAAAAGCCTAAATAGATGACCAAAGTTAATCTTGGAATATTAGGCGGAGGTCAATTAGGTAGTTTATTAGCAGTAGCTGCCAAAAAGCTAGGTATTAAAACTATAATTTTTTGCGACGATAAAGATGCGCCAGCAAAAAATTATTGTGATGATTTTATCTTTGGAGATTATAAAGATTTAAAATGTATTGAAGAATTTGTAAATAAAGTTGATTTAGTTACTTTTGAATTCGAAAATATTCCTTTTGAAACACTAGATCAAATAGATAAACAAAAAAAGGTTTATCCTAAACCTGAGATTAATAAAATAATTCAAAATAGATTATTAGAGAAAAATTTTATTAATAATTTAAATATAAAAACAACTAGCTACAAATCTATTGAAAGTAAAATTGATATAGAGCATAATAAAAATCTAATTCCTGGTCTTCTAAAGACTTGTACCTTGGGTTACGATGGAAAAGGCCAATTCAAAATTGACTCGATAAATGATTTAAAAGATTTAAATTTAGAAACCAATAATGAATTTATTTTAGAAAAATTTATTGATTTAAAAAAAGAAATTTCAATTATTTTAACAAGATTTAAAAAAAATAGTTATGAAATTTATGAGCCTATTGAAAATGTACACAAAGACCAGATATTAAAAACTTCAAAGATACCTGCTGAAATAAATGATAAACTGAAAACGTTATCTAAGGAATGGGCAGTTTCTATTTCGGAGTCCTTGGATTACATAGGAACTTTATGCGTTGAATTTTTTATTGATAAAAAAGATAATCTTTATGTAAATGAGATTGCTCCAAGAGTACATAATTCAGGACATCTTACTATAAACTCTCATAATATTAGCCAATTTGAAAACCATTTAAGAGCGGTTTGTCAATTTGAAAAAATAAATACTGAAAAAATGTTTAATGCAGAAATGATAAATTTAATTGGAGATGATATTTTAGAATACAGAGATAAAAAACTTGAGGATAATGAATTTTTCTTTGATTATAAAAAAAAATCAATAAAGCCAAAAAGAAAAATGGGTCATCTTACAAGAATAATTAAATAGCATAATGAAAATTAATTTAATAATTTTTATTGTGTTAATTTGTGCTATTAACATTCAAGGAATTACAATGGAAAATAAACTCTTTCATCATTTGCCAGATGGAAAATTTAGAAATCCAGAGGGGTCTCCTGAGCGTAAAGAAAATGTAAATTGGTCATTTAGAACGTTTAATAAAGAAAAGAAAAAACTAGATATGTCATTACCTAGTGACCATTCCATAAAAAAAGAGGTGGTTCTAAAAAATCTGATGAAAAATCAAAATAATGATTTTATCGCGTGGATTGGTCATGCAACATTTTTAATAAAATTAGGTGATACAACAATAATTACAGATCCAGTTTTTTCAAGAAATGCTGGTCCATTATTTTTTGGACCCAAAAGATATGTTGACCCAGCTTTAAATTTAAACGAATTACCAAAAATTGATTTATTTTTACTTACGCATAATCATTACGATCACTTAGACATAAAAACTATAAGAAAATTTCCGTTTAAAGATGCAAAAGTTTTGACAGCTTTAAAATTAGGAAAATATTTTACCAATAATAGGTTTAAAAACGTAAATGAGTTAGATTGGTACGATGAAGTAAAAATAAATGATTTAAAAATAACATTTTTGCCTGCCGTGCATTGGTCTAAACGAAGCCTTACAGACACCAATAAGACTCTTTGGGGTAATTTTTTAATTGAGTATAAAGGAAAAAAAATATTTTTTGCATGTGATACTGGATATGGAGAAGTTTATAAAAAATTGGGTAAAGACTACGGGCCAATTGATTTAACAATGATAAATATTGGTGCTTATGATTTTAGACCTATGTTTGAAAAGTCCATTTATCATACTACGCCAGAGGAAGCGCTAGAAGTCGCAAAAGACCTAAAAAGCAAAAGGGTTTTGGGTACTCATTGGGGTACTTTTGTTCTATCGTTAGAGCCTATATTAGAACCTCCAAAAAGATTTAAAAGAAATGCCAAGAGTTTTGGGTTTAATGAAGATGATGCTTTAATATTTAAAATTGGTCAAATTGAAAATTTAAATGATATTTTAAAATAAATTAAATTTCTAAACTCATATAACAAGAGTTTGGATCCTTTTTGTAATGTGCAAATGGATTACATTCAATAAAACCAAGTTTTTTAAATAAAGCTCTAGCAGGAATAAAAAAGTCACCGGAGCCTGTTTCGAGACTAAGTTTTTTGATTTTAAGTTTTTTTGCCTCAGTAATTAAGTGTTCTAAAATTTTAATGCCATAACCTTTTTTTCTAAACTCATCGACAACCCTTATTGATTTAAATTCACCATGGTTCTCTTCTAAAAATTTCAAAGCACCACAGCCAATAAGATTCTTTTCCTCCCAAAGACTCCAGAATTTTATACTTTCAACTTTTAAACCTGGAATATCAAGGACATGAGCACTACCTTCGGGTGAAACAGATCTTAGTTCTTTAAAGTGTTTCTCAAGAAGAGTATTTACCTCGGGATTTTCAAAATTACCTTCTATTGAATTCATAAATTACCTGTAGGTATATTATAAAATTTTTATAAGCTAAATGATTTTATGAATTAAATTATCAATCGATAAAATATTCAGGGATTTTTTCAATATTTGACTTTACTGAAGTAAAAAACTCGTCTGAGCTAATTTTGATATTATTTGTTCTTCTATTTGAGTAATTTTTCAATTTATTTTTACCTTGTTGATGATAGTTTTTAGTGTTTTCTAATAACAACTTAGCATGATCAATAGTCGATTTGCCTGTTGTTCTTTGTAATGTTTCATTAATGCCATAACTTAATCCTGCTTGGTAGATGTTTCCAGATGAACCAATAGTGTAGGCAGGTCCAATAAGTGAGGCTGTAGACTGGAGACACCCTGTTAGAAATAATAGTGCAAAAATTTTAATATATTTTCCCATGATTCAAATAAAATCTGTGGGTACTGATATTTAGAATTTTTACAAGGTGCTAGAAAATAGTTATCCACATATGTTCATAATGAGATCGATCAAATTGCTTTATAACCATACTCGAGACAAGCATCTGTGACAGAATGGTATAGCGACTCCCCAAAACTTCTTAAAGATATAATTCTTATTTGATTTTTACTATCTTCGATATTGTCAATTGTAATAGTGATTCCATTATAGACTGTATTAGTACAATTATTTTTTGTTAAGCTCTCAATATCAAATGGTGATCCTTTTTTAATTACCTCCAGCACATCTGAGCCTTGAAGCTCAATTATAGATCTTGAATGAGAAATATCTGTAACTGCAAATTCAGTCGTTGAAAACTTTTCATTGAGCTCATTTAAAAGATTCTTTGAGGAAATAACTAACCAGTTCTCTGGCCCCATCCATAAGATACGTGTTTGATCATTTGAGTTTACTTTAAGTACTTCAGGAAAATTAAGATTATCAACCATTATCTCAGTATTATTTTTTTTTGAATTTTTAAATTTTACAACTTGATAAATAAAAATATTTTTAATTTCTTTTATTTTTATTAATTGATTTTCATCTTTATTTTCAAAATTACCATACTGACCTAAGTGATGGACTTTATTTAATGAAGAAATACTTGTCATGATCTAACTCTTTCTCCTTTTGGATCTACATAATGAGAAGATACAATTTCAACAGGAATTGATTTATTTTTCAGTGGTGATAGTGCAAATAGTTTTTGACCTATCATGTTTTTTCCGTCTTTTATTATTGCAAGAGAAAAGGGATTATTATATTCAACACTCCAGCAAGATGCTGAAACATGACCTAACTTTGGGTTGGGTAATTTCGCATTTGCATCTCTAACAATGTATGACCCCTCTGGAATACTTGTTTTTTTATCTAGAGGTACAACACCAACTATTTTTTCTCTATCAGGTGAAATAAATGCCTCTTTTTGCAAGGATCTCTTTCCAATAAAGTCTTTCTTTTTGCTCAACAAACCTTCTAGAGAGTTATCAAATGGAGTAGTTCTACCATCAAGTTCTGAGCCAGCAACGTGCCCCATTTCAATTCTTAAAGTTGATAAAGCCTCAGTGCCATAAGGTTGTATCTTAAATTCTTCTCCTAATTCAATTATTTTTTCCCACATAAAATTTCCGTTATCTGATTCAACATTTACCTCGTATGCAAGTTCTCCTGAAAAGGAAATTCTAAAAATTCTAGCGTAAACACCAAATAATTTCGTTTCGATAAATCCCATGAAAGGTAAACCATCATTTGAGCAATCTGTTTCAGGAAAAAGTTTTTGAAGAAGATCTCTTGATTTAGGTCCGGCAATTGCAGCTCCAGCCCATTGCTCTGTTGTTGATACTACATTTACATTTAATTCAGGCCAAACTATTTGAAGATAATACTCTAAATGAGATAGAACATTTGCAGCTTGAGCAGTTGTTGTTGTCATATGGTAATGATTTTCTGATACTCTTGTTGTAGTTCCATCATCCATCACTATTCCATCCTCTCTTAGCATCACTCCGTATCTTGCTTTACCAACAGGAAGTTTTAACCATGCATTAGTATAAACTCTGTTTAAAAACTCAGCAGCATCTGGGCCCTTGACGTCAATTTTTCCAAGAGTAGTCACATCACATACCCCAACATTTTTTCTAACATTTTCCGCTTCTCTTTTTGAAGCATCAAATAATGTTTCATTTCCTTTTTTGTAATATCTTGGCCGTAACCAAAGTCCTGCATCAACAAATACAGCATTATTTTTTTCATGCCATGAGTGCATTGGAGATTTTCTAGTTGGTTTAGAGTGCTTGCCAACCTCTCGACCTACAATCGCACCAATAGATACTGGGGTGTAAGGTGGTCTAAAAGTTGTATGACCAACCTCGGGTACTACTTTGTTTTCAATGTTTGAAACCAATTGTAAACCATTTAAATTACTAGTTTTACCTTGATCAGTAGCCATCCCTAATGTTGTATATCTTTTTACATGCTCAATTGATCTGTAACCTTCTCGTAAAGCTAATTCTATATCAGAAACTGCTACATCATTTTGAAAATCCAAAAATCTTTTATATTTTTTACCTTTGGGTAATGGGACACACCAAAATTTGTCATGTTTTGAATTTTTTTTCTCAACAACTGCGGGCACAGATAATTTATTTTCTTTGCTAGTAATTTTTTTTGACAGTTCGTATCCTGCTTCAAAAGAATTTTTAAGTGTATCATTCAAATTAAATATTCCATTTGCAGATCCAACTGTTGTCTCATTCTGTTTAGATTGACTTGGAATAAATGCATCAATATCTTCATTGAATTTTGTCTTACCTCCTGATTGAGATGCTAAATGAATTGTAGGTGTCCAAAATCCTGATACACATATACAATCGCAAGCAATATTCTCAATTTTTCCAAGATTAGTTTTATCTTCAGAGATCTTAGCAATATCTGCAGATTTAACTTTTCTATAACCATTTGCATTTACTACTACATGTTCAAATTTAATATCTATACCCAAATTCTTTGCCTCGGTTATTAAATCAGAATTTAACTCTTTTCTAGAATCAAGAACTATTGGATTAATTCCATTTTTTTTAAACTCTATCGCTGTCTCATAGGCGCTGTCATTATTTGTAAAGATTAAAGGTTTTTTACCAACCAAGACTCCATATACTTTCATATATTCCTTTGCAGCTGATGATAAAAGAATACCTGGGGTATCATTATTTCCAAAAACTATAGGTCTCTCAATCGAACCTGAGGATATTACTACCTCCTTTGCTCTAATGTACCATAACTTCTGTTTTGGCATAAATTTTTCAGTTTTTGGCATGTGCTCAGAAATTCTTTCAGACATGACAAGCATGTTGTGATCGTAATAACCAAACACTTGTGCTCTATTTTTTACTACAACATTTGGCATCTCTTTAAGCTCAGTTACTATTTTATCTGCCCATTCTTTTCCTGTTTGATTTCCAATTGTAACTTCACTAGTTAAAAGGCTTCCACCAAATCTCGGTTTATCTTCTGCTAAAATTACTTTAGCACCATTTTTAGCTGCTGAATAAGCGCTTGCTAAACCTGATGGACCTGATCCTGTAACCAACAAATCACAATACTCATATTTATGTTCATATCTTTCTTTATCGTGCTCGTGAGTTACAACTCCAAAGCCAGCTGCCTTTCTAATAAATGGCTCATATATTCTGTACCAGAAACTTTTTGGCCACATAAACGTTTTGTAATAAAAACCAGCAGGTAAAAAAATTCTTAAAAAATTATTAATTCCACCTATGTCAAAATTAACATTTGGCCAACAATTCACACTCTTAGCCTCTAGTCCTTCAAATAATTCTTGCTCTGTTGCTTTAATGTTTGGAATGGTCTCATTGTTTCTTATTAGCTGAACAAGAGCGTAAGGGTCGTCAACTCCAGCACCATAAAAGCCTCTTGGCCTATGATATTTAAAACTTCTACCAACTAAATGAACGCCATTTGCTATAAGAGCGGACGCTAGAGTATCACCCTCATATCCAAAATATTTTTTTCCATTAAACTTAAATGAAATTTTTTTGGATCTATCAATTAATCCCTCATCTTTTAATCTAAACTCTTGTGTCATTATCAAAGCTCTTCGTGAGGTTTTAAAGTTTTAAATATTTCATGGGTTGCTGTATCTCTATGAACTTTAAACCATTGTCTACAACCTGAGATGTGATGCCAAAACTCTAAATGTTTTCCTCTAGGACTTTTTCTATTGTAAACAAAATCGTCCCATTCTTTATCAGAAATTTCCTTGTTAAGTTCTGGCCTTTTTACTGTGGCATCACCACCATAAGCGAATTCATTTTGAGATCTTATTCCACAATATGGGCATTTTATAAATAGCATTTAGGATATCCAAGTTTTTGTTCCAAGACCTTTCTCGTCTAATAAATATCCCTTGCTAAATCTATTTAAACTATAGTCTGCATTTAATTTATGTACTTTATCTTGTGCAATAGTGTGTGCAAACGTCCAACCGGATGCGGGGGTTGATTTAAAACCACCGTAACACCAGCCACAGTTTAAATATAATCCTTCAATATGTGTTTTATCAATTATAGGTGAACCATCCATTGACATATCCATTATACCACCCCATGTCCTCAACATTTTTAATTTACTTAAAAATGGGAACATTGCTATTCCTTCAGTTAACACATGTTGTAAAGTTGGTAAGTTTCCTCTTTGAGCATAACTATTATAACCGTCAAGGTCACCTCCCATAACCATTTCACCTTTGTCTGACTGACTGCAATAAAAATGTCCTGCACCAAATGTAACTACATGATCCAAGAGAGGTTTAATAGGCTCAGATACACATGCTTGTAAAAGATGTGTCTCAATTGGAAGTGTCATATTTAATTTTTCAGCAAGAATTGACGTGCTGCCGGCAACACATAATCCTATTTTGTTTGCCTTGATATCACCTTTTGAAGTTCTTACTCCTTTTATTTTTCCACCAACCACATCAAAACCAATTACTTCGCAATTTTGAATTATATCAACACCCATTGAATCTGCTTGTCTTGCATAACCCCAAGCAACTGCATCGTGCCTTGCTGTTCCAGCGCTGGGCTGCATCAATCCCCCAAATATTGGAAATCTTACATCTTCAGAAAAATCTGCCATAGGAATTAGTTTTTTTACTTGTTCCCTATTTAATAAAACTGCATCAATACCGTTTAATCTCATTGAGTTTCCTCTTCTTGCGTAAGCATTCATTTGAGCATCAGAATGTGCAAGGTTAATAATTCCTCTTGGAGAAAACATTACATTGAAGTTCAGTTCTTGACTCATGTTTCTCCAAAGATCCATAGAAAATTCGTTAAATCTTCCATTGGCATCGTGCATAAAATTAGATCTTATAATTGTAGTATTTCTTCCAACGTTGCCGCCTCCTATCCAGCCTTTTTCAATAATAGCGACATTTGTAATATTATGTTCTTTAGCTAGATAATATGCAGTAGCGAGCCCATGTCCTCCGCCTCCAATAATAATTACATCATAACTTTTTTTTGGAGTTGGGTCTTTCCAGGCAACTTCCCAATTTTCATGACTGGAGAATGCGTTCTTTATGAGGTTAAATACTGAATACTTTTGCATAATTAATAATACACTTAATTTATTTCTTTCAAAATTAAATAATAAAGTATAGAAATCTCGAGCATAATATAAAGTTCTAAAGGAGACAAAATGGGCGCAGTCAAGTCTGACATTGAGATAGCAAGAAGTGCGAAAATGCAGCCTATTCAAGATATTTTAGCAAAAATTAACGTTCCAAATAAAATTGAGGCTTTCAGTCCAATGGGTCCTCATATAGCAAAAATCAACCTGGAGTATCTAGATGGTATTAAAGATAATAAAAATAGTAAGCTTGTATTAGTAACTGCAATTACTCCTACTCCAGCAGGAGAAGGTAAGACTACAACATCAGTTGGACTTAATGATGGACTAAATAAAATTGGAAAAAAATCTATAGTGTGTTTAAGAGAACCAAGTCTAGGACCGTCATTTGGAATGAAAGGTGGGGCTGCAGGTGGTGGTTATGCTCAAGTTGTGCCAATGGAACAAATCAATTTACATTTCACTGGAGATTTTCATGCAATAACGTCTGCTCACAATTTATTATCAGCATTAATTGATAATCATATTTATTGGGGAAATAAATTAAACATAGATGTTAGAAGAGTGGTTTGGAAAAGAGTTATAGATATGAATGATAGATCCCTTAGATCAATAAATATTAATCTTGGGGGTGTCGCTAATGGTTATCCAAGACAAGATGGCTTTGATATTACTGTAGCTTCAGAGATAATGGCAATCTTTTGCTTGGCAAATAATCTTGAAGATTTAGAAAAAAGAATTGGGAATATAACTATAGCTTATACAAGAGAAAAAAAACCTATTTACGCAAAAGAGTTAAATGCACAAGGGCCTATGACAGTTTTATTAAAAGATGCAATCAAACCAAACATTACACAAACTTTAGAAAATAATCCTGCAATTATTCATGGCGGACCATTTGCAAATATTGCTCATGGATGTAACTCAGTAATAGCTACAAAGGCAGGTCTTAAATTAGCAGATTATGTTGTAACTGAAGCAGGTTTTGGTGCAGATCTAGGTGCAGAAAAGTTTTTGGATATTAAATGTAGAAAATCAGGATTAAAACCTGATTGTGTTGTCATAGTAGCAACTATTAGGGCTCTGAAAATGCATGGAGGTGTAGAGAAAGCAGATTTGAAAAAAGAAAATGTTGATGCTGTTAAAAAAGGTTTAGTAAATTTAGAAAGACATATAAATAATGTAAGGAAATTTGGATTACCAGTAACTGTTGCTATAAATAAATTTATTTTAGATACAGAAAATGAGTCAAAAGCATTACTAGATTTTTGTAAAAAGTTGGATGTAAAAGCTTCAATGTGCACTCATTGGGCAGATGGAGGAAATGGTACAAAAGAACTTGCACAAACTGTTGTGAATATATGTGAAAATGAAAAAAACAATTTTAATTATTTGTATGAAGATAAATTAACATTATTTAAAAAAATTGAAAAAATAGCAGTTGAGATTTATCGTGCGAGCGAGGTAGTTGCTGATACTAAAATCAGACAACAATTAAAAGATTTTGAGGAAAAAGGATTCGGTAATTTACCTGTTTGTATTGCAAAAACACAATATAGTTTTTCAACCGATCCTAGTCTTAAAGGTGCTCCTTCAGATCATGTGCTTCCTGTTAGAGAAGTAAGACTATCCTCTGGAGCTGAATTTGTAGTCATTGTATGCGGAGAAATAATGACAATGCCTGGACTTCCAAAAGTTCCAGCTGCAGATTCTATAAAGCTAAATAAAAAAGGTGAGATAGAAGGTTTATTTTAATTTTTCTAACTCTTTCCAAAAAAATTGAGCAAGATTTATATTAGTTAGATTTTTATACTGCGGCAAACCAGTTGGAGATGTTACGTTTATGTCTCCGATTAAGTAACCGCCTACCAAGTCTATACCTGCAAAAAAAATATTTTCCTTTTTTAAATTTTTGGCAACCAATTTTGATATCTTAAGCTCTCTAAAATTTAATTTAGTTTTAATAGCAACACCCCCTTGTGAGATATTTGATAAAATTGAGCCTTTCTTAGGTAATCTTCTTATCGCTCCTTTTACTTTGCCATTAATGATAAAAACTCTTTTGTCTCCGTCCTTCACTTTTTCTAAATATCTTTGAACCATAACATGATCAAATTTTTTGATATATTTTTTTAAATAACTCACTTTAACTTTATTTTCAAAAAATAAGATATTTTTACCCGCATAACCATGAATGGGCTTTATAACTATTTTTTTATGTTTTTTTTTAAAAGAATTAATTTGTTTAATATTTTTAGTAATAATTGTTTCTGGCATATATTTTAAAAATCGAGTGGAAAAGAATTTTTCAGAAACATTTCTAACGGCTGTTGGGTCGTTTATAATTCGCGTAGATTTAAGATTATTTAAAAAATGAGTTGAGTTTATGTAGTCCATATTAAAGGGTGGGTTTTGTCTTATAAGAACAAATTTTGCTTCATCTAAATTAAATTTAACAAAACTTAAGATTTTATAGAAATTTTTTTTTCTATCAAAAAACCTAACCTTTATTCCATTTATATATATTTTGGAATTAATGAGATTAAGATCTTTTGTTTCATACCAAATAATTTGATATCCTTTTTTTTGAGCCTCTAAAGCTAGCAAAAAAGTAGTGTCAGTCTCTATATTTATCTCATTTAATTTATTTGATTGAATGGCTATTATTTTTTTCATTTCTGTAGATCTGCAAGCACTTGCTCAGCTTTTGTAAGATTTTTTGATAAAATATTTTCTATATTTTTTAAATATATTCTTTCGTCATTATTTTTTGTGGTAACGAATGATCTTTTTTCGAGTCCTCTTTTAGATATATTTAAAAATTCTTTTGACCAAAATAATAAATCTTTATTATTTATAATTGTTTTCAGTCCATCTTTATAAGATGAGGTATAAGCATTCAATATATCTTCTTTATTCCAATTTTTAATAATCTCAAAGGTTTCGTTCAGATTTCCGTATAATAATCCTACAAAAAATGCTGGACCAGCACAATGACAATCCCATTCACAAGCATCAATCGATCTTAACTCAATATATTTTTTTAATCTTACTTCAGTAAAAATTGTCGATAAGTGAAGCTGGAAATTTTCGTAATTTGCTTTTCCCTCTTTCATTAAATCTCTGAAAGATTTTCCATCTGGCGAAATATATTCATTATTATCGTGTAAAAATAACAATTTAAAATCTAAACTAAAATCAGCATACTTTTCAAAATCCATATTTTCTAAAAAAATTTTTGGCAAACCTCCTCTTGAAGTATTTTGCCAAACCTTTGATCTATATGATAAGAAGCCTGTGGGTTTTGATTTTTTAATTGCTGAGTTAGAAAATAAAGCTATCGTTAATGGCGTTAAATAAGAAATTACTTTAAATTTTTTTATAAAGTCTTGCTCTGAAGTATAATCCAAATTAATTTGTGTTCCACAAGTCTGATACATCATTTCTAAACTTAATTCTCCATTTTTTGGCATTTCACTTGTCATAACTTTATATCTTTTTTTTGGATTATTGGGGACGTCAGCGATATCCGTTGATGGATCATAACCAATTGATAAAGTTTTCAAATTAAATTTTTCACAAGCCTCATCTAATTGTTTTTGAAAATTGTAAGACTCAGAACAAACCTCGTGTATATTATTACATAATGCTCCAGCTAATTCGATTTGATTTCCAGGCTCAAGAGTTATTGATTGGCCATCTTTATTTAATCCAATAATATTTTTGTCTTCAAGAATTTCTTCCCAGCCAAATTTCTTTAAGAAGTTTAAGATATTTTTAATTTGTTCATAATTTGCTCGTGCGCTTGTATCTTTTTCAAGCAAAAATTTTTCATTTTCAACACCTATCAATAAGCTTTTTTTGTAACCACTTTGAAAATAATTTATAATGTCTTCTTTAGTATCAATTTTCATTTATATGATGAAGCCAGTTTTCAAGCTCTTGCATTCTTGATCGTCCACTTGTTTTTTTATTTTCGTTTTCGATACTTTTAATATGGGTGTCAATGTCATTTTCATTTTTAAAAACTTTTCTGAAATTAATTAATCTGTCTCGTCTAAAGTTTATTAAATTTATCATCTTTTCATAAGTTATCTCTGGGTGATATTGTATCCCCCAGATATTACTAACACCTATTTGAAATTCTAATCCTTGAACCTTGTTTATTGGATTTGATGCAAGTAATTTTGCTCCATCTGGTGGAGTTACAACCTCATCAAAGTTAAATGCAGGAGTATTAAAAATTGGATCTTTATTTTTATAAATTGGGTGTTTTAATCCATAAGAATTAATATTGATATTTTTTGCTATACCAATGTGTGCCCCTTTTTTAGATTTTTTAACAACGCCTCCAGCCGCAGTTACTGCGACTTGCATACCCCAGCAAATAGCTAAAATATTTCTAACTTTATGAAAACATTCTTTCATAAAAAAAATTTGTTTTTTTATTTCAGGCGTATCATTATAAATATTTAAACTACTGCCACCCCATACAATTCCGTCATAAGTTTCTAATTTGTTAATAATATCATTAAAGTTTTCCGCTGATGATGGATTTAAGACTTCATAGCTTACTTCTTTATGGTAATTGGCAATACTATCTTTTAAACTTTCGGTATGAGTTTGTATTCCTGCTTTTTTAAAATTTATATTTTCACTTTCTAAGTTTCCTTCTACGATTAATATTTTTAGATTTTTCATCAAAATAATTTACCTTCAAGACTATGTTCATATAATTTTTTGAAATCTTCTTTTGATAATATAGATGGATTTGTTGCTGTTGATGGATCCTCTAGGGCCATTTGTGATAGCTCATTAATTTCTTCGTCTTTAATTTGTATTACGTCTGATAATGCGTGTGGAATATTAAACTTATTTCTTAAATCTAATATCCAATTTAAAAAACTTTCAAAATTTTCTTTCAATCCTATAAAGCTGCTTAGAGAGGAAATTTTTTTTTCAATATGTTTTTTATTAAATGTGAGAACGTATGGCATAAAAATTGCATTGGATAATCCATGATGAACATTGTATCTTGCGTTAATTGGATGACTTAAAGAGTGTATCGCACCTAGCCCTTTTTGGAATGCTGTTGATCCCATTGAAGATGCCGCTAATAAATTTTGTCTTGCCTCTAGATTTGTACCATCTTCAAAAGCGGTTACTAATGAATCTTTTATTAATCTAATTCCCTCAAGCGCGATGCCATCAGCCATGGGATGAAATCCGGGTGCACAAATGGCTTCTAGGTTATGTGCTAATGCATCCATTCCAGTTGCTGCTGTTAATCTTGGAGGCAGCTCCAAGGTTAAAAGTGGATCTAATATTACAATTGCAGGTAAAAATTTCGGGTGAAAGATTATTTTTTTTACTCCTGTTTTTTTATTTATAATTGCTGATGCTCTTCCTGTCTCCGATCCAGTTCCTGCAGTTGTAGGAACTCCTATTATTGGAGCAATATTTTTATCATTTGCTCTTTTCCAATAGTCTCCTATATCCTCAAAATCCCAGATTGGTCTTGTTTGGCATGACATAAAAGCAATTGCCTTTCCTACATCTAGTGCGCTCCCACCACCTATTGCAATTACTCCATCGCAATTATTATTTTTGAATTCTTTGACACCTTGATCGACATTTTCACCAATGGGGTTACCTGTAAAGTCACAAAAAATCCTGATTTGTTTAATATTTTTTTTTAACTCTTGTAAAACATTCTTAATAACTTGAAGCTCAATAAGATCCTTATCTGTAACAAACAGCGGTTTTTTTATATTTAAATTTTCGCATGCAATTGATAAATCGTTTATTCTATTTTTTCCAACCCACATTGTTGTTGGATAATTCCAATTAGATTTCATATTTTTAATTGTATCAATTTATATTAATTTTTTTATTTTTTAATATTGCATTAATAAAATTGATCATTAAAGGAATTTTCTTTTTATTTATTTTTTTTAATACAAATGGTGCAATTTCTCTGACTAATTGTTCACCCTCTACAGTATCATTTGGCATAAATTTTTTCTTTGCAGTCTTAAAAGTATAACCCTGGCCTAGATAACTTCCCATTTTACTGTTTCTGCCACCTGCAGCACTTACATAAAGATCACCTACACCAGCAAGACCTAGAGTTGTACTTTCTTTTCCTCTAAAATATTTTGTAAGATATTTCATCTCTAGTAATGACCGATGGAATAAACTGGAAGATGTGTTTAAGCTTTGTCCGGATCCAATTATCATAGAATATATATTTTTAATTGCTGAACATACCTCAATTCCGATTATATCTTTCGAATATTCAATTAAATAATATTTAGTTGAAATTTGCTTTCCAATCCATTTAGCTACTTTGATATTTTTATTTGCTATAATTACACTTGTTTGATTTTTTCTAGCAAGCTCCTTTGCAAGACATGGACCTTTCAAAACCGAAATATTCATTTTTCCAGAATTTCTATTAAGTTGTTCAGAGATTGTAAGGATTCTTTTATTTTTCTTTTCATATTTAAGACCTTTGGTAAGAACTAAAATTGGAGTTTTTATTTTTAATTTTTTTAATACCTGTCCAATAAAATCTATTCCTGAAAGACTTAAAGCAATTACAATTAAGTCAAAATTTTCTTTAAGTAAATTTTCTGAGAATTGCCTATATTTTAGTTTTTTTGGAAGATTTATTTTTAAACTTGGGTGAAATTTATCTTTTGAAGACAGTTTTTTAATAAATAATTTACTATGTGGTTCTGTGATTGTTACATTATTATTATTGTCTAGACACGGGATTGAGAAGGCTGAACCCATTGCGCCTCCACCAATTATTAAAATTTTTTTCATAACAATTTAAACATTAAAAACTTATAAAATTTTATGACAAATACAACACATACGAGAAAAATTGATAATGAATTATTCACGTAATAATTAACTATTTTATTTTAAATTTAAGGATTTTGTTAGTAAAATAAGTTTATATTTTTAAGAGGTTATCTAATGACTAAAGTTGCAATAATTGGAGCTGGACCTTGTGGTCTGTCAATGCTGAGAGCTTTTGAATCGGCTGAGAAGAATGGAGAAAAAATACCAGAAATTGTTTGTTTTGAAAAACAAGAAGACTGGGGTGGTTTATGGAATTATAGCTGGAGAACTGGATCAGATCAATTTGGAGATCCTGTTCACAACAGTATGTATAGGTATCTTTGGTCTAATGGTCCAAAAGAATGTTTGGAATTTGCAGATTATTCATTTGATGAACATTTTGGTAAACCAATACCTTCTTTTCCTCCAAGAGAAGTTTTATATGATTATATTGTTGCAAGAGTAAGTAAAGGTAATCTAAGAAAAAAAATTAAATTTAATACAAGAGTTATTAATACAATTTATAAAAACGATAAATTTGAGCTTAGCTACCAAGACAAAGTTAACAATAAGATTTTAAAAGATAACTTTGATTATGTGGTGGTTTCAACAGGGCATTTTTCAGTACCTTTTATTCCTGAGTATAAAGGAATGAGTTCTTTTCCTGGAAGAATTATGCACTCTCATGATTTTAGAGATGCAGAAGAGTTTAGAGGTAAAAATATAGTTGTTCTTGGTAGCAGCTATTCAGCAGAAGATATTGCGCTTCAATGTAATAAGTATGGAGCTAAAAGTGTAACTATAGGTTACAGACATAATCCTATGGGATTTAAATGGCCCAAAGGAATGAAAGAGGTTCATTATCTTGATAGACTTGAAGGTAAGAAAGCATATTTTAAAGATGGTACTGAACAAGAGACAGATGTAGTGATTTTATGTACTGGTTATTTACATCATTTTCCTTTTTTGGAAGAAAGTTTACAACTTAAAACTAGAAATAGGCTTTATCCACCAAAATTATACAAGGGTATTGTATGGCAAGATAATCATAAGCTTATGTATTTAGGAATGCAGGATCAGTTTCATACATTTAACATGTTCGATTGCCAAGCATGGTACGCAAGAGATGTAATTTTGAATAAAATTAAAATCCCTAGTGATAATGAAATTGAAAAAGATATTAACAAATGGGTAACGATGGAAGAAAAATTAGAGAATCCTGATCAAATGATCGACTTTCAAACAGAATATACCAAAGAACTTTATAAAATGTCTGACTATCCAAAAATTGATTTTGAATTAATAAGAAAGCATTTTAAAGAATGGGAACATCATAAAGTTGAGGACATATCTACTTACAGAAATAAGTCTTTTTCATCTCCTGTTACAGGATCTATTGCTCCAATTCACCACACTCCGTGGGCAACTGCAATGGATGACTCATCAAAAACTTTTTTGGATAAGTAAAATATTAATCTATTCCTAGGTGTTTTTTTCTTTTTTGAACATAAGCTCTGATTAAGTTATCAAATATCAAAGCAATAAAAGCTACACATATACCAAGTGTTAATCCAATGCCTGCACCCTTTTTATCTGATAATGCTTTTAGAATATATTGACCTAAATCCTCTGTACCAATGAATGCTCCAATAATAACCATAAATAATGCAAATACTATTGTTTGGTTTATTCCAAGCATCATATGTGGAAATGCTAAAGGAAATTCTATTTTTGTTAGTCTTTGAAATTTATTCACGCCTGACATAGTTGCAGCATCATGTAAACCTGCCGGAACACTTCTAAGTCCTTCAATAGTGTATCTTGTTGCAGGTATCGTTGCATAAACTATAACCGCAATTAATACTGATGTGTCAGTTATACCAAATAACATCATTACAGGAATTAAATACACAAAAGAGGGAAATGTTTGAAATATATCGCAAACACCTAGCATAAAATTAGCTGAATGTTTGTTTTGAAAACATAAAGTTCCAACTGTAAATCCTATAGTGCAAGATACTATCACTCCAAAAGTTGCCATATATGTTGTTACTAAAGCTCTGTCCCACCAAGGGCTAAGTGCAATAAATAATGTTAATCCACAAACAACGAAAGCAGAACGAATTCCACCAATTAAATACCCTGCCCCAACAACCAAAACAATTGTAGCAATTGCAGGCATCCTTAAATACAGCGCTCTCATTGGTTGAAGCACTTCTTGAATTAACCAAGTATTAAATGCCTTTATATATACAAAGAAAGTTTCAAAAATCCAATCAACACCTTTATTCCAAAAATCAGCAGTTGATATTCCTTTATTATGTGGAATTTCAAATAAGTAATTGAATGTGTCTTTAAATAAAAATGTTCCAATGTAAGCTAATATTAATCCAATCACCACTGTCGCTGCAAAAAATAGTAAATTTTTATTTCTTTCAAAAAATGTTAGGTTGCCAAAATAATCCTCTTGCTTATTTGCCCAAGCTAAAGACATCTTATCTAATAATATTGCAATCAAACTAATGCACAAGCCTGCTTCAAGTGCTAGTCCAATGTTCAACTGATTTAATGCTAATAATAAATTAAATCCTAAACCTTTAGCACCAATAAAAGCTGAAATAACTGCCATTGAAAAACAAACCATTATAACTTGGTTAACTCCAATTAAGATGTCTCTTCTTGCAGTTGGAATTAATACTTTAAACATAAGTTGAAAATTGTTACATCCACTCATTCTGCCTGCTTCAATAACTTCTGGTGGAACAGCTCGTAAGCCTAATATAGTTAATAATATCATTGGTGGTACAGCAACAACCATAGTTATAATTACTGCAGCATGATCACCAACTCCAAAAAGAACTAGCGCAGGAACCAATACTGCGTATTGTGGCATTGTCTGCATTACTAACAATATTGGATATAAAGCCTTTTCAACACGTTTACTTTTAAATGCCGCTATTCCTAAACCTAAACCAAAAATAAATGATAATGGAGCTGCAACTAGTATGAATGAAAGAGTTTGCATAGACGGTTTCCATTGACCAAATATAGAAATGTAAACCATAGTTAAACCTGCAAACAAAGCTAAACCTTTGCCGCTAAGTTTATAAGAAAGTAGCGCTGCACCAGCTGCAACAATTGTCCATGGTAACCCAGGTAGTTCAGCCCAAGGATTCTTATCTATCCAATCCCAACTAGTAAAAGCTACAATAGTTTCAAGACCTCCTAATAAGATCTCTCTTATTAACTGTATTAGAAAAGTCATAAACGCAGTTATATTTCTACTTATCTGTAAGACTAGAGGACGACTTTTATATTCTTGAGTATCTTCATTCCAAACTTCAATTGGCATCCACTCATTCATTAAGAAAAATAATGAGTCATTTATCCAAATAGGTAACCATCCAAGTAATGGCGGTAACCTCCAAAAGACATCAAAAGCATAGTATCTTACTTCTTTTCCTAAAAATACATAGCTACTCTGATTAGGGTCTTTTACAAATTCTGCTTGACCTCGAATAAATTTATATGTTTCGGGAACCTCAATTGCAAAACATAATGCAAAAAATACAACTAATAAAAATAACCATTGAAATGTTTTTGGGTATTTCTTAAAAAATTCCATAATTAAATATTATTTTTTCTCCCTCCAAAAACTGTGTTGATAATTTTAGCTGGGTTTATAGAACCAATAATGTTGTTATTATTATCTACCACAGCTACTGATTTTTCTTGAGTAAGAATTTTTTCAGCAACATTCTCTATAATTTCATCTTTTGAAACTTTTAAATCACCAAGATTATCTTTAGTTTTATCCATTATATCTTCAATTAATAAAACTTTTTCTCTTGGCACTTCTTCAGTAAACTTTCTTACATATTCAGTAGCTGGATTTAAAACAATATTAGCAGGTGTATCCAGCTGTTCAATTATACCATCCTTCATAATTGCAATACGATCAGCAAGTTTTAAAGCTTCATCAAAATCATGAGTAATAAACATAATTGTTTTTTGTAATTTTTCCTGAAGTCTTAAAAACTCATCTTGCATTTCTTTTCTTATTAATGGGTCTAAAGCAGAAAAAGGTTCATCTAAAAACCATATATCTGGTTCAACTGCTAATGATCTCGCTATTCCTACTCTTTGTTGTTGTCCTCCAGATAGCTCTCTTGGAAAATAATTTTCTCTTCCATCAAGTCCAACTAACTTAACCATATCCATTGCTTTACTTATACTATCCTCAGTTTTGACACCTTTAATTTGAAGTGGAAAAGCGATATTTTCAACTACGGTTTTGTGTGGAAGCAAAGCAAAACTTTGAAAAACCATTCCCATTTTATTTCTTCTAAGATCAATGAGGTCTTTGTTGTTTAATTTTAATAAATCTTGGCCTTCTATAAAAATTTTTCCACCTGTTGCATCAGTTAATCGAGAAATACATCGTAATAAGGTTGATTTTCCCGAGCCAGACAAACCCATAACAACCAACATCTCTCCTTTTGCAACTTCAAATGAAGCATTATTAACTCCTACAATACATCCGTTTTCTTGAAAGGTTTTTGCATCAACATTGCCATTTGAATCTTTGAGCATTTTTTCAGCATTAGCTCCAAAGATTTTATAAACATTTTCGCATTTGATTACTGGTTCAGACATAAATTTTTATTAAGTTATATGAAATTAAGATAAAATAAAATCCATAATATTAATGTTTTTCCTCCTTAAAAATTTTTAATGTAATAAACCCTGGTATCAATTCCTGTACTTAAAAAACTTAATGCCTCACCACTCACACTTACAGATTCATTAACTCCAACATTATCGCCACTTACTGTAAAACCCGCATAACATTTATTTTTTTCTTCATCCCATTTAACAAAAGTTTCATCAATTTTATTCCCATTAATTGTGTAAATTTCGTGTGCTCTAAAATTTAAAAAATTTGCACCCATAATTGCTCTTTGAGGAATGAGTTTTGTTGCTTTACAAACCTGTTCATATACTTCATCTGTTAATTTATAATGATCAGTGCCGTCAAAAGTTACTAATATTCCAGAAGGTAATTTGGATATTAATTCACTTAATTTTTTTTCTTCAGCAATTCTTTCTTCCTCCAATTTCATTTTCCTTACCAGCTCATCACCCCCACCAAACATAATATTTAAAATTGAAAAACAGAAAAAAATAACAATTACTATTAACACTAAACCTCCAAATTGTTTTACAGTTTCTGGCAAATCCTTAATTCTATTAAAATAATTTTCTTTTGACATTAATCTTGTAGCTTTCCATTTTTCCATGTGCCTGATTTCTGTGTTCCATCTGATGAGGTAAAAGTTCCCTTTCCATTCATAAATCCTTTTGCCCATTCACCTTCATATGTTGAGCCATCAGGAAAAGTTAAAACGCCTACTCCACTCCATTCACTATTTTTAAACTCGCCTTTATAGATGTATCCGTTGGGCCAAGTTTCAACTCCTTGACCATTTTTTTTAGTTCCTACCCATTCTCCTTCGTAAGTAGTTTTATCTGTATAAACCCATTTACCAAAGCCGTTTTCACAATTTCCTTCTTTACAACCGGTACTACGCGCTAATGCAACTGATGAAATAAGTAAACTTAAGATTATGCTTAGGAGATATTTTTTCATAACAATATTTTACACAAAATTTACTAAAAAAAAATCAGACTTTTTGGTCAAGTTTATTGCATGAATATATTGAAATATATTTTTCTGCATTTTCACTTTTTATATTTTTTGTAATTTCATGAATTAATTCTCCTGTTTTTCTGGTAATAATACCTGACTCTGAATAATTTTTTTCTTGATCAATTGATTTAAATAAAACAACGTCTTTATTAACAACCTTAACATTCAATTTTTCCGTATTTGAGAGAAATAACGATAACCCTCTAATTAAAAGTGTATTTGGTTGTTTCGATTGAATTTCAAATTTATCCAATCCTTTTTCATTCAAATCTTTTGCTAAAAAAGTTTGATAATTATATTCTGAATTTTTAATTATTTTTTTTTCTAAATCACAAATAAACTTAAGATCAATATTTTCATTAATACTCACATCTTTTGCTAGAGTTTGACTAAAAAATAATAAAGTAATTAATGTGCTTAAAAAGTATTTGTTCATGTTTTATTTTAAAAAAAAATCTCCCCCAACATTGTTGGGAGAGATTTAAAGATTTAATAGCTCTTAACCTTATTTAGTAAAAGCTTTCCAAACTTTCTCGTTCTTTTTTAACCATGCTTTTGCAGCATCTTCGTGAGTCATTTTGTCAACGTCAACTAAAGCTGCCATTGCACCAATTTGACTTGTTGTGAAAGAAAGTTTTTTAAACATTGCTGCTGCTTTTGGATGAGTTTTTGGAAAATCAGCGTTAACTGCTTTTTTCAAATAACCATCAGGCGAACCACATTTTCCATCTCCACCATCTTCAGGTCTGCAACCTGCTGTGTATGGAGGAAAGTCGATAAATGTAAAACCAGCACCATCTGTAAAGTTAGGTGTCCAGTTAAAGATGATTGTTCCTCTTCCTTCTTTTTCAGCTGCTGCTAACTCTGCCCAAAGTGCATCAGCACTTCCAGCAAATTTAACCCACCAAAGATCTCCTAAACCTAAAGCGTCAACCCTTTGTGGAATTAAATCACCATGCCAAGTTTGTGGACCTTCCAACATTCTTCCTTTTCCATCCGGAGAGTCAGGTGTTGTAAAGTTTTTAGCACAGTCAGGATTTTTTAAAGCAGTCCAATCTGGTAGACCTGGGCATAATCCTTTTTCAGCAACCCAGTTTGGATATCCCATATCTTCAAGTGTTCTTGCTTCATGGTCACCCCAGTCAAGCAATCCGCCTTTGTCCAAAGCAGTTGTGAATGATTTACCAAAAGCAGATTCCCATACTTCGTGAGATAAAGTTACGTCACCAATTCTAATTGACTCGTAAACTGCTTGAGAGTCAGCATTAACATATTTAACATTGTTTCCCATACTTTCCATAATTCCACCAATAACGTAAGCCATTACAATTTGGCTTGACCAGTTATGAGTTGGGATTACGATGGGCTTTTTGCTATCTGCTGCGTTTGATATTCCAGCAAAACTTACTACTGAAATAATAACTGCAGATAATAATGATATTATTCTTCTCATTTATACCCCTTTCTTAATATTAAGTACTCTGATTATGTGACTAATTAAATGTATAGTCAACTCGTTTAGGTTAATATATTATTTCTAATAAAACTGAGATAACACTTTATATTATGTCGCTTTCTAGCAATCTTATAAAAAATCCTGGTCTAAGGGTTTTGCCACCTGGGGTTGAAAGATATGTTATTCAAGGTGGTGGCATCCATGTTTTTGAAATTAATTCAGATGATAAAATAGAAATAGTAAACGATGAAGGAAAACAATTTTGTGAGGTTGTTGCCTTTAATTCTAAAGGGAAACACGATTTAACAATCTTAAATCTTAAAGCAAATTCTGATGGAGATTTTTTAAAAAAATCAATAAGTCAGGATCAAAAAATTTCAAATATTTTTAAAAAGAAAAATTTAGATTTAGAAAGATCAAAAGCTTCAAGACTTTTTAATAAAGATTGTCCCATGGGAGAGATAGTTACTCTTCAATCAAAAGATAAATGTATTGTAATGATTGGTTCTCCTGGCGAATTAATGAGTGTTCATAATCAAAATCCGCCGACAAGTCTTACAATTTTTATACATAGGGCAAAATTTGACGTAAAGGAAGAACAATATGTTCTGCCAGAACCTCTTTATGATCCAATATCAGAAATATTTGTTAATCGAATGTCGTCTGAAACTTATGAAGTTAAAGCTGGAGAATATATTCAAATAATTGATCCAGGTGGAAGACAATGTTCAGATTTTTTAGCATTCGATAAAAGGAAACTTGATAAAGGAGTCGAGAGCATAATAGACCCAACAGCAACAAGGACTTTTATGGGTGCTGCATATCCTATGCCTGGTTTATTTTCAAAGTTTTTTGATGCTGAGCATGAACCTGTAATTGAGGTTGTAAGAGATACAGTTGGAAGGCATGACACCTTCAATTACGCTTGTACATCAAAATATTATGAGGACATGGGCTATTTCGGTCACATTAATTGTTCAACAAATTTTAATAATTCATTAGAAAAATATGAAGTGAAACCAAGAAAAGGTTGGATAGCGATAAATTTATTTTTTAATACTGCAATTGATGCAAATAACGTTGCAACTTTTGATGAACCTTGGTCAAGACCTGGTGATTATGTGCTTTTTAGAGCATTGAAAGATCTTACATGTGCATCTTCTGCATGTCCATGTGATGTAGATGCAGCAAATGGATGGAATCCAACTGATATATTTGTTAGAACATATGCAAAAGATAAAAAGATCTCGAAAGGGGTAGCTTTTAGGGTGAGCACAGATTCAGAACCAAAAATTACAAAAGAAACAGGCTTTCATGAAAAGACTTCAAAGCTAACTAAAAATTTTATTAATTATAACGGATATTGGTTAGCAAATAATTACACAAATTACGGCGCCGTAAAAGAATATACATCTTGTAGAGAAAGTGCCATTGTAACGGATCTTTCGCCTTTAAGAAAATTTGAAATACTTGGACCAGATGCAGAAAATTTAATGCAATATACGCTTACAAGGAATGTTAAAAAACTTTCCGCAGGACAAGTTGTCTATTCTGCTATGTGCTATGAAAATGGTTGTATGATTGACGATGGAACTCTGCTTAAATTTGGTCAAGATAACTTTAGATGGATTGGTGGTCAAGAATACGGCGGTCAATGGTTGAAAGAACAAGCTAAAAAGAAAAATTTTAAGGTATGGGTTAAATCCTCAACCGATCAAATACATAATATTGCTGTTCAAGGTCCTAATAGCAGAAAAATTTTAAAAAAATTTGTTTGGACTCCTGATACTCAACCTTCCATAGATGACCTACAATGGTTTAGATTGACTATCGCAAGAATAGATAGTGTGACAGGAACTCCAATAGTTGTTTCACGAACAGGATATACAGGTGAATTAGGATTTGAAATCTGGTGTCATCCTAAAGATGCTTCTGTTGTATGGGATAAAGTTTGGGAAGCTGGAAAAGAATTTAATATTTCTCCATTAGGTTTAGAAGCTCTAGACATGGTAAGAATTGAAGCTGGATTAATTTTTTATGGTTATGAATTTGACGATAAGACAGATCCTTTCGAGGCTGGGATAGGTTTTACAGTTCCTTTGAAAACGAAAGAAGATGATTTTATTGGAAAAGAAGAATTAATAAAAAGAAAAAATAATCCACAAAAAAAATTAGTAGGACTAGAGTTGGTTGGACATGAACCTGCAGCAAATGGTAACTCAGTGCATATTGGCAGAGGACAAGTTGGTGTAGTTACTAGTGCAATGTTGTCAAAAACTTTAAATAAAAATATAGCTTTGTGCAGAATTGATGCAAAATATGCTGAAGAAGGTACAGAAGTTGAAATAGGGAAAATTGATGGTCACCAAAAAAGAATACCAGCTAAAGTGATTTCGTTCCCATTTTATGATCCTAAGAAAATCAAAGTAAGATCTTAATGAACAAAGCTACAAAAGACTTGTTGGAGTTTTGGGAGGATCAAATGAAATTATCTCATAAATCTAGTAATTATTTTTTCAGAAAATCCCCTTCTCATTACCATATGATGCTTTTAGTAATGACCGCTTATAAATTAAAGCAAAATTTGTCAGTCGAAGAGTTAAAAACTAAACTTTTTAAAACTTCTAGACCAAAATCAGCATTGATAATTAATGAAGCTTGTGAGAAAGGTTTTTTTTATTTAGAAAAAAATTTGAAAGATCAAAGAAAAAAATTCATTAAACCGAGCCAAGCATTTATCAATGAATTTAATGATTATTTAGCAACTTTGAAAAATTTAAGTTTTTAAAAATTCAGCTAAACTAAAGGTTGAATTCAATTTACTTATATTTTTTATATATAAAAAATATTATATACTTCTGTCGCACAAAAAATAAAGTTAGCATATGGCTTTACCAACAAAAGCAAAAGTAGTTGTAATCGGTGGTGGCATCCACGGGTTAAGTACTGCATGGAAATTATCAGAGACCTATAAAAATCCAAATGACATTGTAGTATTAGAAAAAAAAGACACTGCAGCAGGTGCAAGTGGAATAGCATGTGGTGTTGTAAGAAATAATTATTTTCAGCCAGCAATGAGAGAATTAATGGCTCACTCAGTTGAGGTTTGGGAGAGCGATCCAAAAGCATTTAAATATAATGCAGTTGGATATATGCAAATTTCACCAGAAGTAATGCATGAAGACGTAGCTAGTATTTACAATCAACAAAAAGCAATTGGATATGATTCAGAATTTATCGAAGGAGAAAAAGATTGTGATAAATATATGAAAGGAATTTTTGACGACTGGCAGGCAAAAGGAATTACATCTGTTCTTCATGAGAAAAAGGGTGGATATGCTTTTAACAAAGATTCAATAAAAGCATTAGAAAAAAAAGCTAACGCTAATGGAGTTAATGTTCATAAAGGCGTAAAAGTTACAGGTTTCAAAAAAGGTAGCAATAGTAATGCTGTTACAGGAGTTATCACAGATCAAGGAACAATAGATTGTGACCAAGTAGTTGTTGGTGCTGGACCATGGGTAAGAGATTTCTGGAATATGTTGGAATTACCAAAAACAACTGACATAAAAGGTAAGGATGGTAAAATGCACCAAGTTGATATGTGGACTTATTGGTTTTTACAAGAAGGTGTTCTTGGGGTTGATGCGGATTATCTCAGAACAAATGAGGGTAAACAGCCTCCAGTAATTCATGTCGATACAGATGCGCCTCTTTACTCAGATAAAGATCAAAAACTAATTACAGATAAATTATGGGGAATATATTATAAACCTGATATTGAAGGTTTAGGTGTTCAAGGTGGAACTTCGCCTTACATTGTTCAAAAACATTTTGATAAAGTTAATGTCGATCCTTATGGATTGGACTCACCAGAGTATCAAACAACTGATGAGTTTGCAGATATGTGGTCCTCAGCACTAGCTCATTGCCAAAAAAGATTTGAAGGTAAATCAAATTTATATAGAAAGGGACCATCTGGTGGACTTGGATGTTTAACTCCAGATTCATTTCCAATCTTTGATAGATTTTTAGAAAACGTTTACATGATAGCTGATGCTAATCATGGATATAAAATGTTGGGAGTTGGTCACCTTGTTGCACAAGAAATTTTAGGTCAAGAGAGTACATTGTTAAAACCGTTTAGATTCAACCGATACGCGAAAGGGGAACTACACCCTACTTCGAACAGTCCGTTTCCTTGGAGTTAAGTTATCTAAGTAGACAGACGTTTTTTTTTCAGTTACCTTTTTGATCTATAAATTCTAAGGGGGAAAATGACTGATCTAGAAAAACACGTTAATCAACCAGGTAGAGATAAACTGGTCAAAAAAGTTAGAGAAAAAATCAACGAGTTAGGAATAACTTATATATATTTTCAATTTATTTCTGTTACTGGAAGAGTTGTAGGAAAAGGAATACCCGCAGATCACTGGGAAAGAACTGCTGAAAAAGGTTTTCAATTAGTTTATGGATCAACAGCAAATTTATTTTTAGACAGACATAATAATTATATTGGTTATGGACCAGAGGCAATGGAACTTGTTGGTATACCTGATCCAGAAACATTTGTTCAATTACCTTGGGATAAAAGAGTTGGAAGAGTATTCTGCACATGTTTTAGAAATAGAGAAGAAAGAAACAATCCAGGTGGTCATTTAACATCAGATTGCAGAGGAAACTTAAGAATTTTTATGGACGAATTTCAAAAAAAACATGGTCTAGAATTAAGAGTTGGAACAGAGCCGGAGATGATGTGGCTTACTAAAAATGAGGATGGCACTCCAACAGGAAAGGGTTTCTCTAAACCTTTTTGCTATCACATAGACCAATTTGAGTCATTAAGACCAGTATTTATGAAAGTCATTGAGTATTCTCAAGCAATGGGACTAGACATGATTCAAGGCGACCACGAAGATGCCCCTGGTCAATTAGAATTAAATTGGACTTTCGATAATGTATTAAGAAATGCTGATAGGTTATCAACTTACAGACAAATTTGTGCACAAGTAGCAAGAGAACATGGTTTGATTGCATGTTTTATGACAAAACCTTTTATGGGTGTTTCTGCTAGCGGGTGTCATACTAATATGTCTCTCTGGAAAGGTGGAAAAATATCAGTTAATAAATTAGGTCACAAAAAACTGCCAGGCGTTGAAGAAGTGTTCAGTTACGTTTCAGGCGGTACCAATACTTTCATGCCAGATACAAAAGATATGCAATTACCTGGGAAAATTGGGTTACATTCTATTGCGGGAATTATGGAACACTTGCCAGCGTTAACTGCGCTTGGGTCTTCAACTGTAAACTCTTATCGAAGACTTTGGGATCAGGGTTTCTGGGCTCCTGTATATGCAGATTGGGGTTATCAAAATAGAACTTGTGGCTTAAGAGTTTCAGCTCCAGGAAGATTTGAGTATAGATCTGTTGACTCAATGCACAATCCATATCTGCTTGGCGCAGCTTTACTTAAAGCTTGTGATGAGGGAATTTCAAAAAAAATGAAGCCAGCAGCACCAGAGTCTAGAAATATTTATGAAGCTCAAAAAGCTGGAAAAGATGTTAAGAAACTTCCTTTAAGTTTAGGAGAGGCTTTAGATAGATTAGCAGAGGATGAGGTAATTAAATCAGCAATGCCAGATGAGATGTATAAAGTATTTCATTGGTATAAAAATGATGAGTGGGAAAGATTTTTGGGTGCTACAACTCAATGGGATCTTGATACTTACCTTGATTGTCTGCCGTAATAATTATATAGGAAAAAAATATGTGCGGTATTGCAGGCTTAATTCATAGAGGTAAATCTTCAAATGTTGGTCAAGAATTACAAGGAATGCTTCAGGCATTAAAGCACAGAGGTGAGGATTCAACAGGATACGCATTATATGGAGACACTGATGGAAAAAATTTTATTATGCGTTTTAAAGTTGGAGAAAACGTAGCAGAGGGAAGTTCTTCTGTAAAAGAAGATATTTCTGTTTATGATTCTAGAAAAAGACAAGTTGATATTTTTTTAAGCGAATTAGGTGCAAAAATAGTAAAAGAAGAGAGAATACTTCCCTACTCACTTAGATACGAAATTGAGTATAATAATGATTTAATGGAATTTTCAAAAAAAATTGAAAGTGTTCCTGGTGTTGAAATTTTATCAATGGGAAAATCTTTAGAGGTAATTAAAGATCTTGGTAACGCAAAAGCTGTTTGCGAAAGATATAATTTAGATAAACTTATTGGAACTCATGCTATTGGACATGCGAGAATGGCTACGGAGTCGGGAGTTGATATTAAGTCAGCACACCCGTTTTGGGGTTATCCATTTAGCGATGTATCTGTAGTACATAACGGACAACTTACAAATTATTGGAATAATCGTAGAATGTTAGAAAATAAGGGTATGCGGTTTATGTCTGAATGTGACTCAGAGTTAATAGCTGTATATCTTGCAGAAAAAATGAGAAGTGGCGCTTCTTTAGAAGAGGGAATGAAAGAGTCTTTAACGGGTTTAGACGGTGTGTTTACTTATTTTGTTGCAACAAAGGATTCTCTAGGTATGGCTAAAGACACGATGGCTGCTAAACCTTTAGTGCTTTACGAGTCAGACGATTTAGTTGCAATGGGTTCAGAGGAAATAGCTATAAGGTCAGTTCTTCCACAAGAAATTGACACGTATGATCCTTTTGATGGAATGGTAAAAGTATGGCAAATTTAAAAACATCAGATAAAAAAACAAAAGCACAATCAATGGGGCTTCATACGGAAGTTCTAACAGGTAAAACTCAGCAGAAATTTTTTAATCCTGATGAGGCAGAAAATTTTTTTTATTGGGGAACTTATGACGTTGATTTTAACAAGAGAACAGATTTAGATGTTCAAAATTTAGATTGTAAAGAAGCTAATAGGAAAATTGATGAATTAATGAGTCAAGGTTACGGTACGATAGTTATAAAAAATCCACAGGGTAAACATAGTCTTGGAGTAGGAATTCTTAATAAACTAAATTTAATATTTGAGGGAAGTTTAGGTTATTTTGGTGTTGGTTCAATTGATGGGCCTATTGTTAGAATAAATGGTAGAGTTGGTTGGTCATGTGCTGAAAACATGATGGCTGGTAAAGTGGTGATTGAAAAAAATGCAGGATCATGTTTTGGAGCCGCCATAAGAGGTGGAGATTTGATCTGCAAAGGTAGCGTAGGAGCCAGGACTGGTATTGACCAAAAAGGTGGTACTATTATTATAGGTGGGGACGCTGGTGCTTTTACTGGTTTTATGATGCAAAGAGGAAGAATAATTATTTTGGGAGATGTTGGAATAAACTTAGGTGATTCAATGTATGACGGCACAATTTTTATTGGAGGGAAAATTGGATCTTTTGGAAGTGATGCTGTGGAGTCCCCTATGACAAAAAGTGATATAGATTGGTTAAAAAGAAAGCTTAAAGTAGCTGAAATAGGCGACAATTTTGACGTCTCTAAAATGACGAAAGTAGTTGCAGGTAAGAAACTTTGGAACTATGACGCTTTAGAACCTACAGAAAAAAAAGGAGCTATATAATGGCAAGAAAAAAAAATGGTAAATCAAACGGTCATTCAAACGGAAATGGCAACGGAAACGGTAAAACAGAATTTTCAAAAAGAAATAAGAGTTTATTAGGTTATAACTCTATTTTTACTCCAGAAGTAATCGACGATATTCATATTAAAGCACAATTAGGAAGATACAGAATGCGTGGAATGGCTTTGATGAAAAAAATTCCTACTTTTGACGATCTTGTATTTTTACCTGGAACTTTAACAAGGTTCGTAATTGAAGGTTATAGAGAAAAATGTGAGACAAAAACTGTAATAGGTCCAAGATGTGAGAACCCTATAGAACTAGATATTCCTGTATACATTACAGGCATGAGTTTTGGCGCACTTTCATATGAAGCTAAAACCGCTTTGGCAAGAGGTGCCACTATGGCAGGGAGTGCAACTTGTTCAGGTGAAGGTGGAATGATACCCGATGAAAGAAGATATTCTGAGAAGTGGTATTATCAGTGCATACAATCAAGATATGGATTTAATCCACATCATGCACAACTTGCTGATGGTATAGAGGTATTTATAGGACAAGGTCAGAAAGTGGGAATGGGAGGACACTTAATGGGTCAGAAAGTTACAGATCAAGTAGCTGAAATGAGATCTTTACCTGCGGGAATAGATCAAAGATCTCCTGCAAGACATCCCGACTGGCTAGGTCCAGATGATTTAGCATTAAAAGTTCAAGAGCTAAGAGAATTAACAAAAAATAAAGTTCCAATTCAATTAAAATTAGGAGCAGCAAAAGTATATGATGATGTTAGGATGGCAGCAAAATGTGATCCAGATTCTATCTATTTAGATGGTATGGAAGGATCAACAGGAGCTGGACCTCACATAGCTGCTGCAAACACAGGAATTCCTGGAATTGCTGCTATTAGAGAAGCAAGAAGAGCAATAGACGATGTAGGTAAGACAGGAAAAGTAACTTTAATTTATGCTGGTGGTGTAAGAGATGGTGCGGATATGGCTAAAGCACTTGCTTTAGGAGCCGACGCTATAGCAATTGGTACTGGAGCAATGGTTGCTTTAAATTGTAATAAAGAAATACCTGAGTCAAATTTTGAGAAAGAAATGGGAGTGCCTGCTGGACACTGTTATCATTGTCATACAGGTCGTTGCCCTGTAGGAGTTGCTACGCAAGATCCAAAACTTAGAAAAAGATTAAATCCTGACGAAGCCGCGCTAAGAGTTTACAATTATTTACATGCAATGACGCTTGAAGCTCAACTTCTTGCAAGAGCATGTGGTAAAACAAATATACACTCTCTTGAACCAGAGGATATGGCTGCATTAACAATGGAAGCATCTGCTTTAGCTAAAGTTCCTTTATCAGGGACAAATCATACTGTTGGGGTAGACGACTTTCATAAAATCTAATTTTTATGGCACGAAAAAAGAAAAATAAAAAAACAACCCCAAAAGAAGTAAAGGGTCAGCTTGGAAAAAAAAAGGCGACTGCCAGAGAAAAAATGATTGGTCAAACAATCGGTTATAGATACGATGTAAATTTGTTGCCTGACTATTCACGATTAACTCCATTTCTTAAAAAATATATTGAGGCAATGGGATGGGATGATTTAAATTGGCTTGAGGATGTTCATATGGGTTACGAGGAAGATAGACCTGCGGTATTTGATAGAAATGCTAATGGCTGGGTTACAATTCCAAAAAAAATTAAACTCCCAAATAACCAACAAGATAGAGATATGATTGCTCGGGAACTGTTAGTAAAATTCCAAATGTCACCAAATCATCCGTTAGTTGATCTTAAAAAAGCATATAGAAAATTTTAAGAATCTCTGAAAAAACAATCTACCCTAGGTTGTTTTTAAATTAAATTTTTACGCTCAGAATAGGTTTTTTAACGTTGTACTAATTTTCTCATTATTTAAAATAAAAGTAATTTGTTTAAACAAATGGAGGTTTGATATGACTAATGAACTAGGTGCATTGACGACCATATTTACAGAATTTTACTACTGGGTAACAGTAGTGCTCATGTTTTTAATTCACGTGGGCTTCTGTATGTATGAAGTTGGAGCTTCCCGATACAAACATCATCAACATACATTAATGAAAAACACTATACTTATACCTCTGGTAACAGTTACGTGGTTTTTATTTGGATGGTGGATATATTGGGCTTTTCCAACGGGACCAGGACTTGCACCATCAATAATGAACGGAAGCGACGCTTTAATAATGGATGACTCTGCATTTAGCTCTGTTTATTACAAGGCTACAAGCCAACTTATGGCAGTAAACCTTGGAGATCACATAAGCGGAGTTTTCTGGGCAGCGTTTTTATTATTTTCATGGACAGCTGCTTCAATTGTTTCAGGTGCAGTAATTGAGAGAATTACAACTTTTGCATTTGGAATATTAGCAGTAGCAATTGGTTCTGTGTTTTGGGTAATTGATGCTGCATGGGGATGGCACTTTGACGGGTGGATGCTTAAACTTTTAGGATATCATGACGCTTATGCGTCAGGAGTAATTCACGCAATAGCTGGCGGATTTGCTCTTGGTATTTTAGTTGTTTTAGGTCCAAGATTAGGTAAGTTTACATCAAGTGGTGAGCCAAGAAACATTGGACCAAGAAATCCTTGGCTAGTCGTAATTGGATTGTTTTTAATTTACACTGGCTTTTGGGGATTCTATGCTGCATGTAACATACCTATATTCAACTTAGGTCCTGAATATGGAATGGAAGGTGTCACATACTTTACCGCAACAAACATTTATGTAACTCCTACTACATTGAGTGGTATTACTTTTAACTTCTTAATGTCACTTTCGGGAGGATTATTAGCTGGATACGTAATCTCTAAAGGAGATCCATTCTGGACATATTCTTCTGGACTAGCAGGTATCATATGTGCTTCAGCAGGTAATGACTTGTATCACCCTATACAATCAATGATAATTGGTATGATCGGAGTAGTTATTGCTTATAAATTGCATTACTTTGTTGAACGTAAGTTCAAAATCGACGATGCAGTTGGTGCAGTAGCAGTGCATGGTTATGCTGGTTTCGTAGGACTAGTAATTTGTGGATTTGTTCTAAATGGTTATCCTTCATCAGGTTATAGTGTTGGAGCTATGTGGGACGGAGCTACTTATGCATCTATAAATCCTTTAGGAATGTTCATAGGAGCAATAATTATGTTTTTTGTTCTTGGAATGATTCCGGGATATGTCATAGCGAAAGTTCTTCAAGGAATGGGTAAATTAAGAATTCCAAGAGAAGCTGAAATCGCTGGACTAGACTATGAAATAATGGAGGCAGCAAAGGATGACGAAAAATCCGTGGCCTCTGCAACCAGGTAAGGAGGATAATTTATGGCAACAGTAACAAACTGGATAGATCATTTAAGCGCCTCTGAAGTCCAAGGTGCTGTATACCCAGGTGTTGGATCTGAAGGAATCTTAGTAATCCTTGGATTTATCATTTGGATCGGTTGGCATGTTATTACTGCCAAGCAAGAAAGTGAAAAACTTCAAAAACTTGCAAGGCAGAGACGTGGTCCAAACGATTGGAAAAGTAATATTACCGATGGGTAATTAATTTAATTGGGGCGCATAAATTTTTATGCGCCCTTCTTAATTAAATGGAAGAAAATAACAATCAAGAACAAGTAAATAAAACGCCTAGCAAAATGGCAAGGCTAGCGTGGCCAAAAGCAAAGTATGGAGCAATTGCCGCAATTATCATCATTGTATTAGTAACCCTTCTTTACTATAAAGATTTTTTATTATCTTTACTTTAAATTTAATATTTATGTGTGGCATAGTAGGAATCTATTTAAAAAATAAAAAGCTTGAGAAATCATTAGGTAGATTTTTATCAGGAATGCTTAAAAATATGTCCTCTAGAGGTCCTGATAGCGCAGGTTTCGCAATTTATAAAGAGGAGAAAAAATATAAATATAAATATTCAATATGCCTTAATAAAATCAATTTTTTAACTTTTAAAAAACAATTTACTAAAGTTATTAAGAAAGCAAAAATTGAACAAATTTCAGACCATGTAATTATAAAAACAAATGAAAAACCTGAAAAAATACTTAAAATTATAAATGAGAAATTAAAAGATATTTCCTTGGTAGGTTATGGAAAATCTATAGAAATTTTTAAGCAAGTTGGCAACCCCGAAAAAGTGGTAAAAAAATTTAATTTAGAAAAACTTGAAGGCTCACATGGGATAGGACATACAAGAATGGCGACCGAAAGTGCTATCACAACAGATGGTTCTCATCCTTATTCTACTGGTGAAGATGAATGCTTAGTTCATAATGGATCTCTGTCTAATCATAATAATCTTAGAAGAGAATTGAGGAAAAAAGGATCTAAATTTAATTCGGAAAATGATACAGAGGTTGCTGCAGGATATATTTCTAATAGTTTAAAAAATAAAAATACTTTAAAGGACACACTTTTATCTGGATTAAAAGATCTTGATGGATTCTATACCTTTATAACAGGAACAAGAAAAGGTTTTGCAATTGTAAGAGATGAAATAGCCTGTAAGCCAGCAGTGATTGCGGAGACAAATGATTACGTAGCTATTGCATCGGAATTTCAAGCAATGGCACATCTTCCAAATGTAAATAATGCAAAGATATTTGAGCCTGACCCTGGAATTGTTTACACATGGGGAAATTAATGAACCTTGATTTAAAAAAATTAAAACTTAGAGAAGTTAACCAAAAACTTCAAAATATTGGATCAAAACAAAATCAAAGAAGCTTTACAGTTATCAATCCAGAGGGAAATCATGCTATATGCGCTGGCTTAAAAGATGAAATAGATGTTACTATAAAAGGTCATACGGGATATTTTTGTGCAGGTATGAATCAAAATGCATTTGTTACGATTACTGGTAATGTTGGAACAGGTGTTGCGGAAAATATGATGTCAGGAAAAGTGCATGTCAAAGGTAATGCTTCCCAATCTGCGGGGGCAACTGCCCATGGTGGATTGTTAATAATAGATGGTGACGCAAGTTCAAGATGTGGAATATCAATGAAAGGTGTTGATATAGTTGTAAAAGGTTCTGTTGGGCATATGTGCGCTTTTATGGCTCAAGCTGGAAACATACTAATTTGTGGTGATGCCGGTGAAGCATTAGGCGATAGTATTTATGAAACTGAAATTTATGTTAAGGGTAAAGTCAAATCACTTGGTGCAGATTGTATTGAGAAAAAATTAGAAAGAAAGCATGAAATGGTAATAGAGAATTTATTAAAAAATAGTGGTATAAAAAAATTTAAACCCTCAGATTTTAAAAGATATGGATCTGCAAGAAAATTATACAATTTTAAAATAGACAACTTATCAAATTATTAAAAATGACAAAAAATAAAACAAAACCCAGAATATCTTGGACATTTGATGAATATACAAACTCCGAAATTAGAAGAGCTGCAGAAACTGGGATATATGATATACGAGGCGGCGGTTCCAAAAAAAGATTACCTCACTTCGACGATTTGTTGTTTTTAGGTGCATCTATGTCTAGATATCCTTTAGAAGGTTATCGAGAAACATGTAATACAAAAGTTACCTTAGGAACAAGGTACGCAAAGAAACCTTTGCAATTAGATATTCCAATTACAATTGCTGGAATGAGTTTTGGAGCTTTATCAGGACCAGCAAAAGAGGCTTTAGGAAGAGGTGCAAGTCAGGCTGGAACATCAACAACAACTGGCGATGGTGGGATGACACCAGAAGAAAGAGGTCAATCTAAAAATCTAGTCTATCAATTACTCCCATCTAGATATGGAATGAACCCAAACGATCTTAGAAAAGCAGATGCTATAGAAGTTGTTATTGGCCAAGGTGCAAAACCAGGTGGTGGTGGAATGCTATTAGGACAAAAAATAAATGATAGAGTTGCAGAAATGAGAACCCTCCCTAAAGGTGTTGACCAGAGATCAGCTTGTAGACATCCTGATTGGACAGGGCCAGATGACTTAAAAATAAAAATTTTAGAATTAAGAGAAATAACAAATTGGCAAGTTCCAATATTTATTAAAATTGCTGGCTCAAGACCTTATTATGATACCGCTTTAGCGGTAAAAGCAGGAGCTGACGTTGTTGTTCTTGATGGAATGCAAGGTGGAACTGCTGCAACACAAGAAGTTTTTATTGAAAATGTGGGACAACCTACATTAGGATGTATTAGACCTGCTGTGGATGCATTACAAGATTTAAATATGCATAGAAAAGTACAACTAATAATTTCTGGAGGAATTAGAAATGGTGCAGATGTTGCAAAAGCAATGGCCTTAGGAGCTGATGCGGTGTCAATTGGATCTGCAGCAATGATTGCAATTGGTGATAACGATCCTAAGTGGGACGATGAATATAAAAAGTTAGGTTCCAAAGCTGGTGCTTATGATGATTGGCATGAGGGAATGGATCCTGCAGGAATTTCAACTCAGGACCCTGAGTTAATGAAAAGATTAGATCCAATCTTGGCAGGTAAAAAACTTTGTAATTATCTTAAGGTTATGACTTTGGAAGCCCAAACTCTAGCTCGGGCATGTGGAAAAAATGATTTACACAATTTAGAACCTGAGGATTTGTGTGCCTTAACGGTGGAAGCTGCGGCAATGGCAAGAGTTCCTTTGGCTGGAACAAACTGGATACCTGGAAAAAAATAGTATTTTGGTATTGATAGAGTTTATATAAAGACCTAGAATAAGATATGTCAAAAAACTTATCTAAAATTGCCAAAGCAAAAAAAATAAAATATTTTTTAATAAGTTTTGTAGATTTATTTGGTGTTCTCAGATCAAAGCTTGTTCCTGCTGAGGCCATTTCAGGTATGCAAAAAGATGGAGCTGGTTTTGCTGGTTTTGCAACATGGTTAGATATGACTCCCGCTGACTCAGATATGTTTGGCATACCTGATCCAGATAGTTTAATTCAGTTGCCATGGAACAAAGAGGTAGGATGGTTAGCATCTGATTTGTGGATGAATGGTAAACAAGTTGCTGCATCGCCAAGAGTGATGCTTAAAAATCAAATCGATAGATTATCCAAAAAGGGTTTTCAAATGAAATCAGGTGTGGAGTGTGAGTATTTTTTAATAAATCAGGACGGTTCAGATATAGCAGATAAAAGAGATATACAATCTAAACCTTGCTACGATCAATCTGCACTTATGAGAAGATATGACTTAATAAAAGATATTTGTGACAGCATGATTGAGTTAGGTTGGGGTCCTTATCAAAATGATCACGAAGATGCAAACGGTCAATTTGAAATGAATTGGGACTATTCAGACTCTTTAATTACTGCTGATAGACATGTCTTCTTTAAGTTTATGGTAAAAACACTTGCTGAAAAACATGGTTTAAGAGCAACTTTTATGCCTAAACCATTTAATGATTTAACAGGTAATGGTTGTCACGCTCACGTATCATTGTGGAATGGTAATATAAATAAATTTTTAGAAAAAGGAGATAGGCTTGGTCTAAGTAAAACTGCGTATAATTTTTTAGGTGGTATTATGAAAAGTGCAAAACCTTTATCAGCCTTTTTTAATCCATCTATAAATAGTTATAGAAGAATAAATGCTCCACCAACAAAATCAGGTGCTACTTGGTCACCATCAAGCATCTCTTACACCGGCAATAATAGAACTCATATGATAAGAATTCCAGATGAGGGAAGATTTGAATTAAGATTAATGGATGGATCTGCTAATCCATATTTATTGCAAGCAGGAATTATAGCCGCTGGATTAAATGGTTTAAATTTAAAACTAGATCCAGGTGAGCCGCTTATGTGTAATATGTATAAGGATTTTGATAAATATCCAAATTTAGAAAAATTACCAGATGATATAGAAGACTCAATTGAGGAATTAGATAATAGTAAAGAAATTAGAGAAGCATTTGGAAATAATGTAATAGACAGTTATATTAAGCTTAAAAAGCAAGAAATAATAAATTTTGGAAAAGAAGAGATATTTGATAAAAAAAAGCCAGTTACAGAGTGGGAAAAAAGAAATACTTTGGATTGTTGATTGTCCATGAGTCAATCTGAAGAATACGGTTGGAAACTTTCAAACCTCATTTCTAACTCAAATTTTAAATTTGATAGGGAAGAAATCATTAATATTTGTGGAAAAGAAAATTTAGTTGATGCATTAAAAGTAATTTCAAATTGGGAAAATTATATACCTACACCTTTGATAAGTCTTGATGAATTGTCAAATCAATTAAAATTAAATAATATATTTTATAAAGATGAATCAAAGAGATTTAATTTAAAATCTTTTAAGGCTTTAGGTGGAGCATATGCAGTTGAAAAAGTTACAAAAGGAAATAAGAACATAACTGTATCAACAGCTACAGCAGGAAATCATGGTCGTTCAGTTGCATGGGGTGCAAAAAAATTGGGCTTAGAGTGTAAAATTTTCATAAGTGAATTTGTAAGTGAAATACGATCTCAAGAAATGAAAAAATTAGGAGCAGATGTCATTAGGGTAAAAGGTAATTATGAGAAATCGTTGGAGGAATGTATTAAACAATCAAAAACTAATAAATGGGAAATAGTTCAGGACGTTGCGTGGAAAAATTATGAATATGTTCCTAAGTTAACTATTTCTGGATACTCAGTAATGATCGATGAAATTTCAAGACAAACAGATCAATATATAACCCATATTTTTTTACAAGCCGGTGTAGGAGGTATGGCATCAGGTGCTATCGCTGGTGTAGCAAAGTATTTTAAAAGAATACCAAAAATAATCATAGTTGAACCAGAGAATGCTGATTGTGTTCTTAAAAGTATTGAAAAAGGATCATTACAAAAAGTAAATATTCAAAAAGAGAGTATCATGGGTGGAATGTCATGTGGTGAGGTATCATTGGTCCCATGGCAAATATTAAAAAATTCTGTTAATTTTTGTACTAGTGTAGCGGACAAATACGTAGCAAAAACTGTAGCAATGCTTAAAAATAAACATTTTTGTAATAAAAATATTATAGGTGGTGAGTGCGCTACTCCAGGATTGATAAGTTTAATTGCATCATGTGAAAGTGCTAATATTAAAGAAAAACTGGAATTAAACAAAAGTTCCAATGTACTTCTAATTGGTTGCGAAGGAGACGCAGATAAAAATCTTTATTCAGAATTATTGAACAAAGGCAACAAAGAACTTGGTAATTAATGACAAAAAATGCAATTTTTTGGTTAAGAGATGATTTTAGATTAAAAGATAATCCTGCTTTGTCTTACGCATCAAATAATCACGAGATTGTCTCAACAGTTTTTATATTTGATAAGTCAATTTATGATGGAAAAAGAGAGGCCCAAAAATGGTGGTTATCAAGATCTCTAGAGGAATTTCAAAAGGATTTATCTAAATACAACATTAATCTTGAAATTGTTGAAGATAATCAGGTCTCTTATTTAAAAAAAATAAAAGCTAAAGATGGTATAAGTATTTACTGGAATAAAGTTTATGAGCCTTTTGAAATCAAAAAAGATGATGAGCTGATTGAACATTTTAAGGACAATAAAATAAATTTTAAAAATTTTAGGGGAAATGTTTTAAATGAGTTTCAAGAGGTTAAGAAGGGTGACGAAACACCCTTTAAAGTTTATAGCCCTTTTTGGAAAAATGCTGAAAGAATTTTTTTAGAGAAAATTCCAAGCACTGACCATAAAGTAAAAAAAGTGAAGTTGAGTAAAAATTTAACCAAAAAAAATATTTCTTTTAAAGATATTTTACCAAAAAAAAACTGGTATAAAAAATTTGATAAATATTGGTACCCTTCAGAGAATAAAGCAAATGAATATTTAGATGGTTTTATAAAAAACGATATATATAATTATGGTACAAAACGTGACTATCCTTCTATAAAAGGTACCTCTAAATTATCTCCATATATAAGAAGTGGACAAATTGGTGTTAAAACTATCTATAATAAATGTTCAAAAATTAAATCAAAAAATATAAGTGTTAGAAAATATATTAATGAAATTGGTTGGAGAGAATTTTCACATAGTTTAATTAATTATTTTCCACAAATGCTTAAAGGAAATCTTAGAAAAGAATTTGATAAATTTCCATGGATAAATGATAAAAAAAAATTAAGTCTTTGGAAAAAAGGAATGACTGGATATCCAATTGTTGATGCAGGAATGAGAGAATTATATGAGACCGGATGGATGCATAATAGAATTAGAATGGTTGTTGGATCTTTTTTAGTAAAACATTTAAGGATAAACTGGCAAGAGGGAGAAAAATATTTTAGAAACTGTTTATTTGATTTTAACGAGGCAAACAATGTAGCTCAATGGCAGTGGGTAGCGGGATGTGGTGCAGATGCAGCTCCATATTTTAGAATTTTTAATCCAATTTTGCAGGGAGAAAAATTTGATAAAGAGGGAGAATATGTAAAAAAATGGGTACCCGAATTAAAAAAAGTTCCACAAAAATTTATTCATAAACCTTGGGAAATGGAAAAAAAATATCAAGAAGCAATAAATACTGTTATCGGAAAAGATTATCCAAAGCCCATTGTAATCCACGAGGTAGCAAGAAAAGAAGCCTTAGAGGCTTTCCAGTCACTTAAAAAGAAAAATTAATCTCCTATAAAATGATGAATTATAGTTCTCGATTGTGGATTTAATCTATGCTCGAACAAATATATCCCTTGCCAAGTCCCTAGTAAAAGTTTTTGATCCTTAATACTTAAAGAAATTTGATTGTTTGTTATTGCAGATTTAATATGTGCAGGCATATCGTCTTTTCCCTCAGCGTTATGAATATAAAGATTATTTTTCATTGGTGCAATTTTATCAAAAAAATTTAACAAATCTAATTGAACATCTGGATCAGCATTTTCCTGTATTATTAATGAAGCACTTGTGTGTTGGATGCTTAAATTAATTATTCCATTTTTGAAATTATTTTTTTTTATCCATTCAATTGTTTTATTTGTAAAATCATAAAGTTTCTGACCGTCTGTTTGGAGTATGAGATTATGAAATTTTTGTATCACTTGTTTTTAGTCTTAAAATCTATTCCATACTCTGATCTTGGTCCTTTTCTGAGACCAAATGGACCTGATATAAATATAGTAAGTGGTCTGGTTCCAGGCTTTAAATCAACTCTATGAAAAGTGTTTGCAGATCTAAATCCTACGTAGCCTGGTGATCTCCAATATTTTCCACTTTTGAGTGTCTCCCAATATCCATCTTTCAAAATTATAGTTATAAAAGGGAATAAATGATTATGAACACCCTCTCCATGATCGTCATCGAGCATTTCATGAATTAATATATTAAAAGGAAACCATCTTGGTCTATTCCTAAATAAAACATAATATCTGTTCATCCATGGTTTAGCCTCATTATACTTAGGATGTGATGGCCCTCTATCAAAAACAACTTTTTTTCTACCTAGTTTATCCAGAATTCTTAATAACATATTAATTTAATTTAATAACAGAGTTATTTTTTACCACAAATAAACTCTGTTTTAGAATAATTGGTCTTGAAATTTTTTCACTATCTAATTTTATTATTGATTTTGTCTTTCCAGTTTCAATGTCTACGATTAATAATCGTCCTGTTGATGTGCTCAAATATAATTTTTTACTACCTAAAACAAATCCTGTTGGTTTAATTTTTTTCCTTTTTTTTATTTTAAATTTATCAAATAAATCTGTGCTTCTGATTATTTTTCCACTCTTAGAGTCTATTACTATTAAAAAACCCTCTTCACTAACCGTAAAAATAAAATCATTTACAATAGATGGTCGTAGACTGGAGTTAACAACTTGTTTCCAATTTAGGATTCCTGTTGAAACATCTAATGAAAAAAACTCATTCATATTATTGGAAAAAAATACTGAATTATCTTCTAAAACCATGTCTGAAATTTTTAAAAACATTGCTTCTTCATAAATAGATTTACTTTGCGTTGGTAATTGCCATAACAATCTTCCTGTTTGTGTATCCAATGCAGTTACATCACCAAGAGTATTGATAAAAATAACTTTGTTTTCTTGTATTATAATTGACATTTTTTTTTGTGATTTGATTAAAGGTTTTTCTGTTTTATAGCTCCACAATTTGTTGCCATTTTTTATAGAAAAACAACTGAGGATATTACTATCATCTACTATAAAAAATTTATCATCTAATATTTTAATTTGTGAATTAAAAGGTGAATTATTATTACCTGACCAAATTTTGTCACCTGTTTTCAAATCAATTGAATAATACTTTGCTAATGTATCAGCTACTATAAGTATATTTTTGTTATTCGAAAAAAAAAGAACGGGATTTTTTTTTCTTTCAGATCTTGAATAATAATTTTTTTTCCATTGTAATTTAGAGTTTTCTTTAAAATTTAAAATTGTTCCTTTGTTGTCAAAAAATATTAAATTATTATCATAAGAACTTATCTCTGGTTCATATTGATTAAAATATTCAATTTTTGAATAATTATATTTTGAAATTTTTTTAAGTTTACCATTGTAATTAGTAGCCCCATTATTATTTGTCATTTTATAATAATTTATGTTTTTCTTTGTTGCATTACCTATTTTAATTTTAATATTTGAATTAATTTCTTTTGTTAAAACATTTTTTTTTGGATCTATCTCTATGATATTCAATGATTTTTCATATTCAATTTTCTTATTCTTTGTCCAAAGAGTAGAGTTTGGGTTTAAGGAGCAAGAACTTAAAATCAAAAGTATGACTAATTTAAATATTTTATCCACTAAAGTACCTGTTAATCATTTTTTGAGCCTCAGCCTTGATACCTGGATTTGAATTTTCTAATTCTATTATTTGAATTAAAAATTCTTTTGACTTTTCTTTTTCGTTTTTTGATAAAAAATATTCAGACATTAAGTATAATGAATGAGGCTTCCAAATGCTTTCTGAATTTAATATAGGTTTTAAAATTTTCAGTAAATTATTTTCGCTTGAGCTATCAGAGTTATAAAGTGCTTTTTTATAAATTATTAAATTTTTTATTTCATTTTCTAATTTTATTTCATTAATAATTAAGTCAAAAAAACCGTTGATTTGATCCCTGTTATTAATAATTTTGTTATCAATTAAAAAGTTGAGCGCTAAAGGAGAATAGGTTTTATCCTTTTCATTTATAATATTTATTAACTCTTCCGAAATTTTTTTACTATTATTCTTCTCGTATAGTTGTGTAATTTCATTATATTTACTCGCTATTTTTAGTTGATTTTTAGCTTTTAATTCTAAAAATATAAAAATTGATATTGTGGCTAATATAGTAATTGAACATAATCCAATCAAAATTTTTTTATTATTCAAAATGAAATTTTTAAATTTCTCTTTTCTTGTATTTTGATTAATTAACTGTATTTCTTCATCCATGTTTACATCATGTTTCTTAATACAAATTGTAAAATGCCACCATTCTTATAATATTCCAATTCGTTCTTTGTATCTATTCTGCATAAAGTCTTTATTCTTTTGATATCCCCAGATAAATATTTTATTTCAACATCTATTTTATCAGATGGATTTATGCCTTTCTCTATTTTTAATATCGTCACTAGCTCAGAGCCCTCAAATTTTAATTTTTTTCTATCCATACCCTCAATAAATTGCAATGGTAAGATTCCCATTCCAATTAAATTTGATCTATGAATACGTTCAAAACTTTCGGCAATAACTACTTTAACTCCTAATAATTTAGTTCCTTTTGCAGCCCAATCTCTTGAGGATCCAGTCCCATATTCTTTTCCACCAATTACTACTAAATCTGTACCTCTTTTTTTATACTCAACCACCGCGTCATAAACTGGCATAATTTTTCCTTCAGGATATAGTTTTGTAAAACCTCCCTCTGTGCCTGGAGCCATCTCATTTCTAATTCTAATATTTGCAAATGTCCCTCTCATCATAACTTCATGATTACCTCTTCTAGATCCATAAGAATTGTAATCTTTTGGAAGTACCTGATGTTTCATAAAATATTCTCCAGTTGGGCTTTCTTTTTGGATTGAGCCAGCAGGTGAAATATGATCTGTAGTTACCATATCTCCTAAAATTAGGAGTGGTCTTGCGTCTTTAATCTCTTTAAAACCCTCTGGCTCGTCAGATAATTGATCAAAGAAAGGAGGTCTTTTTACATAAGTAGAACTCTCATCCCAATTATAAATACTAGTTTTTTCAGTCTTAATTTTTTGCCATTGAACTGGTCCCTCTGATACATTTGAATATCTTTTAATGAACATATTTGCATTTAAAGAGTCTGCAAGTGTGGTCTCAATTTCTTTATTTGATGGCCATATATCTTTTAAATAAATATCTTTTCCATTTTTATCTTTTCCAAGTGGATCCTTATATAAATCAATTTCCATATGACCTGCTAATGCGTAAGCAACAACTAAAGGTGGCGATGCTAAATAGTTTGCTTTAATGTGTGGTGATATTCGTCCCTCAAAGTTTCTATTACCAGATAACACTGAAACAGCGTAGATATTTTCTTTCTCAATTGCTGATACAATATTTTCTTTTAAAGGACCAGAATTTCCAATGCATGTAGTGCAACCATAACCTACTAAATTAAAACCAAGCATATCAAGATACTTATTTAACCCAGCTTTTTCTAAATAATCTGTTACTACCTGAGAACCAGGTGCTAATGATGTTTTCACCCAAGGTTTAGTCTTCAAACCAAATTCTATTGCTTTTTTTGCAAGCAAACCGGCTCCTATCAAAACATTTGGGTTAGAAGTATTAGTGCAAGAGGTAATTGCTGCAATTAGAATTGATCCATCTTTAATTTCAAAATCAGTATCCTTAACTTTTGAAACATTGTTTTTATTTCTTTTTGTTGTTTCTTTGTATACCTTTTTAAAGTTCGACGCTGCATCTGTTAGTAACACTTTATCTTGTGGTCTTTTAGGTCCAGAAATTGTTGGAACTACTGTAGACATATCTAAAGAAATTTTATCAGTAAACTTGATATGGTCACTAGACCATAATCCCTGCTCTTTTGCATATTTTTCTACAATCTTAACTGTATGTTCATCCCTTCCAGAAAATCTTAAATATCTTAACGTTTCATCGTCAATTGGAAAAAAACCACATGTTGCTCCATACTCAGGCGCCATATTTGCTATAGTTGCTCTATCAGCTAAACTTAAATTTTTTAAACCTTCTCCAAAAAATTCTACAAATTTACCAACCACCCCTTTGTCTCTTAACATTTTTACAACTGTAAGAACTAGATCAGTGGCTGTTGTTCCCTCTGGTAATTTATTTTTTACTTCAAAGCCTATTACCTCAGGAATTAACATTGATATTGGCTGTCCTAACATTCCTGCCTCTGCCTCAATACCTCCTACTCCCCAACCCAAAACTGCTAAACCATTTACCATTGTGGTATGACTATCAGTGCCAACCAAAGTATCTGGAAACAAATATGTTTTTCCACCAGAACTTTCAGACCAAACTACTTTTGATAAATATTCTAAATTTACTTGATGACAAATACCAGTACCTGGTGGAACAATTCTAAAATTATCAAATGCTTGTTGACCCCACTTTAAAAAAGAATATCTTTCTCCGTTTCTTTCAAATTCAATATCTACATTTTTTTCAAATGAGTCTTTTTTTGCAGACTGGTCAACTTGGACAGAATGATCAATTACCAAATCTACAGCTGATAATGGATTGATTTTTTTGGGGTCTTTATTTTTTTCTTTTACCGCCTCCCTCATTGCAGCCAAATCTGCTACCGCTGGTATCCCCGTATAATCTTGAAGTAAAACTCTTGCTGGTCTATAGGCAATTTCAGTAGCAGACTTTCTATCTACCAACCATTTTTGAATTGCTTCAATTTGTTTTTTGTTTACACTTACACCATCTTCATATCTTAATAAATTCTCTAACAAAACTTTTAATGACTTTGGTAAGTATGAGATGCCATCAAGACCATTTTTTTCTGCTTTTGATAAGGAGTAAAAATTAAAACTTTTATTGTCTATATCAATAGTATCTAATGAGTTATATGAATTTTTATTTCCTGGTTTCATAAAATTGCTATCTTATAGAATATTTAGTTCAAATTATGAATTAAATTATAAATAAAATGTAGCTATACAAGCTACTAAAAGTATAGACATAGCATAATTAAATATTTTTATAAATTTCTCATTTGTCGCGAATCTTCTTAAAAATTTGCCTATTAATGTCCAAAAATTAATACTTATTATTGCAAATAAAAATGCAACGCCTATTACCCAAAGGGAGTATAACATAAAGTTTTGTCCTCTCTCAACATATGTCGATATCATAATAACAGCAACTATATAAGATTTGGGATTTATAAATTGAAAAAAAAAAGTTTCTATAAATTTAACAGGATTATCATTTTTATTATTTGGGTTATTTTTTGAAAAGGAAATTTTATAAGCTAAATATAAAAGAAATATAGAGCCAGCATACTTTAATATTTCTTGAAGTATGGGTAGTTTTTGAAAAATATTAATAAGACCAAAATTCATTATTGTTACTAAAATAGTAAAACCAAAAATTACACCCAGCATATGAGGGATGGTTTTTACTATTCCAAAATTGAAACCTGAGTAAGATGCTACAACATTATTCGGTCCTGGTGAGCAACTTGTTGCAAACATGAATAAACAAAGTGAAATTATTTCTGGGTGCATATTTAATTATGCAATCGGTAAACCGTTCTCAGCTTTTTGCGAGGGATGTAACAATGTTACTTTTCCTTCTTTATCGATAGAACCCAAAATTAAAACTTGTGATTTAACGCCAGCAATATTTTTTTCAGGAAAATTACATACGCCAATAACTTGCTTTCCCACTAAATTTTCCTCATTATAAAAATGTGTAATTTGAGCAGAGGATTGTTTTACTCCTATCTCATTTCCAAAATCTACCTCAACAACCAATGATGGTTTTCTAGCTTTCTCATTTTTTTTAACTGAAATTACGGTCCCTAATCTAATATCAACTTTATTAAATATATCGTAGGTTATTTCTTCTTTCATGATTTTAATATATAATTGATTATATTTATGAGTACAGAAAATAATAAAAATTTACTTGAAAATTCTATTAAAATTTTAACAGATTTAATAGCTTTTAAAACAATTTCGGGTGAGGACAACAATTCGCTTATAAATTATTGTGATGAAGTTTTAAAAAAAAATGGTGCATCCTCATTTAAAATATTTGACTCTGAAAAAAAAAGAGTAAATCTTTTTGCTACAATAAAAGCTAAGAATCAGAATGGAAAAAAACCAATAATTCTATCTGGACATACAGATGTAGTACCTGTTTCAAAAGGTTGGTCAACAGATCCTTTTAAGGCAACAATTAAAAATAATAAACTTTATGGAAGAGGATCTTGTGATATGAAAGGATTTATTGCATGTGCTTTAGCTTATGCCCCTATTTTTTCAAAGAGTAATTTGGATAGGGATATTAATTTTTCTTTTACTTTTGATGAAGAGACTGCGTGTATCGGAGCACCACTTTTAATAAAAGAATTAAAAAAAAGAGGTTTTAATAAAGGTATATGCATAGTAGGCGAACCAACAAATATGAAAATTATCGATGCTCATAAGGGAGCTTATGAATATACGACTTACTTTGAAGGGCTTGCGGGACATAGCTCTCAACCACATAAGGGAGTGAGTGCAGTTGAATATGCTGCAAGATATGTAAGTAAATTAATTGAACTTAGAGATGAATTAAAAAAACGAGTTCCAAAAAATTCAATTTTTTCTCCACCCTATTCTACCCTTTCTGTTGGTGGAATTTTTGGTGGTATTGCTCATAATGTAATAGCTGATAAATGTCATGTAAAATGGGAAACGAGACCAGTTGTAAAAGATGATGCAATTTTTTTAAATGCAGAATTAGATAAGTTTGTAAATAATAAACTTTTACCTGAAATGAAAAAAATATTTCCTAATTCAAGTATAAAGAAAGAGATTATTGGAGAAATTATTGGATTTGATAGAGACTTGGAGTCAGAGGCATGTGAGTTTGTATCTAGTATCACTGGGGATAATTCAAGAGAAGTTGTCTCTTTTGGCACAGAGGCTGGTTTATTCCAGGAAATAGGAATAAGTACAGCTGTTTGTGGGCCAGGTTCAATAGAACAAGCTCATAAAATTGATGAGTTCATTGAATTGAGCGAAATATCAAAATGTTTAAAATTTTTAGAAGGTGTTAAAGAAAAATCTTCAAATTAAATCTTCAATTCCAGCCGCCGACTGATTTTACCTCAAGAAACTCTACCAGTCCCTCTGATCCAGCTTCCCTGCCAATTCCTGAATGTTTAAATCCTCCAAATGGTGCATCAACAGCTATACCAGCACCATTTACATCTACCATTCCAGATCTTAATTTTCTTGCGACTCTTTTTACTTTCTCAGGATCTTGGGTTTGTATGTAATTTGTTAAACCGTAAGGGGTATCATTGGCTATTTTAATTGCCTCTTCTTCTGTTTCAAATGGCATAACTGATAAAACTGGTCCAAAAATTTCTGTTCTAGCTATTTCCATATCATTTTTTACATCTGCAAATACAGTAGGTTTTACATAGTACCCTTTGTCAAGCCCATTTGGTTTTCCAGGACCGCCTGAAACTAATTTAGCTCCTTCATCAATACCTTTTTTTATTAATGTTTGAATTTTATTAAATTGTGTTTCTGAGATAACTGGACCTATGTGCTCACCTTCTTTGTTTGGATCGTCAACTTGAAACTCATTCGCATATTTTTTAAGTCTTTCTACTGCTTCATCATACATTGATTTTTCTACTAACATCCTCGTTGGAGCATTACAAGATTGGCCTGAATTTCTAAAACATCTTAATGCCCCTCTTTCTATTGCTTCAGGATCAGCATCTTTAAAGATAATATTTGCACCTTTTCCTCCCAATTCAAGGCTAACTCTTTTAAAATCTTTTGCAGCATTTTGAGAAATTAAAGCACCTGCTCTAGTAGATCCTGTAAAGGAAATCATATTAACTTCTGGATGACTTGTTAGGGCATCACCAGTAGTCGCTCCATCTCCATTTACTAAATTGAAAACACCTGATGGAAATTTTGCTTCATGAATTATTTCAGCTAAAATCATCGATGAAAGCGGAGCTAGTTCAGAGGGCTTTAAAACCATTGTACAACCAGCTGATAAAGCCGGAATTACTTTTAAGCAAACCTGATTCATTGGCCAATTCCAAGGTGTAATTAGTGCACAAACTCCTTTAGGTTCGTATATAATTCTCTGGTCTGGAGCATGTTCTCCTAATGGTTTTTCAAATTTAAATTCTTTCAAATATCTAATAAATGATTTTATATGACTGGCCCCTGTTCCTGTTTGTAATTTAGTTGAGAAATCCTTTGGAGCGCCCATTTCCATCGTAATTGCATTTGCGATATCAGCCCATCTTTTTTTATATAAAACATAAAGATTTTCTAATAATTTAATCCTTTCCTCCTTTGAGCTAAATCCCCATGTCTCATAAGCTTTTTTAGCTGCATTAACTGCTTTATTAATATCTTCTTTTCCACCTAATGAGATTGTTGCACAACTTTTTTCTGTAGATGGATCAATTACATCTAGACTTTGTTTATTAATGGGATCAACCCATTCACCATTGATATAGAATTTTTTTTTATCGATCATTTTGGCAAATTAACCTATCTATCTATTTTTGCAAATAAATTAGTCAATTCATAAATGATAGTTGCTGCTGCTAATGAAGTAACTTCAGCATGATCATATGCTGGTGCAACTTCTACGACATCTGCTGATATCAAATTTAATCCTGATAAACCCCTCAGAACATTTACCATTTCCCTAGTTGTCATACCTGCAATTTCAGGTGTGCCTGTTCCTGGTGCAAATGCAGGATCCAATACATCTATATCGATTGATAAATATAATGGGTTGTTACCTACTCTTTTTTTTATTCTTTCTGCAATTTTATCTATTCCTTGAGTTTGAAATTCATCGCAGTGAATAATTTTAAAACCAAAACTTTCGTCATTTTTAAAGTCATCTTTACTATACAATGGTCCTCTAATACCAACATGCATAGATGCATTATCTAAAAATAAATTTTCCTCTCTTGCTCTTCTAAATGGAGTACCATGAGTATATGGAGCGCCCATATAAGTATCCCATGTATCAAGGTGAGCATCAAAATGTACTAATGAAACAGGTCCATTATTAAATTTATTCATTGCTCTTAATAATGGAAAGGCAATTGTATGATCGCCCCCCATACTTATTATGCCTTTCGTTTTTTTTAAAAGATTTAGTGCACCATCCTCTATTTGTTTGATTGCCTCGTTTATATTAAATGGATTACATGTAATATCTCCTGCATCGGCTACTTGCTGAACTTTAAATGGTTCAACATCATAGTTTGGATGGTAGTTTGTTCTTAAATGTCTTGATGCTTGTCGAATACTTTGTGGTCCAAATCTTGCACCTGGTCTATAGCTTGTTCCAGCATCAAAAGGAATACCAACTATAGCAATATCACATTTGTCGACATCTCTAAGCTCAGGCAATCTTGCAAAAGTATTTGGTCCAGCAAATCTTGGAACTACAGTTCCACTTACAGGCTGAATTGGCTCTTTATTTTTTTTAGTCATTAAAATTGAATAAAAGTATCAAAACTAAAACTACCCAAAAGAATGCATAATAATATAAAATATATTTTCTGGCAAAACGTACTGAAATTCTATTACTTGATTTATCTTTTTTTTTCATATTTAAAATGTACCATATTATTTAATTTTCTAATATGATCTAAATTGTATCTCATGAAATTTATTTATTATTTAGTTTTAAGCTTTTTTTTAATTTTTCCAGTAAATTCTGATCAATTATATGAAATTATTAAGATACCTAATTTAAAGCTCTATAAAATTGAGCATAATGGATTAAGGTTTTTAGTACCTGAAAATAATTTTTCTGCAGGTGTTGGGATTAATAATGTTTCTTGCTCAACTGCAGATAAAAATAAAATCGAAGATAATTATAATAAAATAAGTAAAAGTCTTAACATTTATAAAAATGATTTTTTAAAAAAAATAAGATTAAAATATATTGTAATATGTGAAAATTTAAAAATATCAGAAATTCCAGCGCTAGGTTTCGCAAACCCAGGAATGAAAACACTAATATTTAATCTAAATACTGAAAATAAGTTTTTTAACAGAGTTTTACATCATGAAGTATTTCATTTCATTCATTTTGATAAAGAAGACATATTTGACCAGATAGTTTGGGGTAAATTGAATACCTTAGATTTTATTTATAAGGAATGTTCAACATGCTCAAATAAAGTTAGCCTTGAATACATTGAAGATAAAAAAGGTTTTTTAACAGATTATTCAATGTCAACTCCATTTGAAGATATGGCGGAGGTTTACTCCTTTATGAAAACTAACAAAAAAATATTAAATAAAAGATCTAAAGATGATGAAATAATTAGAAAAAAGGCTTTTTTTTTAAAAAATAAAATATCTAAGCTTTATAAAAACTTTCAATTTTAAATGATAAAAAAAATTAAACAGACTAGATTAGAAAAATACCTTACATTATTTATTATTATTTTAGCATTTTTAAGTTTTGGATCTTTGTTTATCTTAAAAAATGATTGTTTATTTGTAAAAAATTATGACCCAAGCAATTTAGTATTTGAAAAAATAGAAAATATTGCAGTTCTGAATGTTCCCTGTGGTAATGTGATTATTGAACTTTATCCAAAACTATCCCCAAATTCTGTCAAAAGATTTAAAATGTTAATTGAAACAGGTGAATATAATGATGTTGCATTTCACAGAGTTATTAAAAAGTTTTTGGTTCAAGCTGGAGATTTAAAATACGGCAAAAGAAATAATATCAACTATACCTATTTAGGAACTGGTTCCTCTAAATATGGAAATATTAAATCTGAAGTAAATGAACCTTTTAGTTTTATGAGAGGGAGTGTTGGTATGGCTCGAAAAAGTGAAATGAACACAGAGGATAGTCAATTTTTTATTTTATTGAAAGATGCACCACTTTTTGAAGGAGAGTACACTCCAGTTGGTAAAGTACTTTATGGCCTTAAAGCTTTAGAAAAAATTAAACATAGTAATAAATCTGAATATGTTTTGAGACCAGATTTTATAAATCATTTTAATATGTTAAAAGATCTCTGATTTTAATTTACTAGAGGCTTTCCAGTTTTAAGGGTGTGTTTAATTCTGTCTTGTGTTTTTTTATTTTCAATTAACCTCATAAATGATTCTAATTCTAATCTATATAAATCGTCCTCTGTAAGTTTCTTTTCTAGAGATGTATCGCCCCCACTCAATACATTTGCAAGCTCTTTACCAACTTCCATTCCATGATCTAGTATTATCTTGTCGTTATATAGTTTTTCTAAAACTTTTATCATTTTTTCTTTGAGCGGCTTTCCAGATAAATTGAAACTACATTCTGAAGGTGGTTTAAAATCTTTATTATCTTCAATAATTTTTTTTGAGACTGAAAACAAACCGTTCCTATTCATTATTGTTTTATCATTTGGATTTAAATATTTAAGTGGAACTGCTTCAATAGGTGAGGTTGCAGTTTTTCCATAACCAATAATATCAAAAACTTTTAATGGCGCAAAATCAGGATCTTTTTTTGCCTCTTCAGTTTGAAACCACCTCCATAACATTTCTTTACACCCCCCTCCTGCAGGAACCAAACCGACCATTGTTTCGACTAAACCAATTACTATATTTGTGTGAGAGGCTACAAAATTACTTTGAACCAATACTTCAAATCCCCCACCAAGAGTTAACCCTGACGGCGCTGAAACGACAGGGTGCTTCGAATATTTTAAAGTCTTACAAGTTTCTTGAAAATATTTAATGAATTTATCGATAGATTTATAATCATTTTTTTCAGCAAAATTCATAGTATAACTTAAGTTTACTCCTGCTGAAAATTGCATACTTTCGTTAATAATTATCAGAGGTTTATCTGTTGCATTTTTTAATGCATCCATAGAATCGTAATCTAACGCACAAGCTTTAGTGGTAAATTCAACAATGTTGAAATCTTTAAATCTATGTATCTCAGCAGAATTATTCTTATCAAGCTTTAGTGCTGTAGGACGTACTTTTGCTAAAGTTTGTATTTCGGTATAAATTTGCCTTTGACCATAAAAATTTTCGTCCATATTTTTTGCTAAATTTTCAAGGAATTTATTGCCCTTAAAATCTTCTATTCTCTCAAAAAAGTTTTTCACACCAATAGATTTGAGCATCTCAAAAGGTCCCATTGCCCAATTAAAACCTAAACGCATTGCTTCATCTATATCATTAAACTTGTCAGTAATTCCTGGTACTAATGAGGATGCATACTTAATTATTTTTGAAATAACAGACCATGCATACTTTCCATATTTATCATCCCTATTTATTAAGCTATTTAAGTTAACAGTCTCGATTCCTAGATCTATTTTTTTTGATGTAGAATATTTTTCTGTTTCTAAATTAATTGCTTCTAAAATTTTTTGATTATTATCTTTATTAATTCTATAAAATCCACCCTTTCCTTTTCTACCTGTATAACCCTGTTTTATAAGTTTAGTAATTAATGGAATCTCTTGTGCTACAATTTGAAATTCATCATTTTTTGATAATTCTTTAACAAAACTTTTTAATACATCAGCCATTAAGTCTATTCCGATTAAGTCATACAAACCAAATACACCAGTTTTTGGTATGCCCATTGGTCTTCCAAATACTGCATCGGCTTCCTCTATAGTTAATTTCATTTTAAATGCCTCAGTCATTGCAACCTGCATTGCATAAACACCAATTCTATTTCCAAGAAAGCCTGGCGTATCGTTACAAACTATTGCTCCCTTACCTAGCTCTTTTTCACAAAATTTTTTTAGGGAGTTTATTTTATTGATATCGTTATTTTCATTTTTAACTATTTCAAGTAATCCCATATATCTAACAGGGTTAAAAAAATGTGTGATACAAAAATCTTTTTTTTCCTCACTGTTCATCTTTTCTGACAAAACTTTAATTGGTATTGAGGAAGTATTTGATGATACTATCGCTCCTGATTTTCTATTTTTAAAAATTTTTTCATAAATATTATGTTTGATATCAATCCTTTCAACAACGGCCTCTACTATCCAATCAGCTTCTTTTACAATATCAAAATCATCATTGATATTGCCTACATTAATATTATTAATTTTTTTTTTATCTATTAATAAAGGAGGGCTTGATTTATGGATTCTATCTCTTGCTTTTTCACTTATCTCAGTTGTTAAATCTAGAAGTGTTACTGGTATATTTGCATTACATAAATGAGCTGCAATACCACTCCCCATAGTTCCAGAGCCTATTACTACAACTTTTTTGATATCCATTTCTTATCTATTTATTCCTCTGAGCCTTTCAGATCTTCGTCTTAACAGTTCAGCTGTAACAAGAATTAAAGTAGATAAAATTATTAAACATGTCGCAACAGCTAATATTGTTGGACTTAATTGCTCTCTTAATCCGGTCCACATTTGAATTGGTATTGTAGTATTTTCTAGTCCAGCTAAAAATAATACAACAACAACTTCATCAAAAGAAGTCACAAAAGCAAATAATCCGCCCGATATTACTCCTGGAAGAATTAGTGGCAATGTAATTTTCATAAAAGTATTAACAGGATCGCTACCTAAACTTGAGGCTGCTCTTGTAACACTATGATCAAAGCCAGACAATGTTGCTGTTACAGTAATTACTACGAATGGAGTACCTAAAATAATATGTGCTAAAATTATTCCTGTATGAGTTGCTGCAAGTCCTGCCTTGGCCATAAAAAAGAAAATTGCAACTCCTGAAATAATCAAAGGAACAATCATTGGTGAAATTAGAGTTGCCATAATTAATCCTTTGTAAGGCATATGTCTGCTGCTTAATCCTAATGCAGCTACTGTTCCTAGAAGCACAGAGCCCAATGTGGCAAATATAGCAATTATAAAACTATTTTTAGCTGCAAGCCCCCATGGATTTTTGGTTCCATAAATCATATCCTTATACCATCTTAAAGAAAATGCATCTGGATCAAGATTTTTCATTCCTTCAGAGAAACTTAAAAATTCTTCAGCATTAAATGATAAAGGGAAAATTACAAATAATGGTGCGATCAAAAAGAAAAAAACACATGTACAAATGAAAATGTACGTATAATGCCAAATTCTATAATGTGGTTCGGTATATTTTGGTAATGCCATAATTATCCTAACTTAATATTATCAATTCCAACCAATTTGTTATAAATCCAATATATTGCTAATACTCCAGCAAGTAACATTAACCCCATCGCTGATGCAAAGCTCCAATCAAGAGTGCTCTTCATATGGAATGCGATTTGGTTACTAATAAGAGTTCCTGACGCTCCGCCTACTAGAGCTGGAGTAATATAATAACCAATAGCAAGTATAAAAACTAATAAACAGCCTGCTCCAATTCCAGGAATAGTTAATGGAAAGTAAACCTTCCAAAATGTTACGAATGGTGTTCCTCCCAACGATTTTCCTGCTCTCATCAAGCTTGGAGATATTGTTTTCATCACACTATATAAAGGTAAAACCATAAAAGGTAATAAAATTTGTGTCATTGCAACATAAGTCCCAGTTTTATTGTACATCATCTCTGGCCTATTATCGTCAGCCACTAAACCAATCATAACAAAGAAATCGTTAACAACACCTTGTTGTTGTAAAAGTATCATCCAGCTGGCTGTTCTTACCAACAAGGAAGTCCAGAAAGGAAGAAGCACACAAATCATCAAGAGGTTGCTATATTTCATTGGCAATGTTGCAAGCAAGTGTGCAATTGGATATGCCATTAGGAAACATAATAAAGTTACAAAAAAAGCTATCTCTAAAGTTCTCAGCCATAAAACTCTATGAATTCTACGATCTTCCTTAACACTTACAATTTTACCTTCTTCATTTTTATACATATCCATTCCTTTAAGATATTTAGAACTTGTAAATGCTGGTGCACGTCTTTTTATCGCTCGCCAGTACTCAACGTCTGCCCATCTTTTATGTACTGCCATTATTTGTTCTTTATAATTTCCCTCTTCAAAATTTTTTGCTTTTCTTCGTAATTTTTTTAAAATACTTTTGAAACCATTCTTGGTATAATTTAGTTGAGTGGATAATTTTCCATCACGTTTTTCCTCTACTAGTTTTTGAAAATCTAAATAAAAAGCTTCAAACACCTCTTCTGGAGGCATTTCATTTCCATCCCAATCTTCCATTGATTTAAATGTTTTTGGTAACATTTCAGTAACCATTTTATCATCCACACTTCTCAACAACATATCTCCAATTGGAAAAATATAAGTAATAAGTAGGAACAATAATAAAGGTGCAACTAAAAGGAATGCCTTAATTTTATTTTTTCTTTCAGCTTTTTTTAAACTTACCTCTAAAGGTATACCATCTGTAGTTAAAATTTGTCTGGTTTCACTGCTCATAAATAAAAAAGGGCGGTTATAAAATAACCGCCCTAAATATAGTATATAATTTTAGTCTTTAAAACTTAAAATTATAGTCCTGCTTTCATAGCTTCCCATTTTTCTCCAAGCTCTGTACCGTTATCAGCCCAGAAAATAGGGTCTACTAAGAAGTAGTTTTTAGTATTCGCTTTTGCTGTTGGCATTTGTGGTACCATGTTCGTCTTACCATCTTTATACCAAGGCTCACCTTTAGCCATAACTTTTAGTGAAGATTTTCTCCAAGGAGCGTAAGCAATATACTTAGCACTTCCTGCTAAACCTTCTGTACTTGTCATTTCTGCTAAAGCTTTCTTTGCATCAGCTTCGTTTGGTCCACCTTTAACTAGAACAAAATATTCATAGTCAAGACCTTGACCATCCCAAACTTGTTTGATTGGAGCTCCTTCTCCGATTTCAGCATTGAAGAATCTTCCGTTCCAACCAGTTGCCATTACAACTTCACCTGAAACTAATAGTTCTGGCGGTTGAGCACCTGCAGACCAGAATACACATCCTCCGTTTGGATCAGTGCAAAGTTCTTTGATCTTATTCATTGCTCTTTCTACACCTGCTTCAGTTTCTAAAGCTTTGTAGATTTTTGCTCCACCTTTTCCTGGCTTAATACCATCTGCTGCCAAAGCAATCTCTAAATTTGTTAGAGCGCTTTTGTAGATAGCTCTTTTCCCAGGGAATTTTTTTGTGTTAAAGAAATCTTTGATAGTCTTTGGAGTACCTTTAACATTTTGCGTGTTATAAGCATAGTTCCAAGAGTATAAAATATTTCCTACAGCACATTTACTTGGCATTGGAGCAAAGAAGTCTTTACTCGCAGGAGTTCCATCCGGTGCTGCTGGGAAGTCTTTGTCAAAATCAAATTCAACAAATAAACCTTCATCGCATCCAGTAATAGTATCCATTGCAAATACGTCGATTATATCCCACGTAATTTTGCCTGCCTCTTTTTGTGCTTTAATTTCTGATAGTCCACCAGAATAATCAACCCAATTGATAGATATTCCAAGTTTCTTAGCAGTAGGATCACCATATCCTAACTTTTGAGACTCTGTGTAAGCTCCACCCCATGATGCAACAGTTACTGCAAATGCTGATGAAGTTATTGAAAGAGCAAAAGATAGAACTAGTAATAGTTTACTTAATTTTCTCATTTATCCTCCGTTTAAACGTTTTTTTATAAAAAACAGATTACAGCAAGATATAAAGAGTGAGTCAACAGCCCATTTTGTAAAAAAGGGTCATATTTTCATTATATAGAATGATTTTAAACTTGATAATTATTTTGGGTCAAGTGCCCTAGCGTCATGGCTATTCCAGCTAACATTTATTTGGTTACCTAGTTTAATATCCATATTAGCGGAGCTATTTGGAACTTTTAAAATAAACTCTTTATTTCCTAAAAGATTTAATCTTACACGTGTATGGTCTCCATGATATATAACTTCCTCGATCTTTCCTTTAAAGTTATTATCCATCTTTTCTTTTGTATTAATCAAAGCTCTTTCTGGCCTTAGTGAAACTGTTGTTTTATCACCATTCGATTTAACAGTTATTGGATTTGCA